>USSZ01000008.1 GCA_900557645.1 uncultured Eubacteriales bacterium
AAATTACTTAAGTATAATAATTAAATAAATATTTTTATTTTTTGAGAAAAAAAATAAAAAGTTTAAAAATAAATTAACTTATAAAGCAATCTTTTATAGTTTACTCTAAAAACATATTTTTGTCAATCATAAACCTGTATGAAAAAAGCCATCATTAATTGATGGCTTTTTCTATTTTGTAAGTTTTTTCCACTCTTTAATAAGATTTTTTAAATAAGCAAAACATTCATCAAATGTTTTTTCATCTTCAAGATTACAATTTGCTTTCTTTAAAATATTATTCGGAGTATCACTTGCTCCTGCTGTTAAGAATTTATAATAATCTCGAACGGCTTCTTCCCCTTTCTCTAAAATTTTGTTAACAAATGTTATTGCACAAATCATACCCGTTGCATATTTATAAACATAAAAAGCAGTAAAAAAATGAGGAATCCTTGCCCATTCATATTGAATTTCTTTTATGAGTTTGACAGAACCAAAATATTTTTTATTCAAGTTATAATAATATTCACAAAGACCATCTTTAGTAAGTGCCTCCGCCTTCTCATAAGATGAATGAACGTGCTCTTCAAATTCGGCAAACATAGTTTGTCTAAAAATAGTTCCTTTTACTTCATCAAACAATTTGTTTAAAAGGTAAAGTTTTTCATTTTTTGAATTTGACCTTTTTAAGAAATAATTAATTAATAAAATTTCATTTGTTGTGCTTGCGATCTCTGCTAAAAAGATTGTATAACTTGCTTTTGTCCTTGGCTGATTATTATTTGAAAAATGTGTATGCATTGCATGACCAAGTTCATGTGCCAAAGTAAAAACAGAGTCTAAATCACCTTCAAAATTTGTAAGAACATAAGGATGATATCCATAAATTCCACTTTCATAAGCACCAGAACGCTTGTCCTTATTTGGATAAACATCAATCCATCTATTGTCTTTTGCTTGTTTAATAAGGTTTACATATTCACTGCCAAGAGGTGCCACTGCTTCCATAATAATTTCTATTGCTTGGTCATAACTGTATTTTTTACCTTTATTCTTGTCTATTTCTGCCATACAATCATAAATATAAAAATTATCAAGCCCCAAAATCTTTTTCTTTAATTTAAAATAATCAAATAAAACATCTAAATTCTTATTTACACTCTGAATTAATGTATCATACACTTTTTTTGAAACTTCTTCATCTTGCAATGCTTCATCTAAAGCAGATTTGTATTTTCGGACTTTTGCAAAATAGCAATTTTGCTTTACTTCATTAATATAATTATTAGCAAGTGTATTTATAAATTTGCCATAAGTCCCATTCAAAACTGTCATTGTATTCTTTCTTAATTCTCTATCTTTACTTCTTAAATAAACAGAATAATTAGAATGGTTTAGTTCCAAAGTCTTACCTTTGCTGTCTTTAACTTTTTCAAAGGTTATATCAACATCTGATAAATTTCGCATATTTGATGAAAATCCACCTAAAAAACTCATTCCTGCAAGAAGTTTTTCTTCTTCCTTTGATAACATATGGATTTTTTCTTTTTTTATGTTTTCAAACATTCTATCATAATCTTTAAATCGTTTATCTTGCAATATGTCATCTATAATTTCATCGGGTAATTCATGCAATTCTGTAGTAACAAATGAAGTCTCAACAGAAAGTTCACTTAAAATATGACTAATCTTTTCTGACATTTCATTTCTTTTTCGGTCAGATAAAATTTCATCATGCTTAAGATGAACATACATATACAAAGGTTCAATTAAATCATCGAATTCTTCATCTAATTTAAAGAATTTTAATATAGTTTCTTTATTATTTAATTTATTTTCAAAATTTTTAAACTTTTTGATATATTCATTTACTTTTTCAAGTCCCTTATAAAAATCTTCATCACTTGAACATAATGGCGATAAGTCCCATTTAAAATTATCATTAATTTGATTTCTAGTTTTCATTTTATCTCCTTAATTACTTATTATTTTTATTATAACAATTCGGTTTAAATTTAAGTATAACAAAGCAAAGACATAACAGCAACTGAACATTATTAATGGTGATGGTGAGTAAAACACACAAATTCGATAGAATTTGTTAAAATTTTATGACAATAAAATTTTAACATCACTATGTATATATTATAAACAAAATTAAATATTAAAAAAATAAAAAGCCAAATTTTTTGACTTTTTTTAGTTTTTCTTGTGTTTTTTATATTTTTTTATGTTAATTAATTAAATTATCTTAAAAAATATTTTTCTATATAAAATTTATTCCATGGTTCTTTTGAGGTGTCTGGAGGACAAGCAAAAATCATTTTTTGTTTTGTAGTTGGATGAAGAAATTCAAGTCTTCCTGCCCATAAACCAAGATTAACAGATTTTTTATTGGTGATTTTTCCATATTTATTATCACCAAACAAAGGACAATTAATACCTGCCATTTGCACTCTAATTTGATGTCCCCTTCCTGTTATTAATTTAACTTCTAATAATGCTAAATTTTCATTTGTTTGCAAAACTTTATAACTTAATTCTGCTCTTTTTGCACCTTGCTCTGATTGTGGGACAATCTTTACAATATTATTTTTTTCATCTTTTTTAAGATAATTTAACAAAATATTTTGCTTTATTTGTGGAATTTGCGTGATAACAGCATAATATGTTTTATTCATTTGATTATCTTTAATTTGTTGTGAAAGTCTTGCTGCTGCTTTTGAAGTTTTTGCAAAAACCATTATCCCACCTGTAGGACGATCAAGCCTATGAACAAGCCCCACAAAGGCTTCACCTTCTTTATTATATTTTTCCTTAATATATCTTTTCACTTTATTAAGCATATCATCATCACCTGAAATATCCCCTTGAGATGGAATATTTTGAGGCTTAACTACAACTATAATATGATTATCTTCATATAAAACAACTAATTCTTCCATATTTTTATTCCCCTTGAACCACATGGTAACACGATTTTTTCTTCCGTAGGCAACCCAATTTCATCAGCATCAATTCCCCCTTCGCCAAAAACTAAAGTTAATATATTTGAAAGAACACTTGCTTGTAAACCTGTTGTATAAGAAGATATTAAAACAAAAAGTGGCTTATCTGACAAAATTTTCTTTGTGCTCATAACAAAATCAAATAAATTATCTTCAAGTTTCCACATTTCACCATTCGTTCCACGTCCATAACTTGGAGGATCCATTATAATAGCATCATAAAAATTCCCACGCCTATATTCTCTTTCTATAAATTTTTTGCAATCATCAATTATATATCGAATATTTGTAATTCCGTTAAGTTTTGCGTTTTCTTTTGCTCTTTCAACCATACCTTTACTTGCATCTACATGAGTAACACTTGCACCTGCTTTCGAGCACACAACACTTGCACCACCAGTATAAGCGAATAGATTTAAAACCTTTATAGTTCTATTAGCGTTTTTTATTAAATTTGTTAAATCATTCCAATTAACTGCCTGCTCTGGGAATAAACCAGTATGTTTAAAACCCATTGGTTTAATTATGAATTTTAAACCATGCCATTCTATAGTCCATTCTTCTGGCAACTTTTTAACATATTGCCAACCACCACCACCAGAACTTGAACGTAAATAATGTGCATCAAGTCCATTATAATTTTTAAGGTCTTTTTGTGCATGCCATATAACTTGTGGGTCTGGTCTTAATAAAACATATTTACCCCATCTTTCAAGTTTTTCACCATCTCCAGTTGCTATTACTTGATAATCTTTCCAATCAGATGCTATTTTCATTAATAAATTCCTTTTACTTATTATTTTATATTTCAAATATATATTGTTTTCATCAAAAAGTCAAAGATTATGATAATCTTTGACTTAAAATTATTTATTAAATATTTAAAATTAAAATGCTTTTATAAAACATATGTTACTATAAAATAATTCCTATTAATTATATATTTTAAAAATTATTTTATAAAAATATTGAAAATCAACTAAAATTAAATAAATTTTATTTAATAATGACTTTACCATCAAGGTTACAAATATATGCGTTTGGAAATGCTTTTTTAATTATTTCAAGTTTTTCTTTGTTCTGTTCATACTCTCGATTTACTAAAATTCCTTCGACAAAACATTTTGGAACTCCATAAACTACATGACTTTCTCTCTCTGAAAAAACTGAATTGTGAGAATGTTTTTTAGTAACAAATCTTTGATAAGATAATTTACTTACAAAAAGACGTGCATCGTCATCATCAAAACTTTCTTTTGTTATATCACCTTCCATTATTTGTTTTGCTTGTTTGCTACTCATATCTAAAATAAAAGCAATTTGAGAAAAATCATTTTGAAGACATGGCATAAAACGACTTTCTTTAAGTTGTTCAGCAAACCATGCATTTCTATTATAAATTATATCTTTACTTACTTTAGAAAAAGGAATTATTTGAGAATGAATTTCATCTTTTCCTTTATTTATCCATCTAATACTGCAACCACTATATTCATCTATATAATTAGAGAGTAAACGCTCTTTTTTAACATTAAAAAAATTTATACATCTAGGGTATTTCGACATACTTTTTTTATCATATATATCTCTTGCAATAAAACCATTTTGTGAAATAAAGTTAAATTGTCTTTCATCACGAATCCCATGCATAATACTATCTTTTTTCAACTTTACATCATCACCAATTTCATAATTATGATTTGGCTTATTAAAAGATTTTGAAATATTTTCAAAATTTTTAAATTGTTCAATGACAATGGCTTTTAGGATAGGATTATATCCACAAGATTTCTCAATATTTTGCTTCTTTGTTGTATTAAAATTCATAAATACCTCTTCATAATAGAATTATAACAAATTTTAACTTTTTTTTCAACCTAAAAATATTACTTAATAAAGAAAGTGTATAAATTATACACAAAATAAAAGACAGAATTAATATTAAATAATTTAATTTAATATATTTCTGCTTTTATTTATTAAAAAATTTTAACTTTTTTTTAATATTCTCATCTATATTCTTGAAATTAAAGCATTTATTTTTGCTTCATCAAAAGAGAATTCTAATTTATTTTCACCTGAATTTCCTTTAATTACAACATCACAAAGAGTTCCTTTCTTTATTTGTTCAGAATATTTAAGAATAATATCGATTAATTTTTCATCTCCTTCAACTTCAATCTTAATATGATTTACTACTTCATAACCACTTTCTTTTCTTAAATTTTGTATCTTACTTACAAACTCTTTTATCATTCCTTTTTCAATTAAATCTTGGGTCAAATTGGTATCAAGAACTACTGTTGTTTCTCCATTTGATTCACTTGAATATCCTTCTTTATTTTTAAGAGAAATTAAAAGGTCTTCTTGAGATAATGAAATTTCTTGACCATCAACATCAAAAATCAAATTCTCACCCTTTCGAACTTTTGATACTGCCTCCACTGGATTTATTGAAGATAAATATGCTTTTATTGCTCCAAGTGATTTTCCATATTTAGGACCAACTGTTCTTAATTGTGGTTTTATTTCATAAGAAACATATTCATCAGCATTATGTGATAATTCAAGTGTTTCAACATTGAGTTCATCTTTAATTAAATCTACAAGTTCATCATCAAGTTTCAACTCTTTATTTGTGCAAACCAATACTTTTGCAAGAGGTTGACGATTTTTTACATTGCTTGCACTACGGCACGCTCTACCTAAAAGAACAATCTCTAAAACTTTATCCATGCCTTCATTTAAAGTTTTATCAATCATATCTTCATTTGCTTGTGGATAAGAACAAAAATGAACACTTTCAGGAGCATTTTTATCAAGATTTCGGACTAAATTTTGATAAATTTCTTCTGATATAAATGGAACAAACGGAGCAAGCAACTTACTAAGTCCAACCAAAACTTCATATAATGTTTTATAGGCAGCAATCTTGTCATCACTTTCTTCACTACCCCAAAATCTTTCTCTTGAACGACGAACATACCAATTTGACAATTTATCCACAAATTCTGTTATAGCCCTAGAAGAAGAAAGCATATCATGATTTTCAAGAGCATCATTTGTTAATTTAACAAGAGCGTTATATTCTGATAAAAGCCATTTATCAAGGAAAGATAATGAGCAATCTTTAATATTATATTTTGTAGGATCGATTTTATCAATTTCTGCATATAGACAATAGAAAGCATAAACATTCCATAATGTCCCTAAAAACTTTCTTTGTAATTCTATCAAATTATCCTCATTGAATGCAATGCCTTGACCAGGAACACAGTTGTTATAGAAATACCATCTTAAAGCATCTCCACCTTCTTTATTTAAAATATCCCAAGGGTCAACACCATTTCCAAGATGTTTTGACATTTTAAGTCCATGTTTATCAAGAACCAAACCTAATACATTGCATGACTTAAATGGAGATTTCCCAAATACTGCTGTATTGACTGCAAGTAAAGAATAGAACCACCCTCTTGTTTGGTCAATCGCCTCACTGATAAAATCTGCAGGGAAAGATTTTTCAAACACTTCTTTATTTTCAAAAGGATAGTGATATTGTGCAAATGGCATTGAACCTGAATCAAACCAACAATCCATTACTTCAGGAGTTCTATGCATAATTTTGCCACATTTTTCACATTTCATTGTAAGTTTATCAAGAGTTGGTTTATGGAGATCAAGTTCACCTTCTGCTCCTGTAAGTTCTTTTAATTCTTTAACAGAACCTACAACATGGATATGACCACATTCACAAACCCAGAAAGGTAAAGGTGTTCCCCAATATCTATTTCGTGAAATTCCCCAATCAATATTATTTTCAAGGAAATTACCCATTCTTCCTTTCTTTATATGATCAGGAATCCAATTAATAGCATTATTATTTTCAACCATTTTATCTTTAATTGCCGTTGTTTTTACAAACCATGCATTACTTGCATAATAAAGAAGAGGACTTCCACATCTCCAACAATGTGGATAAGAATGTTCAAAAGGAAGCACTTTAAACATTTTATCTTCTTTTTGAAGTTTATCTATAACAAATTTATCAGCATCTTTAACAAACATTCCACCAAAATCAGTTTTATCACTCATCTTACCATTTTCATCAACAAGTTGAACAAATGATAAGTTATATTTTTTGGCTGCATTATAGTCTTCTTCACCAAATGCTGGTGCGATATGAACTATTCCTGTTCCATCTTCAGTTGTAACATAATCATCGACAATTACAAAATAACCATTTTTTACTTCATCTTTAACATAGTCAAATAAAGGTAAATATTTATGATACTCAAACTCCTTACCTTTCTTGGTATAAACTTTTTTATATGTTCCTTCTTCAAATAAAGTATGAATTAGGCTGTCAAGCATTATATAATTTTTACCTTCAAATTCAATTTTTGAATACTCTTCATTTGGATTCATACATAAAGCAACATTTGATGGAAGTGTCCATGGAGTTGTTGTCCAAACTAAAAAATAAGTATTTTCTTCATCTTGACTTTTGATTTGAACATACACTGAATTTTCTTTTAAGATTTTATAATTATCGCCATTTTCAACTTCCATTTTTGAAAGTGAAGTTCCACAACGTGGACAATATGGAACAATTTTATGTCCTCGATAAATTAAACCCTTTTTGTCCATTTCTTTCAATGCCCAAAAGATGCTTTCTATATAGTTGTTATCATAAGTAATATATGGATTATCCATATCTACCCAATAACCAACCTTATCTGTCATATCTTCCCACATTGTTTTATATTTCCAAACGGAATCACGACAAAGATTTATAAATTTTTCTACCCCGTATTTTTCAATATCCTGTTTACCATTAAGTCCAAGTTTTTTTTCAATTTCAACTTCTACTGGAAGTCCATGAGTATCCCAACCTGCCTTACGATAAATATAATATCCTTTCATTGACATAAATCTTGGAATAATATCTTTCATAACACGAGTTAAAGGGTGTCCGATATGAGGCTTGCCGTTTGCAGTTGGAGGACCATCATAAAGAGTGTAACTTCTATCACTTCCCTTATTTAGTTCAAGTCCCTTTTTTATAATGTTGTTGTCTTTCCAAAATTTTAAGATTTTTCTTTCATTTCCTACAAAATCTAATTTTGTGTCAACTTTATTATACATATCATTCTCCTTTTAATAAAAAACGCAGATAAGTTACAAGAACCCACTGCGACTTTATACCACTTGTAAACTTTAATTGTAGCAGGCAATCACCCACCTCTTCTATAACGGGAAGTCCCGAGAATCATTACTGTTATTTCACAATTCCAACTCCAAAAGTGATAACCTTTAATGATTTATATTATCTTTCACCAAACGATAACTCTCTGAAATAAATTCTATTAAAAGTCTTGTCTTTTATCTTCGTTTTTCAAATTACAATTTTTATTTTAATTTATAATTTATTTATTGTCAAGTTAAATCATTTATTTTATTTAATAATTTCAAATTTAAAATTAAAATTTAACAATAAAAAATTTATAATTTCTTTCAATTTTTTTTGTCTTTCAATCTAGCACAATTTTCATTAAAATTCAGTGTTAATTTTTAATGCAATTCGTGCTTTAATTTATAAAATAATGCTATAGGAAGGCAAGCATCGCTTGCAGAAACTATAGTTTCTAAAAATTTTGAAAAATTTCAAAATTTTTCTTCCTATAGCAATCCAAATTTACATAAATAAAATTTATCATATACTTAAATGCATTAATAATTTTCAAGAATTTTTTGGGCTTCAACAACATTTGCTCCTGTCATTATACCAACAGGAAGTTCAGACGAAGTCCCTCTCTTTGTAAATAATATTGCAAGAAGTTTATGATTTTTGTCATATTCTTGCAACGCTTCTTCAATAGTGCAATCAACCTTCTTAACACAATAGTAATTGCTGTTTTCTAAAGAAGAAAGCATATCTTCAATTTGAACATTATCTAAAAAACTTGAACATTTTCCCCCAGCCATCATATATTGCCCCATTGAGGTAATAATCTTTTGTCCATTAGCGACACCAATAAGTTCGTTATCTCTATAAACTGGCAAATTACTGAAATTGGATTTTGCCATAGTAATTATAACATCTCTCATACTTGTGCCTGCATAAACAATTAAAACTTTTTTTCTTGCAACAGTATCTATCGCTCTTGGAGGAGTTGTCAAAAGTTTTTCAATATGTTCAATGTTTTCAACTACTGAATCATGTGGTTCAGCAATAACAAAATCTTCATTGTTATTATGCACAATAGCATTCCTAAGTCTTCCATAGTCAATTAAATCATCTTCATATTTTCTAACTACATAATTTATACTTACAGATTTTCTTATAAGGTCAGAAAATCCCATAGAACGATTAAGATTATATCGAGTTTTAAGTGCATAATCAATATTGTTATAAGCATCAATAAATCTTTTAGAATTTTGAAAAACTTCTCTATTTTGCATCTACCACCTCATAGTTTTGTATTATAACATAGAAAATCAAATAAAAAAAACAAAAATGTTATATTTTACAAAATTATAAAAATTAAAATAAACTATAATTAAATTTTAC
Organism: uncultured Eubacteriales bacterium; assembly: GCA_900557645.1. Taxonomy (GTDB): domain Bacteria; phylum Bacillota; class Clostridia; order Christensenellales; family UBA1242; genus Caccovivens. The sequence continues at coordinate 9,562 of USSZ01000008.1, forward strand.
AACATTCGTCATATAAAAAGCAAAAAGTAATTGCAAAATATTTTAATTTGTGTTAAACTATTTTTGCTGGGCTAGATGGAGAGTTAGCGGTGCTCTGTAACCCACAATCCGCTACAGTGGGGTTGAATGCTTATAGCGGTTTAAATTTTTTAAATATGTGCATATATATTTCGTGATGAAATCAAGGTCTTATGCAATCAAAATCCCTGAATCATGTCAGGACCTGACGGTAGCATCATTAAGGGGACACTTTGATGTGCCATGAGGAAGCTTTGGTGGAGCGAGATATATGTGAGGCAGTTAGGGAATTTTTATCAATATAAGATGCCCAGCCCTGAAAATTATAAGCAGAAGTTTTTCTTCTGCTTTTTATTTTGAATATACTCACCTTACAATATTTATACAATATTGACATTTTTTGTAATATATGATATACTTTTATTAAGAAAAAGGAGAGAAAAATGGATATTGAAAAATATTTAACTAAAAATGAAGATGTTTATATTACAACAAAAACAGTTGAACCTTATGTAGGACAACCTTTTATTGTTAAAAATGGTGTTGAAAAACAAATGGGTAGTATATATAGTCATTTCTATATATCTCCTATGTTTGAAAAACTCTATTTCTATAACGATTTAGCCATTACCCATCTTGGACAATGGGAAGACGATGATGTTGTTTGTGCTTATTTTTTAACTCCAAAGCAAAAAGTTTTAATAGATAAAAACCTAAATATAGTTTTAAAAGATGGTCAAATTGATGAAAATGGAATTGCAAGAGAAAGTTGGATGGCTTTAAAAGTTGTAACTCAATATGGAATTGGTGGGCTTTTAGTTGTTGATCCTAATATGTTACTTTCGTCATCATTTAAACAAGATCTTGATACTGCTTTTGATATTTATAAAACAAATAAACTTAAAGCACATCCAGAATTAAAAGAATCTTTAAATAAAGAATATGAAAATTTCAAAAATTGTTTAAAAGAAATGGAAAATGAAGTTGTAAACAGTAATGAAACAGAAGCAGAATAATAAAGAAATCAAAAAAACAGGATAAAATCCTGTTTTTTTATTTTAATCTTAAGAAATTTCTTCTATTTTATCATTATTATTCAACTCTTCAATTATTGTAGATATTTTCTTTAATTTATTTTCCCTTTTTACTTTCTTTTGAATAACACTAGCAAATGTGCCAGTAATCACAGAACTGCTCATTCCTACAAGAGAAAGACCAGAGCCTAAACTTAATGAAAAGTTAGCATTTTTTAATTCAGAATTATAGTTTGAATTGCTGTCATTTAATTTATTTTCAATAAAAACATCTCCATTCAAATATTGCATTTTTTCTTGATATTCTTTTTCATCAATTTGATTTAAAGAATATTGTGTTTCTGTTTTTTCTAATTCTTTCTTATATTCATTTTTAAATTCTTCTGTTTGAGAAAAATCATCAATTACTTGACTTTTCTTTTGTCCTGCCAAAACTGTCAATGTAATTCCCCCTACTGTCAAAGCGACAGAACTTGCAAGCATAGCAAAAGCAAAATTCTTTTTCAATAAAGATTTCATTTTAAAATATTTCTCCTATAATTTATATTATACTCCGATTATAATAATTGTCAATACTGCTTAATTTAATAATAAGTATTAGATAATATTTTCTATTTTTAAATGAATAAAAATTTAAATAATTCACACAATAAATCAAGGAGGAAAATAGAAAATATGAAAGATTTTATGATGCTTTTAGGATTCGGTGCAGGACTTGTAACTGGCATGATTTTATATAAACATTCACAAGGTGTAAAACAAGTATATAACAAAGGAGAAAAAACTATAATGGAAAATTTAGAAAAAAATGAAGAAAAACTCGCCAAAGAAGCAAAAAAAATAAAGAAAAATGCTGAAAAAGTCATTGATAAAACAGAAAAGAAAATTAATGACGGAGTAAAAAATATAAAAGAAAAAATGAGTAAATAATAAAAATTTAAAAGTTTAAAAATAAAAAAAGAAGATATTTAGTCACTTACTTTTGAAACTAGTGTAATAATTAGAGAATTAGAAAAATATCTAGTTCTCTTTTTTCTTGGCTATTTTATGCCGTGAAAGGTACTTGACAAGAGAAGAAATGAAAACACAATATCAGAAGGCAGAGAAACGAATAAAACAAAGCCACAAGCGCAAATATTGTTTCTCTGCCTTAATCAGCAAAAGAAGAACTCATTTCAGAGACTCTTGTCAAGTACACCATGGAATAAATTAGCCATATATAATAGCAAAAAGCGAAAGTGTGTTACGTTTACCAACACTTTCGCTTTTTGTCTAATATATTTAGTTGTAGAGTGTGCTTGTCTGTCGGAGCGAAGCGACGACACTTGTATCAAGACAAGCACATGCTTAAGTGCCAAATTTAAGATTTATAATAAAATTTAAAATTTATAATACAAATTTTTGAAATTTATGTTATAATAATTAGGGGTGCAAATATGGATATAAAACAAATTATGACAAAACAAGGTTTAAGTACAACAAGTTATGTGCCTAATGCAAAAGATTTACCAGTGTTAAGCGGAAACCCAAAAGTTCTTATTGATGAGAGTGCTGTAGAAATGTTTAATGCTATCAAGAATGGTATTAAAACGAACAATTATAATGGAATTGAACAAGAAACTTCTTTTGTTCTTTTGGGTTATGAAGCTTCAAATGGGCTAATTTACATAAAAAAATGTGTTCCAGCAATGCAGACACTTGATGTATATAATGGTTCGGATTTTAAATCATGGGATTTTTTAGATAAGTGTGTAAATATAGCATTACAATTTAATCAAGGTAAACCTATCATTTTTTTAGGGCATACACATCCAGCAACTTACTCAATAAACAACGAAGGTAAAAAGATTCAAAGAGAAAGTTCTAATTGTTGGAGTTCTGCCGATTTAATTTCTAGTTATAGCTATAAAACCCATTATAAAGATAAGATACAAATTGCTGAAATGTTAATTACCCCATCACTTGATGTAAATACTTTATATTTGGAACTAAGTAAAGGAGTTGAAGGTTTTTATAGATTTGCAGCGGTTTTAACTTTTGATAGAGAAAAAGAATGTTATGTTAAGGAAAAATCTTATAGCGATATATCAAAACCATTTGAAAAGCTTAACCCACGAATTTTAGAAGAACAAACTAGATGTTTGTAACAAAAAAACACCTTTGAAAGGTGTCTTTTTATATTACGCTAGTTTCAAAATGGTTAGCCCTTGCAATCTTCTTTTTTATTATATAGCATATAAAATCTATTTTTTCAGCATTTACGATCAATTATTTTCTAATTGTTTACGCTCTTCTTTTTCCTTCTTTTTGTAATAATCTTCAACAGCATTTTTTATTGCTTCTTCAGCAAGTGAAGCAGTATACTCTTTTGTAGAAGGGACATTACCCATCTTTTCAAGAATATCATTATTTGAAATTCTTAATGCATCTTCTAAAGTTTTTCCTATCAAAAGTTCGCAAGCCTCATCACATGCAACAATCGTGCATACACCACCATAGGCTTTAAACTTCGCACTTGTAACAATGCCAGCATCATCAACTAGTATATATATCTTGATTATATCACCACATTCATCATTTCCAACTTTACCAGTTCCGTTTGCACCTCGAAGTCCACCAGCAAATTTAGGATTTTGAAATCTTTCTAATATATAATTGCTATACATAATTATTTCCTCCCTGCTTTTGTTAATGCTGAAATCGACCTTAATTTTGCAACAACTTTCTCCAATACTTCAACAACATAATCAATATCACTTTTTGATATATTTTTGCTAAATGAAAATCTTATTGAACCATTTGCAAGAACATCATCAATACCCATTGCTTTAAGAACGTGGGAAGGTTCTACTGAATTTGAAGTGCATGCTGAACCTGTTGAAACTGCAACACCTTCAATATCAAGAAGCATTAAAAGTGATTCTTTATCAACCATTTCAAATGATAAATTTACTATGCCATTAACTTTTTGTTGAGGGTGTCCATTTAAGTGAACATATTCAATTTTCTCTTCTACGCTTCTTAAGAAATAATCTCTTATACTTCTTAATTTTTGTTGATTAATAACAATATCACGCACAGCAATTTCTACTGCCTTACCAAATCCAGCAATAGCAGGAACATTTAACGTTCCACCTCTTTTCGCTCTTTCTTGGCTTCCACCAACTATAAGACTATCTATTCTGATTCCATTTTTTAAATATAAGCAACCAACACCTTTTGGTCCAAATATTTTATGAGCAGAAATTGTCATTGCATCAATTTCCATATCTTGCACATCAAGACGTATTGCTCCTACTGCTTGCACTGCATCAGTATGAAAAATTACTCCGTAGTCATGAGCAATCTTTGCAATTGCTTTAATATTTTGAATTGTTCCTACTTCATTATTAACTGCCATTATTGAAATTAATGTCGTATCTTTTCTTATTGAATGAATAAGATCAACTATATTAACAAGCCCTGTCTTATCAACTGGAAGATATGTAACTTCATACCCTTCCTCTTCAAGTTGTTTACAAGCATCTAAAACTGCATGATGTTCAATTTGACTTGTGATTATATGTTTTCCTTTATTTGAATATGCATGAGCAAGTCCTTTTATTGCCCAGTTATCTGCTTCAGTTCCACCTGAAGTAAAATAAATTTCATTTGATTTTGCTGCATTGATTGCATGTGCAATTCTATCTCTTGCTCTATCTACAATCGCACTTGCTTCACGTCCAAAACTATGAAGTGAATTACTATTACCATAAATTGCATTAAAACAAGGCAACATTTCGGCAAGCACTTCACTTGAGACATAAGTTGTGGCTGCATTATCAAGATAAACTTTTCTTCCCATTTTGCACTCCTTTACACTACTATAATTTTAACACCTTAATCACTTAAAGTCAATATCTGTAATTATGTTATTTAATGATTTATTTTCTTTTAAATACTTAAAATATTCTTTTTTTCTACATTTTTCAACTTTTACTTGACTTTTTTCGGAGAGGGGTATAATTCTTATAAAGAATATAAAGAATATAAAAAATTATAATATTCTTTTTTAAGGAGGCAGAATAATAAAAAATGTTTAAAGATATCTTAACAAAAGGTGGGAAAAGTGATAAAGAAAATGAAGATTGCGTATATCTTTGCGATGATTTTGGTTTCGTAATGGATGGAGCGACTGGACTTTTAAAAGAAAATATAACAAATTGTGTAAGCGATGCAAAGTGGTATGTTGAAGAATTTAAGAATTTTTTGATAAAAAACTTAAAAACAAAGAAAAATCTTAAAGAAATCATGAAAGATGGAATTACATATGTAAGCAATACTTACAATAATATTGAAGGTGCAACTTCTGTAAAATCAAAACCAAGTTCTGGTATTGCCCTATTTAGAAAAAATGAAAATAATATTGAATATTTTATTCTAGGAGATTGTCAATTAATAATAAAAGATAAAAAAGATATTATAACCAAATTACAACTAAATGATTTGCCTAAACTTGATAATATAAATATAGGACGCATGGTTAAAATTGCTAAAGAAAAAAATATAAATGTTATTGACGCAAGACCTTTAATAAATGATTATCTTGTTGAAACTCGATTAACTCAAAATACGAATAATGGATATTGGATTTTATCAGATGATATTAATGCTGTTGATCATGCATTGCATGGGACACTTAATTTGAAAGACATAAAACAAATTATAGGTCTTACCGATGGTTTTAGTCAATTATACGAAGTTTTCAAGGTTTTTACTTATGAAGAACTTGTAAATTTAATTAACAATAAAAAAATAAGTCTTGACAACTTATATGATACTTTATTTACCCTTCAAGAAAATGACTCTAATTGCAATAGGTATCCAAGATTTAAAATAAGAGATGATGCTTCTATTTTTAATTATGAGTTAGATTAATAACAAATAAATTAAATAATAAAATAAAAAAATAACAGAATAATCAAATTTTCTGTTATTTTTTATTATTAAGTAATTTGTTATTATATATACCTTGATTAAATTTTTGATTACAAATATTTCTTTATTGCTTCAACACATGCTTCATATTGCCAAATACCAATATGTTTTTCTTGTTCTTTGCCATCTTTAAAAATTATCAATGTTGGAATAGACATGATGCCAAATCTTCTTGCAACATTTTCGGCATTATCTACATCAACCTTATATACCTTTGCTTTCCCCTCGACTTCTTTAGATATATCCTCTAAAATATCTCCCATAATTCTGCAAGGCCCACACCAAGTTGCAAAGAAATCAATTAAAACAACACCTTGACTTATTGCTTCTTCAAAGTCTTTTTCATCTAAAATTTTCATATTTCCCCCTTTATAATTTTATTTATAACTACAGCACTTAAAGTGCACCCACAAACAGCAGGATAATAACTTATACTACCAATTACATTTCCACATTTGATAGGCTTTGAGTCTGTTGTAACAACATCTAATTTATTAATATTATTTTCTCTTAATTTTTTTCTAATTACTTTTGCAAGACCATCATCATGGGTTTTATAGATATCTGTCAAATAAAAATTTGGAATATCATATCTATTTCCTGCTCCCATTGCTGAAATAATATTAATATTGTTCTTTTTACAATAAATTATTAAAGAAATTTTGTCTTTAACAGAATCAATAGCATCAACAACAATGTCAGTATTTTTAATCAATTTGCAAATATTATCTTCACAAATTCTTTCTTTAATGACTTCTATTTCAATCTTATCATTGATTTTTAAAAGTTTTTCTTTCAAGACTTCAACCTTTACTCTGCCTATCGTATCAATTTCTGCTACGACTTGCCTATTTATGTTAGAAGATGAAACAGTATCAAAATCTATAAGTTTAATTTTTTCGATACCTGCCCTGACAAGCATAACTGCAACATAACCACCAACGCCACCAACACCAACAATCGTAATATGTTTTCTTGCTATTTTATCTATATTTTCATTTCCGATTAAAATTTCAGTTCTTGATTTATCCATTTTAAACCTTTTTCTTCTTACCTGGTTTATAAAATATATTTTTTCAAATCAAATTTCTTTTTTGATTCCTTAAATGCATTTTGAACATAGGTTCTGTCAATATTTACTTCAAGCATTGGATGATCGCCTGATGCATTGAAAGAAATATCTTCAAGCAAACTTTCCATTATTGTATGCAAACGTCTTGCCCCGATATTTTCACTTGTTTCATTTTCTGTTGCTGCCATATCTGCGATTTCATCTAAAGCATCATCAGTAAATTTTAAATCAATGTTATCTACTTTCAATATACTTGCATACTGTAAAGTTACAGAATTCTTTGGTTCAGATAAAATACGTTTAAAATCATCTTTTGTAAGGTTGTCAAGGTCAACTCTAATAGGAAATCTCCCTTGAAGTTCAGGAATCATATCCTCTATATTTGAAACATGAAATGCACCAGATGCAATAAACAAAATGAAGTCGGTCTTAACATTGCCATATTTTGTTGCAACAGTGCTTCCTTCAACTATAGGTAAAATATCTCTTTGAACGCCTTCTCTTGAGACATCTTGACTATTTGAGCCACCTGCTTTACCAATAATTTTATCAATTTCATCAATAAAAATTATTCCTTCTTCTTCTGTTCTTCTAATGGCTTCGGCGTAAACATTATCTTTGTCAATAATTTTATCACATTCTTCACCCATCAATATTTCTCTTGCTCTAGAAACAGACATTCTTCTTTTTTTATGTTTTTGTGGAAGCATTCCATCAAAAATAGAACCTATGTTAATTTCTGGTCCACCAACTGCAATCATTGGTTTTGGACTATCAACCACAACAATATCAATTTGTTCGTTTTCAAGTTTGCCATTGTGATACTCTTCAGTAACTATTGTTTTATCAACAGAAATATCACTTGCTCGTCTTGTATCGCAAATTGCATCAATAAGTTTTGTATCCACTATAGGCTTTACCTTTGCCTCGATTTCATGAGATTTTTCATCTTTTACCATACGAACTGCAACTTCAACCAAATCTCTAATCATGCTTTCAACATCACGACCAACATAACCAACTTCAGTATATTTTGTTGCTTCAATTTTTATAAATGGTGCTTTGACAAGTTTTGCAAGTCTTCTTGCTATTTCTGTCTTACCAACTCCAGTTGGTCCTTTCATGATAATATTCTTTGGAGTAATTTCCTCACGAAGTTCTTTCGGCAGTCTGCTTCTTCTATATCTATTACGTAATGCTATCGCAACTGCCCTTTTTGCTTTTGGTTGACCTATAATATATTTATCAAGTTCTTCAACTATTTGTCTTGGTGTTAAATTCATTTTTTAAACCTCCTCAACTGTAATATGATCATTTGTAAATACACAAATTTGCCCAGCAATCTCTAATGCTTTTTGTGCAATTTCTTTTGCAGAAAGTTTTGTGTTTTGTTTTAATGCTTTTGCTGCTGCCAAAGCATAGTTACCACCAGAACCTATAGCACAAACGTCATCATCTGGCTCAATTACTTCACCTGTTCCACTGACAATTAAAAGTTTTTCTTTATCTGCAACAATCATCATTGCATTAAGTTGTCTTGCTGCCTTATCTTCTCTCCATGTTCCAGCAAGTTCAACTGCACTTCTCATTAAATTACCAGAAAACTTATTAAGCATATTTTCAAATCTTTCACAAAGTGAAAATGCATCAGCAACCGAACCTGCAAATCCAATTACTACCTTATCATTATAAATTCTTCTTACTTTATGTGCATTTGATTTGAATATAACACTTTCTGATAAAGTTACCTGACCATCTCCTGCCACAGCAATTTTGCCATCTCTTTTTACACCACATATAGTAGTTCCTCTAAACATACTTTCCATTTAAATAATCCTCCTTAAATTGTGCAAGTGCATCAATTGATTTTCTAAAAGTTTTTGAAACTATTTCTTCATCTTCAAAATTATCATCTATTAAACCGTAATCATCTATAAAAGGTTGAGGTTTTATTGACGCAGACGATACAATTCTTTTTGCAAGCATACCAATGCAAGAATCCCTTGGAAGTGGTATCATTTGCTTATCACTAAAATATTTATTTACATTTAATGCTGTATATAGTCCACTTGCAATGCAATCTACATATCCAGTTATACCAAGTATAGAACCTGCAAAAAATATATTTTCATTTTGAAAGCATTGATGAAATTGATTTACAACATACCTTGAATTTAAAAAGCAAATATCAAGTGCATCTGCTTTTTTTACGATTATAGAATTTTCAAAACCATTTAAAGAAGAAAAGACTTGCATTTGATTAATTAAATCAAATTTAGATGATATTTCTTCTATTCTAAACCCCTTTTCTGTTTTTCTTAATTTTAAAACAGCATAAGGCTTTTCGTTTATCTCTTTAAGCAATACTGGCATCATGGCATAATTTTTTAAATTATCCTTTCCTTTATCAACGAGATCTTCCATAGTATTTTCAACTAATTTAAAATCTTTTTCATCAATTTCTTCATTCAATCCTTTAACAATATGATTGATAAAATCGATATATTCTTGATAATTTAATGGAAGATATAAAAACTCATCATCAAATTCTTTTTGCAAAAGTCTGCTTTCATCAATTTTTTTCAAAACTGGATAAACTGGCATATGACTAAAACATCTCATAGAACCAAATTGTTTTAATAAAAAATCAAACATTTTTTTATCAGTATTTGGTCCTGTAGCAATAATTGTAACTTCTTTTGGATTAATTTCATGAACACAGGCTTCAAAATATTCAATATTTTCATTATGCTTTACCATATCTTTGCCAATCTCAAGTAAAATTTCTGGCAAATCTTTTTTATTATATCCTTTTAAAAGAAGTTGTTCTTCTGCTTTAATAAGAGGGCTTCCAAGAAGGGATAATTCTCGACTTAAAAGTGCTTCATTAACTTCCCTCTTTTTTGCAAAATCACAATCATTACAATAATCTTTATATTCTTTACAAGCATCGAAAATATGCACCTTATGTCCATGACCTGCTAAAAATAAAGCACATTCTATGCCTGCATAGCCACAGCCAATCACATTAATAAAAGACCTATTAAATCTCATTAATCCCCTTTAAGCAATCTTTCTAATGTTTTATATATGTAGTTTTAATCTATAAAACCACCAGTTTCATTATAATATATTTTTATTTTAATTCAAAGCAAACTTAAAACAAATAGATAAAATATCATCTTTTATTGTCAAATCATATACGTAATAAGTATTTTTAAATAGCAATAAAAAAATAAAAACAATCTTAAAAAGACTGTTTTTATAAATCTAAATCATCAAATTCTTCGTTATAAATGCAATTATCATGAAATTCATTATAAATATCTTTATCATTCAATTTTTTTGAATACACTTTTGCTTGCATAACTGCATCATATTTATCAATCATTTTAACAAATTTTGCTTCTGGCGTTTCATTTGCTTCAAATTCAAGCCATAATTGTTCAATCTCTGGCATATTAAAAGTTAAAGATAATCTTCTTATGCATTTATGCTCCATCTTATGTTTAACCTCTTTATCAATTTTATCAAAAGGTGTTATATCACCAGCATCGATTTCACATAACTCATGATATGCAATCATTTTTAAAACCTTAAGTTGATCAAGATTCAAATTTTTCTTTGTCATAACTTCCAATGCCAACATAATCATTGAAAAACAATGCTCTGCATCACTTTCACTTCTTCCTAATTTTTTATCTATATTTCTCATTAACCAGCCACGTCTTAAAATATCTTTTAAACGAGCAATTTCTTCATAAAATGTCATATTCCCCTCCTTTTTATTGTTGAGAAGTGTTGTTTTGTTCTATATAATCACATTCATTGTTGCTACATTTTATTTTTTTACCCTTCATAACGATTGGACTATTACATTTAGGACATTTTTCCCCAGTTGTAATATCCCAACTCATAAACTTACAATCTGGATATTTTGAACATGAATAGAAGATTTTTCCTCTCTTACTTTTTCTTTCAACCATATCACTTCCACATTCTGGGCACTTTCCAACATATTTAATATTGCTTTCAAGAGGTTTTGTATTTTTACATTTAGGAAAATTTGAACAAGCCAAAAATTCGCCAAATCTGCCCTGTCTTATAACCATCTTACCACCACATTTATCACAAATTATATCTGTTTCTTTTGGAGGTTCTTTCATAGTTACAGAACTTGCATCTGCTTTTTCAATCAAATGCTCAAATCCATTCCAGAAATTTGAAACAACACTATGCCAATCTTCATCTTTGTTTGCAATATCATCAAGTCGTCCCTCCATATATGCAGTAAATTTAACATTAATTACACTTGAAAAGAATTGCTCAAGATAATCATTAATTTTTCTGCCAAGGTCAGTTGGAACAAGATATTTACCTTCTTTTTCAGCATAATGTCTTGACGTCAATACTGTTATTGTTGCAGCATAAGTTGCAGGTCTTCCAATTCCTTTTTCTTCCATTGCTTTTACCAAACTTGCTTCTGTATAACGAACTGGTGGCTTTGTAAATTTCTGTTCTGGCAACAATTTTTCACAATCTAAGATTTCATCTTTTTCAAGTTTAGGAAGTTTTCCTGCCATACCCTCTTTATTTTCTTCTTCAACATATTCTTTATACACTGCTGTATACCCAGGGAATTCCATAGTTTTGCCATTAACTTTAAAACCATAATCTTTGCAATCAAAAGTTACTGATACAGAAGAATATTCGGCTTCAGTCATTTGACTTGCGAGAAATCTCTCATAGATAAGTTTATAAAGTCTATAGTTATCATTTGTCAACGTCTCTTTAACCATTTCAGGAGTTATATCCATTGTAATAGGTCTTATTGCTTCGTGTGCATCTTGTGCATTTTCTTTTGTATGATAATTATTTGGTTTTTCAGGGACAAATTCTTCTCCATATTTATTTTTGATAAATTCACGACAAGCATTTTGAGCATCTGTTGAAATTCTAACAGAGTCTGTTCTTATGTAAGTTATAAGAGCAATTTTACCTTCCCCTTTTACTTCAACTCCTTCATATAATTGTTGTGCAGAAGAAGTTGTTCGAGCAAGACTCATTCCAAGTTTATTTAAAGCATCTTGTTGCATTGTACTTGTGGTAAAAGGTGCTGGGGCATGAGATTTTGTTTTACTTTTCTTTATTTCACTGACAACAAATTTTTCGCCACCTATTTCACCAAGCATCTTATCAACTTCTTCTTTATTTTTAGGAACAAATTTTTTCTTTTTATAAGTTGCAAGAGTTGCTTTTATCTGATATTTATCTTTTTTAAGAAGAGCAGAAACTGTCCAATATTCTTCTGGAACAAATTTTTCTATTTCTTTTTCTCTATCAACAACCAGTTTTAATGCAACAGATTGAACACGTCCAGCAGATAATTTAGGTGCAATTTTTTTACATAAAATCGGTGATAGTTTATATCCCACAATTCTATCAAGAACCCTTCTTGCTTGTTGTGCATCAACAAGTTTTAAATCAATCTTACGAGGATTTTCTAATGCTTTTGTTACTGCTTTTTTAGAAATTTCGTTAAATTCAATACGGCAATTTTTGTCTGGCTCATAGCCAAGAACATTAGCAACATGCCAACTAATTGCCTCTCCCTCTCTATCAGGGTCAGTTGCGATCAAAACTTCATCTGCTTGAGAGGCTTTTTTCTTTAGTTCATTTATTAGTTCTTTTTTATCTGGAACAATTTCATATTTAGGCTCAAAATTATGTTTTAAGTCAATACCAAAACTTTTTTCTGGCAAATCTCTTATATGTCCTTTAGTTGCAAAAACTTCATAACCATTTCCTAAATATTTTTTCAATGCTTCCCTTTTAAAAGGTGATTCAATTATGACTAATTTCAATTTAACCTCCATTAATTTAAAACTATAAATCCACCCGGCAGTCTATTTATTATTCCACGAATTTCTAAAGTTGTCAAACAACTATTAAAAATATTTGTGCTTAAATTGCAGTTTTTTATTAAAAAATCCATTTCTTTCATTCCATCTTCAAGCAAATTTACTATCATTTGTTCTTCAATAGATAATTGATAACTTTTTTTGCTGGTTATATTATCAACATCATAATCATTTAAAATATCTTGACTTGAAGTAACACAACTGGCTTGCCCAGATTTAATAATGTCATTTGTTAAATAAGATAATTCACTATCAACATTACCCGGAACAGAATAAATATTTTTACCATATTCAAGGGCATAATCTTTGGTATGAATGGTTCCACTTTTAAAATTTGCTTCAGTTATTAAAACTCCATCTCCAAGACCTGCAATAATTCTATTCCTTTGTGGAAAAGTATATTTGGTCGCAATTTTATTTGGTGGATATTCACTTATAAGAAGACCTTTTTCTGCAATTTCATCTGCAAGGCCTTTGTGTTCTGCTGGATAAATTTCATTAAGACCAGAACCAAGAACTGCGATAGTTTTACCACCACATTCCAAACATTTTCTATGTGCTATGCTATCAACACCATAAGCAAGTCCACTCACAATCGTAATCTTATGCTGTGCAATATCTCCAACTAATTTGTTTGTTATCATTCTACCATAATTTGAAGGTTTTCTAGTCCCTACAACAGAAAGTGATTTGCTATTTAATAATGATAAATCACCTTTGCAAAATAAGAAAAAAGGAGCATCAGAATGATTAATAAGTTTTTGTGGATAATTATTGTCAAATTTTGTCAATAAAATAATACCTTGATTTTTTAAATTATGAACATAATTACTAATAATAGTCTCATTAGATTTATTTTTCATTCTTTCATAATTCTCTTCTGACAATATATTTTTATCAAACTTTGTTTTACAAAACTTTTCAATAGACAATTTATCTCCCATAAAATCAACTATTTGCTGAAATTTAGAATATGTAAAGTCAAATTGTGATAAAAATACCAAAAACTTTTGTAGTTCATTCATAAATATAAACTATCCTTTTATTTTTAAACTATCATGATTTTACTTAAAATAAAATAAATTTCAAAATAATTTTATTATTTTTGCATATTTTTCACAAAAAATAATTTAATCCCAATATTTTCTGTCCAATGTTCTATATGAAATTGCTTCTGCTATGTGTCTTGCTTCAATATTTTCACTCTTATCAAGGTCAGCGATTGTTCTTGCAACTTTCAATATTCTATCATGAGCCCTTGCACTTAATTTTAATTTTTCAAAAGCGTTTCTAAGTAACATCTCTCCCATTTCATCAAGTTTACAATACTTTTTCGTTTGAGATACACTCATCTTTGCATTGCAATGATTTTTATCATTTTTAAATCTTTCATTCTGTATTGACCTTGCATTATTCACCCTTTTTCTTATTTCTTCTGAACTTTCCTCTTTTTCTTCACTCTTTAATTGGTCATATGTTACGTTATCAACTTCAATATGAATATCAATCCTATCCATAATAGGTCCTGATAATTTTGCCAAATATTTAGTTATTTGCCCTGCTGAACATCTACATTCTTTATCTTTAGAACCATAATTACCACATGGGCAAGGATTCATACTTGCAATTAAAGTGAAATTTGCAGGATATACAATTGTTGCATTTGCTCTTGCAACTGTTATAATTCCATCTTCAAGAGGTTGACGTAATGTTTCTATAGTATGCCTTGAATATTCAGGAAATTCATCTAAAAATAACACACCATTATCGGCAAGAGATATTTCTCCTGGTTTACTATTGTTGCCACCACCGGTTAAAGATACTGTACTTGCAGTATGATGTGGACTTCTAAAAGGTCGAGATGATATTATTCCCTCATTCAAATCTAACTCACCTGCAATAGAATGAATCTTTGTAACTTCTAATGCTTCTTCAAACGTCAAATCAGGCAAAATGGAAGGAAAACATTTCGCAAGCATACTTTTCCCACTCCCAGGAGGACCTATCATTAACAAATTATGTCCACCTGCTGCTGCAATTTCAAGTGCCCTTTTTGCAATAGTTTGACCCTTTACATTTGAAAAATCTAAATATTTGTTTGAATTATGATTTACAATTTCACAAAAATCACTTGTATGGACAGGGGCAATATCTTCTTCACCCTTTAAAAATTTTATAGTTTGAATCAACGATGAAACAGGGTAAATATTAATGCCATCTATAAACCTTGCTTCGTTTTCATTTTCTTTAGGTATAATAAAATCTTTTAAACCTAATTGTTTTGCAGAAATAAGGAGTGGCAAAAGACCTTTTATTTTTCTTACGCTGCCATCAAAAGATAACTCACCTAAATAAACGAACTTCCCTTCATTCTCAATTTTGTTTTCTTCATCACAAGAAAGAATAGCAACTGCTATTGCAAGATCATATAATGACCCTTCTTTTTTTATATCAGCAGGAGCAAGATTAATAGTTATTCTTTTAGTAGGATAAATAAAAGCACTATTTTTAATCGCAGAGCGAACTCTCTCCTTTGCTTCTTTGATCGCAGTATCTCCAAGCCCAACTATTTCAAAATGAGGAAGACCATTGCTTACATCAGTTTCAACATCAACCCCATATCCATCTATTCCTTTTAATCCTAAACTTTTTACTTTTGCTAACATTAAAAATTTATCTCCTAATTAAAATAAAGTTAAAATAATTCTAATTTTAAGTATAGTATAACTAAAAATAATTACAAAATAAAAATATAAATAAAAAATGATTATTTAAATTTACTTTAAATAATCATCTAAATTTTAAATTATATTTGCATATTTAAAAGTCTAGAACGTAATTTTCTTATTTCTACTTTTTGTTCTTTTGTAACCCTTGTTGATTCACAAGTCTTTTGAAGTGCACGATTTCGAACCACTGTTCTCGGAACTGTTTCAATAAATTTATACATAAAATCAAAATCATATAAAAATGCTTCTGCATAGCACCAACTTAATGCCATTTCAACATAATATGTAGTATTTTTAACATCTCTTAATTTTAAAACAACATTCTTTAAATCTTTTTTAAGCATAAATTTCATAATCCAAACTATGCCAACTCTAATAGCAAAAGGATGTTCACTTTGAAGAAGGCTCTCAAAAAACTCTCTTTCATCTTCAAGACCTTTAAGTCTTGGAACAATCATATCACAAGAAGCCCAATTATCAATAAAAGGAATAAGGTATTTAAGGTCTTTTATTTTTTCTTGATTACTATATTTTTTATGACCAATAACCATTCCTGCTAAAATAATTTCTTCATGGCAGTCTAAAGGAATATCTTTTACATCTGCATTAATTTTTGAAAGCCCCTTTGCAAAATCTTCTAAAACAGAAGTTTTTATTCCCTTTATAGGAAATT
Source organism: uncultured Eubacteriales bacterium (assembly GCA_900557645.1). Lineage (GTDB taxonomy): Bacteria > Bacillota > Clostridia > Christensenellales > UBA1242 > Caccovivens. The sequence goes on from USSZ01000008.1 coordinate 25,986, forward strand.
TACTTGTCATTAATGTTTTATCAAACTCTGCTTTTTTATCATCTTTATTCTTTTCAATAAAGTCATTAACCATTGCCTTAATATTCATGTCTTTTCTCCCAAGTTTATAAATCTAAAGTTTTTTATAAATTCTGAATTCTTAACAAATACAAATATTTATATTTTAAACTAAACTTATTATATACTATCTAAATTTATTTTTGTTAAAAATTGCGTCATTTTCTTTATCTTTTTATATTCCTATTAAATAAAGAGGATAAAAAATAAATTTAAAACGTTATTTTAACGATATTATTTTCAATATAAATTTTTTGTTGTTTATATTTTAGTTTTGCATGTCTTAATTAGTATTTTTGTATTAATAATAAAAAAAGAGTGAAACCACTCTTTTTTAAACTAAATTATCTATTATCAGCAGATTTAATTTTTGCTGCCTTACCAGTAAGGTCACGAACATAATATAATTTTGCTCTTCTTGGTTTACCCTTTCTTACAACTTCAACACTTGCAACAAGTGGAGAATGAATAGGGAAAGTTCTTTCTACACCAACACCATTAGAAATTTTTCTAACAGTAAATGTTTCTCTAACTCCACCATTTTTACGAGCAATAACTACACCTTCAAAGACCTGGATTCTAGACTTATCTCCTTCTTTAATTTTAACGCCTACTCTAACAGTATCACCAATATTAAATTCAGGAAGAGTCTCTTTCATGTTTTCTTTCTCAATTTGGTCTATAACGTTAGCCATTATCTTTCTCCTTTTAAAAATTTATAGTGCTTAAAGCACAAGGTGTTTATAAATAAAACTTTAAAGATTAACCTCTTTTACGTGCTCTTTTGCGAGCGGCTTCTCTTTTCTTTTTCTTTGCAACACTAGGCTTATCATACGCTTCTTTTTTTCTTATATCACCAATGATACCATCTTTTTGGCATTTTCTCTTAAATCTTTTAAGCGCACTTTCAAGTGTTTCATTTTCGCCTACTTTAACAGTTGTCAACCTTCTCACCACCTTCTAATTTACATAGTCTTAACTAATATATCATTTTAATCAAATATTGTCAAGTAAAATAAAAAATAAATTATTAAGATTTCACTTTAAATAAAAAATAAACTGCAAGATAAAAAATGAAAAACATTGATATAAAATAAAAATTTAAACAAGTAATAATTTTAATTTTATTATCATAAAACTTTCATAAATTCGTTTTTATTTATATACTTTTACTTGGCACACCATTGCCGTTTAAATGGTCATCAGTTTAATTCTTTACAAGCAAATTCGATTTAGGAATTGAACTATTTATTTCATTATTTTTGCGTATGCTCCATCTCTAAAAGGATATTTTATTTTGACATCAACCACTTTATTAATCAAATCCTGCTTACTTTCTATATAGCAACGTATATAATTTTTGCTATACCCCACATACAAATCGCCAATTTTTTCTTCTACTAAAACTTCCACTTTATTATTCTTGTTTTTAATTATAAATTTCCCCATAAGAATTTCATTTAATTCATTTAATCTTTCAAAACGTTGTTGTTTTACATTTGCAGGCAAATCTTTGTAAATTTTTGAAGCAACAGTCCCTTCTCTATTTGAATATTGAAAAATATGTAGTTGAGAAAAACCAATTTTCTCTATAAATTCATAAGTCTTTTGAAATTCATCATCACTTTCATCAGGAAAGCCAACAATAACATCAGTCGTTATACCTGCTAAAGGGAAATATTTTCTTATAAGATTTACAGAATCAGCGAACTCTTTAGTATTATAATGCCTATTCATTCTTTTTAATACTGAATCACAACCACTTTGTAATGAAAGATGAAAATGTGGGCAAAAATTATTTAATTTACTCAACCCTTCTACAAATTCTTCTTGCACCAAACTTTCTTCCATTGAACTCAACCTAAGTCTTTTACCAAATTTATCAAGTTCAGTAAGTAAGGTTAAAAGTCCTGGTTTATCATCTATTTTATAATCAGTTACATTAATTCCTGTTAAAACAATTTCTTTTATAGAATCATCTAATTTTGATGCCTCAGACAAAATTGAAAAAATGCCTCTTGACCTGCTTCTTCCTCTTAAATATGGAATAATGCAATATGAACAAAAGTTATTGCAACCATCTTGAATTTTTAAATATGCTCTTGTTCTGGTTTGTTTTGCAAAAAGGTCGTCTTCATAATCTTTTGGAAGTTTTACAACTTTTTCACGTTTTTTTAATAAATTTTTGTCGTTTTTAACTAATTTATCTATATATTCTGAAATTTTTATCTTCCCTGCCACTCCAGAAACTATTTCTACATTTTTATCAAGAAATTGTTTAGAATTATGTTCAGACGCACAACCACAAATTAAAACTTTTGCATTATTATTAAATTTTCTACATCTTGCAATCATTTGTCTTGATTTTTTTTCTGCTTCACTTGTTACTGCACAAGTATTGATTACATAAATATCAGCAAACTCAAGTTTGTCTGTAACATCATAGCCCTTTAAAGATAAATTATACATAAGTGCATCACTTTCATATTTATTAACCTTGCACCCTAAAGTCATTATAGAAATTTTCATATCAGCAATATTTTAGCAAAGTTTTTAATAAAAAGCAACAAACTTTATCTTTAAAAAAGTGGTATCAATAGTTATTAATATTTTTTATTTGACGATTTATCCATTCCATTATTAAACCAACAATAAAATCAATTTCTATTGGCATTAACTCTCTATCTTTTTCTATCTTATGCCATTTAAATAAACACTTCCTGCAACAACATGCTGTTGCGTGTTGAGCAATAAACACAGGGTGTCCCCTCATCGGCGTTTGTTTCCCGTCATTAATAATAACAGCAGGAGCAAGTCTTTTGTTTATAAAATCATAAGCATGACTTTTAATAGTTTCAATTCCCTTTTTGTTAATATATTCTATATCCTTTTTCTTCAAATAAAAACTTTTTCTAAAATTAGATTTATTTAATCTATCTAAAATCAAATCATAGTCAATCATATATTTATTTTAAATATTTTCATTGTTTTTTGCAATAAATCTTAATTATTTTAACAAATATGTAAATATAAAGATTTCTTTAAAATAGACAATGAATCAATTTAATATAAAAATTTAACACTATAAATTACAACTAAAAATAGCATTCTTTTGAATGCTATTTTTTATAAAATTTTAAAAATTAAGTAAAATTTTAATCATTTTGCAAATTATTTGATTAAAATTTCAGTTTTTATATTATTATTTACAACATTTTGAAATATTTTTTCTGCTTCTTTACCAGCTGTTCCCTTTATAAAATTATAGTGAGTTGGTATAGCAACTTTCGGATTTATCTTATTTGTTAATTCTCCGGCTTCTTTTGCGTCCATTGTATATGTTCCACCAATTGGAATTAACAAAACGTCTGTTTTCACATTTTCAAGCTCTGGCGTTGCATCGGTATCTCCACAAATTGTATATCTTACATTATCAATAATCAAAGTATACCCAACAAAACCATACTCTTTCAAATGATGATGACCAAAATTATAAGCTGGAAAGGTTGAAAATTGAATCCCACAAACCTCTCCTTTTTCATTTGGCTTAACAATTATAATATCATTTTTAATTCCTTCCTGCTTTAAAATTATACTACTATCTTTTGTGCAAACAATTTTAGTATCAATTTTAATAATATTTTTTATTGAATTTACATCTAAATGATCATAATGTGAATGTGTTATAAAAATTACCTTTGCGTTATTGTATTCTTCATTTATATTAAATGGATCTATGTAAATGTCCCCATCTATACAAATACTGCTGTGACAATTTATTTTTATATTTTTAACCATAATTTCCCCTCTTATTAAAGATATTTTATCACATTAATATGCTAAATTTAAAGCAATTTTATGTTCATTTTAACATAAAACACATTATTTTTAATATATAATTATTAAAATATAATAAACCTATTGACTTTTTCTTAAAATTATGGTAATATATAGCATTGCGTTTTTCGCAGTTAAGAAATGCTCTTAAAATTCTACTATTCTTATCTTTCTTAACCTATTTTTTAAAAAAAAGGAGGAAAAGAAATGGCAAGCATTATAGACTTTACAGACATTTGCAAAAACTTTAAAGTTCCTGAGCGGAACACTGGGCGTTTTAGTATGTTTAAAAATTTCTTTATGAGAAAACATAAAATCATAAATGCCCTAAAAAACGTAACCTTCTCTATTGAAGAAGGCGACATTGTAGGCTACATAGGCCCTAACGGTGCTGGGAAAAGTACCACAATAAAAATTATGAGTGGGATACTTACACCATCATCTGGAACCTGTATAATTGACGGATTGGTTCCATGGCAAAACAGAAAAAACTTTGTCAAAAATATTGGAGTTGTATTCGGGCAAAGAAGTCAATTATGGTGGGATGTCCCCGTCATTGATAGTTTTGAACTTCTTAAAGATATTTATAAAATACCGAATGAACAATTCAAAGAAACACTTGAAATATTAAACAAATCACTTAATCTCTCAGAACTGCTTGGACGACCATTACGACAACTTTCACTTGGACAAAAAATGAAATGTGAACTTGCAGGCTCGTTACTACACCGCCCCAAAATTTTATTTCTTGATGAACCAACGATAGGACTTGATGCGGTAACAAAATTAGCAGTCAGAGATTTTATTAAATATATCAATCAAACATGGCATACAACAATTATTTTAACCACTCATGATATGAGTGATATTGAAGCCTTGACAAATAAAATAATTTTAATCGGAAAAGGACAAATTTTATATCAAGGCAGTTTTGATAATATAAAAAATAAATATTCTTCTATAAAAACAATTGAGATAGAATTTGCAAAAGAATATGATTCAATTGAATTAGAAGGATATGAAACAATTGAGCATAATAAAAAATTTGCAACATTAAAAAATTTACCTACAACTGAATTCCATACCAAAAATTTTGTAAACCAAATATCAGAAAAATATGAAATAGTTGATTTTCAAGTTACATCACTTGGAGTTGATGAAATTTTAGCAAAACTATATAAGGAATATAAATTATAGAGGTGCAAAATGGGAAAATCATATTTTGGAATTTTTAAAATGGAATTTAAAGGAGAATTGCAATATAGAGCAAAAGCAATCTCAGGTATCGCCACCCAATTTTTCTGGGGATTATTACAAATATATTTATACTCTGCATTTATGAAATCGGATACTATCAATGGTTTAACAATTGCACAAATGACATCATACATATGGCTTGGTCAAGCATTTTTTGCAATGAGATATATTGTCATGGGAAAACGAATTGGAACTGAAATCACAAATGGAAATGTTTGTTATAAATTCGTTCGCCCCATAAACATTTATAATCAATGGTATGCGGAAGGTATAGGTCAAAAACTTGCTTCAACACTTTTAAGATTTCTGCCTATAATAATAATAGCAGTGTTACTACCAGAAAACTTAAACCTTCATGCACCAACAAGTTTTGTCGCTTTTGTTCTGTTCTTTTTAGGTTTAATTTTAGGTTTATTAATGAGTCATGCTATATCAATGTTTGCAGTATTCCTAACTTTTAAAACCCTTTCAGAAAAAGGCTCCATAGGAATTGTCTCTTCAATCTCAAACTTATTAAGCGGACTTATAATACCCCTTCCCCTATTACCAGAAAGTATTCAAAATGTATTAAACTATTTACCTTTTAGATTTATATCAGATCTTCCTTTTAGACTTTATATAGGAAATGTGGGAATAAATGAAGGATTAATCTATCTTGCAATAGGTTTTGCTTGGCTTATAGTATTAATTTTGCTTGGAAAATTTTTAATAAATACTGCTCTAAAAAAAGCAGTAATTCAAGGAGGTTAATATGCTATATAAAAATTATTTGAAAATGCATTTAAAATCTTCCTTTCAGTATCGCTACAATATGATGTTTATAACATTTAATCAAATTTTGATTAATATAAGCGAAATATTGGCTGTCTATCTACTCTTCAGTCAATTTAACTCTGTCGCTGGTTGGACATTTTATCAGTCATTATTAATGATGGGAATTGTTTACACAGTTTTCTCACTAACAGAATGTTTTGCACGAGGATACGATGAATTTCCAAAGCTTATTAAATCTGGTGAATTGGATAGATTCTTGATAAGACCTGTAAATATTCATTATCAAATTTTTGGCTCAAAAATTGAATTCACAAAACTTGCGCGTGTTATTTTAGGCATTGTGATAAGCATAATTGCTATTGTAAATATAAATGTTGACTGGAATATATTAAAAGTTCTTGTATTGATTTCAACATATATTTGTGGAATTTTTGTTATCTTCGGACTATTTGTTTTAAGTGCGGGCATCAGCATATATACAGTTGAGAATCTAGAATTTTTAAACATTCTGACAAATGGAAGTAAAGAACTTGCCTACTACCCTATTAATATTTATGCCAAATGGCTGACAAGAATATTTACTTTTATAATTCCTATTGCTTGTTTTAACTATCTTCCATTATCATATATTTTAGAAATAGGCTCTATACCTTCATGGTTGTGTGCGATATCGCCTTTACTTGGAATGCTGTTTGTTATTCCTTGCATCATATTTTTCAATTTAAGCTTACGCAAATATAAAAGCACTGGAACTTAATATAAAATGTTACATACATTAAAAAAGGTAGGATTACTCCTGCCTTTTTTATAAATATTGAATTTTTATAAACTTTAGCAAACAATAAAATAAAGTTAATAACATAAAATATTTATATAATTTGAAATATTTTTAATTATTATTAGATTTTTTTTAAAAACAATTAAATTTTTCAAGCAATTATTTCAATTTAAACTTTGGTGTTCCCACCCGGACTCTAACCGGGAATCTTCGCCTTAGGAGTCGATTTTTTGAATGCCAACCACTTTATTTAGTGGTTTTTTATTTATTAAAATCTATATATTGTGTATCTTTTATCAATTTTTTCACTTTTTTGCATTTTGGGAACTAACTTTCAAACCAAAGTATACCAAAAGTATACCAAAATTATCCCCTAAAAAAACACTAAAATAAATCAACTTTTTATTTTCTAAAATCTAAAATGTCACTTTTCTTTTGTTATAATCATCTTCTGTAATTAAATTATTTTCAAGTAACTCTTTAAGCTCTAACAGTTGTTCTTTTTTTTGTTTTTTCCATTTTTACAACTTCACTGTTATGAGAAAATTCCTCCACTTTCTTATCATTAATCATAAATTCCATATAAGCAACCATTTCTTGTAAACTCTTAATATTTTGCTTATAAACAATACTAGATTTATTTATTTTATAATCTATTAAAACTATTTCTAAAAGAGGATTATTAATATCATTCATTCTAACTAATAATTTTAATGATGAACAATAATCATTTATAGAACGTTGAGCTGAAGATCCTATTATAGCTCCTGCTGTTCCAAAGAATGCGTATCCAACTAAAGATTTGCCAACGCACCCTTTTATAACACTTTCATTATCTTCATATACTTCATAGGATATAACATTTGAAAAATTATAAGTTCTACCAAGACCATTATTGTTTGATATCATGAACTTTTTATTTTTAAAATCCAATAAAAAAGATAATTTCCCAAAATCTATTGTTCTACCTATATTAAAACCTGAATTTGTTATTTCCTTTATTGAACTTTGTTTTTTCAAAGTTTTATATCTAAATGTTAATATTATACTCACAATCAAGAAAATATAAAAAGGAATCAATAAATATTCTATTTTAAAGACATTTGAAATTATTAATGCAGTAACCATGAATAAAATAGTTGCTATCCATGTCACAATAACCCACACTAAAAATTTATTCACATAATCATTAGAAATATATTTTTCTTTATTAACTCTTCTTTTTTTATTTTCTTACTTTGATTATATCTTCTTTTGTTAAGATTATAATAGAGATAAATCTTTTGATATTGATAAAAATAAAACTAAATGTTATAATTATATTAGAAAGGAAAATGTTAGTGAAAAAGAAAATCTTTATTTTTATTTATCTGTTGACCTGCTCTTTATTTTTTACTCTTAAAATCTCTGCTGTAACATTAGGCAACGTATATGGGCACAAAATGACTGGTGGTATCGGGAATGTTTCTATTTATATTGATAATAAAACACATCCCTATGCAACATATTATCAACGTTTAATTAAAAATGCTGTTACTAATTGGGATAATACTGGTTTTGGCTTAAACAAATTTGAATATGTATACGTTAGTTCTAGCAATGGGTCTAAAATTGATATATATAATCGTTATGGTTCTTATTTTGGAAATGATTCTTCTAATGTGTTGGCAAGCACTTCTTTTTATAATTCTTCTGAAATTAAAGTTGATCAACACTATTATGATTGGTATTCAGCAACTATAAATCTTAATGATGATGTTTTATCTCTTGACACTGTTAGTAATGCTGCAGCCACTGGCACTTTTGCTCATGAAATTGGACACGCGTTTGGTCTTGCACATAACAATTCAATTCCGAATAGTATAATGTGTCCGACAGGTGCTGGAAGAACTGTCAATAC
>USSZ01000009.1 GCA_900557645.1 uncultured Eubacteriales bacterium
TTATACTATATATCTATTATACACCCCCCCCCCCCCATTGTTTGTCAAGAGAAACCTTTGTTTGCTATTTATGTAATTTAAAAATAGAAGATATGCTCTTCTATTTTATAATTCCATATATAAGTGGTTCTTTATCTTCCTTTATTAAACTTATTCTAAATGCACTTGCTATTTCATTGAAATCTATTGTTTTATCTCCAACATAAGCTCTAGCCAAAGTATCACCTACATTTATATATTCTCCAATATTTTTAATTATTTCTATTCCTACACTATGATCTATTAATTCATCTTTATAAGTTCTACCTGCACCTAACTTTAATGCACATTTTGCTATTTCTAAGGCATCTACATCATTTAAATAACCTTCTTTAGTAGATTTTACTTCAACTACATTATTAGATATCTTAACATATCTCAAATCTCCACCTTGATATGTAATAAATTCTAAAAACTTTCTATATGCTTTACCAGTTCTTATTGCTTCAAGCACTTCTCCTTGTGCACTTATAAAATCTATATTTTTTGACATACTTATCATATAAGAAGATAATACTACACATAAATCCCTTAAATCCTTATTTCCTCTTCCATTTAATATTTGTATAACTTCTTTAAGTTCAAGTGAATTACCTATCATACTGCCTAATGGATAATTCATATTTGTTACTAATGCTTTAGTTTCTTTTCCATGTTTATTACCTATATAAACCATCAATCTAGCCAGTTCAACCGCTTCTTCTTTAGTATTTACTAATGCACCTTTCCCATATTTTACATCAAGTAATATTTTATCTGCTCCAGTTGCTAACTTTTTACTCATTATACTTGCTGCAATAAGTGATTTTGAAGATACAGTTCCAGTCACATCTCTTAATGCATATATTTTTTTATCAGCAGGCGCTAGATTTTCTGTAGTAGTACTTATACAAACTTTTATTTCACTTACTTGTTTTATAAAATCATCAATTGGAATATTTACCTTATATCCTGGTATAGATTCAAGTTTATCAATAGTTCCACCAGTATACCCTAAACTTCTACCACTCATTTTCGCAACAGGAACATCACATGATGCGACAATAGGTGCAACTATAAGGGTTGTTTTATCCCCAACCCCACCAGTTGAATGTTTATCAACTGTAATACCTAAATAATCTAAATTAAGAGTATCACCACTTTTTATAAATATATCTGTTAAATTAATTATTTCTTTATCATTAACCAAAGAAGAAATCAAATCACAAAAATAAATAATTAATTTATAATAAAATTTCATATATTAATGATATTTATCAATATATAAATTCTTTTAAAAAAATATTTATCTGGAAATAATATCCCATATAAAAAATAAAATATTAAATCATTGTATAGCAAAAAAAACATTTTAAGAAAAACAAAATATTCTTTTGAAATAATTTCTAATTTTCATCATACAAAATATTATAGGAGGGGATATGATTCCAAAAGATTTAAAACAAAGAATTGAAAAATTATATATAAATGATAAAAGAATTTTATCTTGTTTGAAAAATGATGATATAAATAATTTATATCTCTTGTTATATGAAGATTTTAACAAAATTCAATCTATACCAAATTCCACAGTTTTGCATTATATAAGGCGTAAAGATGTAGGGAGTAATCTTGAACTAAAAATGGATTTAGAAGAACTTTATAAAATAGCAAAAACAAATCAAGAAAAAATAAGTGTTTTTCTTGAATATGAGGATTTTTTCAAAGATGATGAAAACTTTGTTTAAAAACTAATTTCATTTTACAAACTATTTTTATAAGTTAATAAAAGACATCAAATTTTGATGTCTTTTTTATTACTTAAATTAGTTTTTATTTGAACTTCCCCAACCCTTATCACCTCTTTTTGAAGGAATATTTAAAAGATTCTCTAAACTTATTTCTTTTATATTAACTTCTTCTACTTTGTGAATAATTCCTTGTGCGATGGCCTTTTTGGTGCTATACAATAGGGGATTATCTTTAACAAGTTCAGGATATTTTTCTTTAAATTCTTCTTCATCTAAATTAATAAAAATTAAAGGATTGGAATTTGAGTTTGTTATTGCAATTTTTATTTCTCCTCTATACCCACTATCAATTACACCAGCACTTTTCTTTATACCTTTTGACCCTGTGCTTGATCGTTCTTCTATTTGTAAGTAATATTTCGGACTTGATGCCCATGCAATACCTGTTGGCACCAATTTAGTCTTATTGGGTTCAATGAAAATATAATCATCTTCAAAGCAAGCATAAAAATCATATCCAGCATTTTCAATCTCTTTACTAGGAATAATTGCGTTATTTTTCATCTTTGCAAAATAAATATCATTTTCATTTTTAAAATAATCCATTATTTTTTCTCGCTTTTATAATTATTTATAGATTACTAAGTTAAAAGACATATCTAAAGTGGATATGTCTTTTAATATTTTATATTATTACGTTAACCAATAACTCTTACAGGAAGAATTAAATATAAAAATTCATCTTCCTCTGTTGGAACAATCACAGCAAGAGATTGTTTATTAAAGCATATTTTAACAAATTCATTTGTATTTACTCTTAAACTTTCAAGAAAATATCTTGGATTAAATGATGCAATTAAATCTTTTCCTGAAACATTTACAGGAATATTTTCTCTTATATTTCCAAGTTCTGAATTTGAAGTAATTAAAAGATTGTTTTCTTTGATGTCAAATTTAACATAATTGCTGTTATTTGTTCTTGAAAGAAGAGTTGCTCTTTCAAGTGCTTGTTCAAATTGTTCTTTATTTACAATTACGAATGTCTCATAATTTACAGGAATAATTTGTTTATAATTTATATAATCTCCTTCAAGAAGTCTTGAAGTAACTTTTGTATCACCTAGATCAACTAGAATTGTATATTTGTCTATATAAATATTTATAATATCATCACTATCATCAATAAGTTTGCTAAGTTCACTTAAACTTCTTGCAGGGACAACTATTGATTTAATAATATTAGAAGTTATTGTCTTTTTTACTCTTGCAAGTCTATACCCATCAAGAGCAACAACATTTAATTCATTATTATTAATATCAAATAAAACACCTTTTAAAATTGGTCTTGAATCATCAATTGCAACTGAAAATATTGATTTGTTTACACATATTTTAAAATCTTTTTTACTAATTCCAAAATACTCTTTTGTTTCAACCTTTTTAAAACCAGGATATTCAACTGAATTGTAACATTGAATCATACTTTCACTATCATCATAACGAATGATAAGTTGATTCTTTTCATTTAGTTCAAGTTCAATTTGTGAATTAGTAAGTTTTTTTACAAACTCAGTAATAAATCTACCAGGGACAACTGTTTCACCTTCAATTTTTACATCTGCTTTAATTTTCTTTTCAATAGAAAGTTCAGTATCGGTTGCTGACATAGTAAGCGTTCCATCTTCAGCAATAATTCTTATACCTTCTAAAATTGGATTTGTAATTTTATTTGAAATTGCTTTACTAACTCTTAAAAATGCTTCTGAAAGTTCAAGCCCTTGACAACTAACTAACATATATTTTATTCTCCTTAACTAATAAATATTATATCACTTTTACCTTTTTTTAGCAAGTTTATAACAAACAAAGAATTTATTTTTTTATTTTAGTTTGCCATTTTCACGGCCTACGATAAAGAGTATTTATTTTATTATTCTTTGATAATAATATTAATAATAGTTTGTGTATAATTGTGTATAAGTTTTTTAAACGGCTGTATATTGTATATTTTTGTCTTATTTTTTAGATTTGTTATGCTATATATAGATTTATTGTAATGTGGATAAGTTGTGGACAAACTAGATAAGTTATCCACCTTTCAACATTTTTTTGATTTCGCTTACAAACGATTGAATTTTATGTGATGTTTTAAGTTCGTCAGAAATTTTATCTCTAGAGTGCATAATTGTAGTATGATCTCTTCCACCAAACATTTTACCTATTGATACAAGGGGAATTTCAAGAATTTCACTTATAAGATATATTGCAATCATTCGAGGTTCTACAACTTCTTTACTTTTCTTTTTGCCTATAATATCTTGTTTAGTTATGTCAAAATATTGACAAACTTTTTCAATAATATCGTCAGCAGTTATTCCGTCATTTTTATCTTCTTCAAGTTCGCTGTCAAATGCTTCAATGGCTTCTTCCATTGTTGCAGAATGTTTGTTATATAAATTTGCAAGAAAATAAACTTTTGAAAGCATTCCTTCAAGTTCTCTTATGTTTGTAACATTTTTTTCTGCAATAAAGTCTATTACATCATCATCAATAACATATTTTTCAAGTTGACATTTTTTACGTAAAATAGCAATTCTTGTTTCATAATCAGGTGATTGGATATCTTGAATAAGTCCACAAGTAAATCGAGAACGAAGTCTGTCTGCAAGCGTTTCAATATCTTTTGGTGGTCTATCAGAAGTTATAATGATTTGTTTATTATTTTGATATAATTCATTAAAAGTATGAAAAAATTCTTCTTGTGTGCTGGTTTTTTTAGATATAAATTGAATATCATCAACCATTAACACATCAAGATTTCTATATTTTGTTCTGAATTCTAAAACTGATTTGTTTTTTGCTGCAGAACCCAAACTTTCAATATAATCATTTGCAAACTTTTCACATGTAACATACATAACGTTTAAATTAGGATTATATTCTTTTATATAATTTCCAATAGCATGCAAAATATGAGTTTTTCCAAGTCCAACGCCACCATATATAAATAGGGGATTAAATTTTTCTCCAGGGTGTTCTGCAACTGCTCTTGCGGCGGCATACACAAATTGATTCGATTTTCCAACAACAAAATTATCAAAAGTATATTTTTCGTTAAAAGGATTTTTAGTAACTTCAATTTCTTTTTCAGTTGTTTTTTCTCCATTTACTTTTATGTATTCTATTTCTTCATTTTGATCTAAAACTTCTATTGTTATGTTTTCTCCAAATATATCATGAACAGCAGAATTAAGTTTTTCAAAATAATTTCTTAAAATTTGATTTTTAGCTGATGTTGAGTTTGTTGCAATAATAAGTTTATTTCCATCAACAAGGTCAACAACCTTTAAAGGTTTAAACCACATTACAAATGATACATTAGAAACGGTAAGTTCAAGTTTGTCAAGCACTGCTTGCCACAAAGAAGATAAATCTTGCATAATTTCCACCTTTTTTATAAATATAAACTCATTATAACTATAGAATAAAAAAAAGTCAACTAAGGCTGACTTAAAAAAAGCCCCATAAAGGGACTTTTTATTTTTGTTAAGCAACATTTTCAGTTGCAAGTGTGTAGTTTGCAGGGTCGATAACAAATTTAAATGATCTTGCATTTTCTTCAGTTCCATCAAAACTAATTTCTAATGTAAGAGTTCTAACAGTATTATCAACACCTTGATATAAGAAATATGTTGTTTGTTTAGTTGTTTCATTTCCAGAAGAGAATCCACCGTGTTTTACTACAACTGATTCTTTGTCAGTGCCATAGAAGTTTGTGATTTTGCAATAAAAACCTTTTTGAGTTTCTTTGTCATATTCAACACGTTTTACTGAGTCTGATGTAATTCTGATTAAAGCAAAATTTACTCTGCCATCAGTATATCCTAATGCATCAGCAGTTGCTTTATCATAAGCTACTTCACCTTTTAATGTATAAACTGCTTCAAAGCCTTCTTCTTCAGATTTTTCCCAAGTAGTTGCTGCTACAGCATACTTTTCTCCTGCTTGATTACCTGAGAAGTCAACATTGTATAGAGATTTTTCTCCACAACTAGCTAAAATAAAACCGGTCATTAAAACTAATAAAGTTAAAACTATTGCAGTAATTGCATATTTTAAATTTTTTGAATGTGTTTTCATATTTTTCTCCTTTTATATTTTATAAATTCGACAACCAACCTCCTTTAGGTTCATTTTACCACCACCCGATTGAAAAAGTCAAATAATTATAAAAATTTAATAATATTATTTTTAGTATTTTTTATTTTTTTATGCTATTATAATAATATGTTTATAAAAAAATTGATATTGAAAGATTATAGGAGTTATAAAAGCAAAACTTTTGAGTTTGAAAAAAGTTTAAATATATTGGTCGGGAAAAACGCTCAAGGAAAGACTAATGTTCTTGAAGCCATTTTTTATTCAATTATCGGAAAAAGTTTTAAAACATCTAAAGAAAAAGAAGTTATTAATTGGAATAGTGAAAGAGCATTTATTAAAGCAGAGTTTGAAAAAAAATATAGAGATGTTAATATAGAACTTTTTTTTGATAAAAATCATAAAAAATCAGTTAAAATAGATGGAATATCAATAAAAAAAATAGGGGAATTAATGGGACAAGCAAATGCCGTATTTTTTTCTCCTGATGAACTTAAACTTGTTAAAGAAAGCCCCGAAGAGAGAAGACGTTTCATGAATATAGATATATCTCAAACAAATAAAAGATATTTTTATTTAATTGGAAGATATGAAAAGGTTCTTGCAAACAGAAATAAACTTTTAAAAAGTTCTAAAGATATTAACATTGTCAAGGAAACTATAGATATTTGGGATAGGGCACTTAGTGATTTGGCAGAAAAGATTGCAAATGAAAGACGTAAATTTATTGAAGAACTTTCGCCTTATGCTAAACTTGCTCATCAATATATTTCTGGAGGAAAAGAAGATATTGATATAAAATATTGCAGCAGTTTTGAAGATGATTACGCAAATAAAATGATGAAAGCATTAAATAAAAATCTTGAGAAAGATTTTAAATTAGGATATACAACAGTTGGTGTCCATAGAGATGATTTAGATATTTATCTAAATGGGGTAGAAGTAAAAAATTATGGTTCACAGGGACAACAAAGAACAGTGGCATTATCTATGAAACTTGCAGAACTTGAAATTATAAAAAATAGAGTGGGGGAATATCCAATTTTACTTCTTGATGATGTATTTAGCGAACTTGACAAAGACAGAAGAAAAAAATTGTTAAATTTTACATCTAAATCGCAAACAATAATTACTTGCACAGAGTTTGATGAAAATATTAAAGCAAATATAATTGAAATTAAGAAAAATGATTAAATTTTATTATAAATATGAAAATTTTTATATTTCAAAATAATTAGCCTTTATAACTTAAAAATGTTACTAAAGCAATTAAACAAGAAATCCCTATTACTAGACCTGTATATATTTTTGTTTTCATAAAAAACCTCCATTAGAAATCTATTTTCCATTTTAGCAATTTTGCTAAAATTGGTAATAGAAGAAAAATGGAGATTTTTGTTTTATTATTTATTTTTATAAAGAATGTAAATAAGTAAGTTTGTTTTTAAATAAATTTAATAGACTTTATTCTTCAGTTGTATATTGGTTAATGACACTTGTTGGTTCTTTTTCTAAATTTAAAAATTTTATTTCATTTGTAGTAATAATATTACAATCTGTTAAAGAAATATTATTGTTTGATGATAGGTTTGTTCCATCTTGAATTAAAATAATATAACAAATAGCATTTATATAATCTTCATCATTTTTATAAAGTGTATTTAATGTAGTATCTTTTGAAGAAATATTAATATTTTGACAACCTGAAAGCAATATTACAGAAGATTTATTTTCTTCTAAATCTTCACTTTGTTGATATACTGTTAAATAAGAGTTTTCTATAGTTACTTCTAAATCAGAGCAATTTGTCATATTTATTGCAGGAAATCCTTTGATATACGATTGTTTAGTAACTATAATTTCGCCACCTAAAACATTTTCAAAATTTAAAGAACAAACATTAGATTCAAGAAAACTATTTTCAATATTTAAAGTAATGTTATTTCCATTTTCTATATTTATTAGATTACATTTTGAAATCAAAGTGCAATCTTTAATATTTATTTCACTTTCATTTATTCCATTAATGATTATTGTATTATTATCATTTACTTCACTAGAACCATTATTATAAATATTACATTGATTCAATGTTAAATTTACTTTTTCTAATTGCGTTTGTTCAAAACCATCTGTTTTTGAAGATAAGTTTATTGCATTTCCATTTGTAGGAACTTCAAAATTAATTTTTAAAAGGGTTAAATTAATATTATTAAGATTGTTTATTGATGTATCATTATCTATTGAAATAATTGAATTATTTTGATTGTTTGATCTTAAAGTCATATTTGCAATGATTGTATTATGAGTAGATGAGTCATCAACATCATTCACAAGCATGAAAAGGGCATTACCAGACGATGTGATTGTAACATCTTGACTTTCACCAAAGATAGTTAAATTTTTTGATTTTGGAATTAAAATAGGACTTGATATATTGAATGTTCCATTTGCAATCATAATACTGCTTCCTATTTCAGCATTGTTAATTTCAGATTGTAACTTTGCAATATTATTGATGATTGTGTTTGCTTTAATGGTTATTGTAAAATATGTTTCATATTCTTCATACGTAATTTTTATATTTTCAGAACCATACATTAAAGGTGATGAATCATAAGAATATCCCTCAATTTCTTTTGTTTTTCCACTTGCATACACAAATGATACTTTCATACCTGTAGGGTCAAATGTTTCTCCTATAAAATATGTTGTTTTTATTGGAGGTGTTGTAACTGTTATTCCAGTAATGACATCTTCTACAACAGAAATATTAATATAAGAGGTTATGTCTTTATAAGTAATAATAACTTTTGTATCTTCTGTGAGAACTTCAGGATAAGACAAGGTATATTCACTTGGTAAAAGTTCTTTCATTTCACCACTTTGATAATAAGCATAAACAACAAGTCCTGTAGGATCAAATTTTTCACCTTGATAATATTTTGTTTTCATACCTGCTACGTTAGGAGTTATTTTATATACGTTACCATCACTAACAATAACATTACATGAAGCAGTGATTCCACTATTTAATTCTTTTACTGTAATTGTTACTTCACCATAATTATTATAAGCAGTTATTTTTCCTTTAGAATTAACAGTTGCAATTTTTGGATTAGAAGAAGTCCACTCTAAAGAAAAACCTTTTGCGTTTTCTGGATAAACATCATATTTCAGTTGTTTAGTTCCGCCTATAAAAACTTCGACAGTAGATTCTTCAAAAACAATACTTTCGACAGGAACAACTTCTTCACCACAAGCAACAAGACCGAAAATTGAAAGCGACATCATTATGCATAAAACAAAACTTGTCCAAATTTTTTTCATAAGATTTTCTCCTTATATCCTTTTTTTAGATGAAATTTATAGCAAAAAGTAATGACAAAAAATAAATTTTATTTATATGTAAAAATATTATAACTATAATTATTTTATAGCATATTTTAGTTTTTAATCAAAGTAAAAAAGTTAATTTATATAACTATTGTATAAAAAGATTAATTCAGAGGATATAATTATACAAAAATAGGATAAACCATTTTCTTTTTTAATGTTTATATTTTATCTGATTTTTTAGTTGTCTAAATGATTTTGATAATTGCTAATATCATTAGTGTCAAACCACTTATCCACGAAAGATTGAATGAACATTTTTTTGCTATTTTTTTTCCTATGTATTCGCCTAGACAAGAGAAAATTAAGCAAATTAAAAAAGAGAACAGTAAAACTATCAAAGAAAAGTTTTCTCCAAGACCGATGCCGATTCCTACACCAAAACTATCTATAGATAATATAAAACCTATTATGATTGCTTCTTTTATAGATAATATTTTGTCTTTATTGATATCGGCTTTTGTAGCATCGAAAGCGATGTTTAAAAATAGTTTAAAGTTGAATATTTTTATTGTAAGTATGTCGTTTTCTGATGCTTTTTTATTTAACCAAATCTTTATTATTTCACTAAAGAATTTTACCATTCCAACAATCATTAACAGTGAGAAAGAAAAATATTTTGAAAAAGTTTCATTTAAGACATTAGAAAAAAGATATCCTAATAGAATTCCACTTGCAAGAACCAATGTATTTAGGATTATCATTAAAAGAATTATTTTAAATGAGACTTTTATATTAGCAGTTCCGTATCCAAGAAAAGCAATGAAAGAATCAAAAGAAAGTGCTATTGAGAAAATTAAAGATTCTAGAACCAAGTTTGTCATAAAATTTCTTCCATAATCAGTCTATTAAAATTTCGATAATTTTGTTAAGAATATAGCAATGTTTGAAACAAAAAAATTAAAAAATTTTAAAATTTTATTTTTTTATATACTTTAAAATTTGTTATAATGACTATGTTTTTTTTAGGAGGTTTTATGATAAAAAATAGATTAACTCAACTTATTTATAGAATTATTTATTGTGTTATATTAAGTTTTGGAGTTTTATTTTCATTAGGGATATGGACTGACAAAAGTTTTAACACAGATTTCTATGCATATTATACAAATTTATCTAATTATTTGTGTCTAGGAGTTATGATAGCAGTTACAGTTAATACTGTTAGACAACTTAGAAATAATCAAAATCATGGAACAACAGACTATCTTGAAAACACAAAGTTTATGTGTAGTATATTAATTTTAGTTACATTTCTTGTTTATAATATTTTACTTGCAAAAGACAATTCTGCATTTGAATATTTTACCAGTTTAAGTAATTTGACTTTGCATTTAGTTGGACCAATTCTTTTTATTTTAGATCATATTTTGTTTGATTCTAGATGTTCTGTTAAATGGTATATGCCTCTTGTTAGTTTTGTTCCACCTCTTGGATACGTAGGCTTTGTTTTTATTAGAGCAGCAATAATTGGAAACAATCCTGATATAATGAAATATCCTTATTTCTTTTTAAATCCTGAAGAAGTTGGTATTGGTGGGGTTTTTATGTGGATATTCATTTTACTTGCAGTTTTTGCAATTTTAGGTTATATTCTATGGCTTCTGAATCATCTTATCAAAGAAAATGGGAAACTCAAAATTTATCCTAAAAATGATTATTCTTTAAAAAATAAAACAAATCAACTAGAAATAGACGTAAAATAAAAACAAAAAACATGAAAAATTATTAAAATTTTCATGTTTTTTTATTAAATATAAATAAATTAATTATTATTTTTTAAATTTTCATTTAATTTTTGAATTTTTTTAAGTTTAATTTTTAAATTAATTCTATTTATAAGAATTGGTATTAATGTAAATATATATCCAGCGAGAAGAAATCCTAATATATAGCAAAGTAAAAATACAATATAAGGAGTTTTCTCATAAATTATGTTTAATACTGGTAAGGTGCAAGGGTAAAAAGGACTTATATAAAACATATTGAAAGTTTCTCCTGTTTCTAAACCACCAGCCCATTTCCATATTAAATTCATAAGCATTGCTAGAAGTAATACAACTAAAAATACACCACACGATTTTAAAAATGTCTTTTGTTTGAACTCTATTGAATGTGTTGCCCATAACAACACTCCAATTACTACCATTGACCCATGCCAAAGCATTGTATGAATGTTTATAAAAATAGTTGAAGAGAAAACATCTCCTGGGTAAAACATGACAACTAAACCAGCAAATAGGGCAAATGTGCCTAAATATGAGTATAGGCAGTCTCTAAATAAATTCTTTTTGCATAATCCTGCAATAAGCATTATATACATAGGAGTTGAGCAGAATTGAAAAGGGAAAGCATACCATTGATAGTCCCATGTTACTGTTTGAGTTATTTCGTCATAATTGAAACTATAAATTAGTTGTTTGATTATCTCAAATACAATAAGAATTATACTCATTGTAAGTATTGTATATTTAACACCTTTTTCACTTATCTTTTTTCTAAAGACTACAACCAAGACACTTGCAGTAATCATTAATAGAAAACATAGAATATGATACCAACCTAAAATAGAAGGTTTTGTCATAGTTGATTGAAAAGCATATAAAAATTTTTCAAAAGCATTCATAAAATTCCTCTTAAAATATATTTTACTTTAACACAAAATTTATGTCAATAATAATAAAAATAAAAAAATAATTTTAAGTTAATAAAATAAATAATTAAATAAAAAAGACCAAAAAAATGGTCATTTTTTGATTTTAATTTAATTTTTTGTATTATTTTTTATATTATTTTAACAATTTTTTATAATTAATTCCCATAGCATTTTTCATTTTATCAAGAGTTTTTCTTGCTTCGTTTGATGCTTTTTCACTATTATCAAATAACATCTGATAAATATCGTTTATATGATTTAAACAATATTGTCTTTTTTCACGAATTGGGACAAGAATTTCTTCAACAATGTTAAATAAAAAGTTTTTAACCTTAACATCACCAAGACCACCTTTTTTATAGTGAGCCTTTAATTCATCTAAATTTTTATAATCTGGCAAATATTTTTTAAAATGAATATCTTGGCAAAAAGCATCTAAATATGCAAAAACTATATTCCCTTCAATTTGACCAGGGTCTTCAATTCTAATGTGATTTGGGTCGGTATAGGCAGACATAATCTTTTGTTTAACTGTTTTTGAATCATCACATAAATAGATTGCATTTCCAGCAGATTTTGACATTTTTAATTTGCCATCAAGTCCTGGAAGTCTACGACAAATTTTTTCTTCAGGTAGAACTACTTTTGGAAGTGTAAATACTTTTTCTTTAGGTTGATAGGTATAGTTAAATGAATTTACAATTTCTCTTGTTTGTTCAATCATTGGAAGTTGATCTTCTCCTACGGGAACAATTGTTGTTTGAAAAGCAAGTATATCGGCCGCTTGAGAAACAGGATAATTTAAAAATCCAATAGGTATTGATTTTTCAAAACCTCTTTGTTTAATCTCATCTTTAATTGTCGGATTTCTTTGAAGTCTTGATACTGTTACTAAATTCATAAAATATGAAGTTATTTCAGTAAGTTCAGGCACCATAGATTGAATAAATATATTAACTTTATTAGGGTCAATCCCTGCAGATATATAATCAATCGCCACCTGTATAATGCTGTTTTTTACCTTATCGACATTATCATGGTTATCTGTCAATGCCTGAGTATCTGCAATCATTATATAAAATTTTTCATAGTCATTTTCATTTTGAAATTTAAGTCTGTTCTTTATAGAACCAACATAATGTCCTAGATGCAAGTTTCCAGTTGGCCTATCTCCTGTTAAAATAATATCACTCATAAAAATTTCCTTTTATAGCCAATATTATATCATTGATATAAAAATAAAGTCAAGAATAGTTTGCAATTTCCATTTTTATTTTTATGTCTAATATCATCTTAAAATTAAATGATTTAATTATTTTTATATAATTAATTTTTGTAAAAATTAAAATATTTTTTTTAATTATACAAAATTAAGATTTTTTAAATTATTTTTAATTTGTAAAGGCTAAATTATCAGTTCAATAAAGTTTTCAATCTATTCTTGTCATTTTTAAGAAAAGTTAAGTCTTTTAAGAATGTTTTTCAATATTTTTTTTATACTAAATTTGTATCATTTTGTTTGATTTTATCGTTTTAAATATATATAATATTTCTAGAATAATAATGCTTGAAAATTTATGATGCTTAAAATAAACGGTAAAAAGGAGAAACGTCATGCTTAGAAAAGCCTTTAAAAGTTTATATGTTTTTGCTTTAATGCTTTTTGCTGTAGGAGCAATTTTTTTGCTTCCAGCATTAAATTATAAAAAGTCGGCTAATGCAGATAATGGAGATATATCATTATCTTCAAATGAAGTAAATGAAATTGAAGGTTTAAATCAATCAGTTTCTTTACCAAATGGGAATTGGAGTGATGCTTTGGTTGATGTTTCAACTATGGCATTAAATTCTCAAACTTTTTACATAAATGGAAATAGTTCTTATAAGGCACTTACAAATGTTTATGTTGTAACCTCTGCAACTGATCTTGCATATCTTGCCTATGCTGTAAATAATTATGTGGAGAATGGCAAATATAACTCGGCAACGATTGCATTGACAACCAATATAGACCTTGCAGGTGCATTTTGGACTCCTATAGGAACTGATGACCATCCATTTGCAGGCGTTTTCCTTGGTCAAGGTTTTCTCGTATCGAATATAAATACGGCAGATATTGCAATTGATAGCGATACAAATAGTGCTGTTGGTCTTTTTGGTAATATTACAGGAAGTGTCTCTGACTTAAGAATAGGTGGAGAATTTTTTGCTAACACAACAAAATCAAAAGTTGGTGCTTTGGTTGGAGAAAATAGAAGTGGAGAAATCATAAATTGCTTTGATGAAACAACCAGCAAAAAACTTTATAAAAATAATGCTTTACAAGATGCTTCGGTAATAGGAAGTAATAGTGGAAAAGTTTATAAGGGAACAACAATTTTTAACTCTACAGGAGGAGAAACTGCTTCTAGTAAAGCAATATCAGTAAATGATACTGATGTTGTTGGATTTTATGTTATTACCGATGGTGGAGTATTCAAACAAGCAAATGGTGCATGGTATGAAAATCGTGTTAGAGTTTGCAGTTCAGGTGGAAAAGTTGTAGAAGTTAAAAATCCTATTTATTTAGATGCTCAAGTAGGACAAACCAAAGGTATTGTTTTAAGAGCAGATGCAAAAGACACAGATGTATATCCTTTAAGAGAAGGATATAAATATAGCATTCCTAATGTCGCAATAGGAAAACTTAATGTTACTAGTAGTAATGGAGACGATACAAAATTTAAGATTACATTCAATTATCAATATGGACAAAGAACACATGAATTAACAGTAGCCTATGATACAACATTCCAAACAATTATTTCTAATAATAGTTACTTAAATAAAAGAAGTGGATATAATTTTTTAGGTATTTATAGTGATAGTGGTTTTGGAAGTAAACTGAATCATGAGGGAAATAATTATAAATTGGCTTATCCAAGCAGTGGACAAGTTATATACCCAAATTTCAGTGCAGCAGGCAATTTGAAATATAATATTTATATTGCTATAGCAAATGGAGATAAGTCTAATACTCAATCAGGATATGATTATATCACGAATGCTATCGTTGGTGATGTTACCGTTGTAAGTGGGTTTGGTTCTGTTACAAAACCAGAAGATACAGATAAAAGTCATTATAATGCAACTACTAATAATGGCTCAAATCAAGGCAAAGTTTCTATAACACTTGCAAATGGATATCAAATTGCAAATGTAAATGGAACAGGTGGCTCAAGAGATAGTGATTATGTTTTTAATAACAAAAGTGGTGTTTATGTAGATTTTAAAAATGCTACAGGAACAGGAACAGCATATACAACAAATAATACAAACAACGATTCTTATCTTCCTGTTTCTAGTGGAATTGAATCATCAGGGAATACATATACAATTACAATCAATAACATTGCTGGACAAAATGGTGATGTTTATATTGTTATAGAAAGAAAAACTTATGAATTAACATTTAGTCCTAAATTTGTAGATTCTCATACTACTGATAAAATAGTTGTTTCAGGAGAAGGTGTTGAAGGAATGAAATTAACATATAAATTATTCCAAACCTATACCGTTACAGTAACTATTGATGATGATGAATTTGTTATTTTAGATGCAAAGGAATCAGTAGATAAAATTGGCAATTATGTAGATAGTAAATCAACAGGTGATGCTATTTTAGATAAATATTATAAAAGTTATATTTATACAATATATGTTGAAAGTGCAAATGCTGCAAGCGATTGCACGCTTGTATTTAGAGTAGGATATATTCAAAGTAGAGTAAATATTGAATTACATGATGAGAATAATCAAAAAATTGACACAACTAAACCAGAAGGAAAAGAACTTGGTGTTTCTGTAAACTCACGTGATTTAGGATTTATCGGTAATGGAGAAGGTAATTTTCCTTTCCATAAAGATGGTAAAGGCGATTTCGTTGTTTCTAAAAATAATGGTTATTACACGGCTGATAATTTAACTATTGATGGAAATTTAATAGGAACCACTTTCGGAATTAATACTGATGATAAAGAAAATCAATCAAGCATAATTATGGATAATTTAATTACTAAAATTTATGATAGTGAAGATCCAAGTTCAATTATTAAAATTATAGTTAAATATAAGAGACAGCAATATTCTATCAATACCGAAGTTAAAGTCAAAAATCCTAGTGAAACTGATTATACTATATTAAATGGTCATAATGATTTATATAATATCACTATTGATGGAATTAGCGGGGAATCAAAAAATGATCTTAATAACGGTGTAGTATATAATGTTGTTATTCAATTAACTGAAAGAGGAAAAGCAATTCTTTATGATCCTTTAGGTTCACTGGGAGTAGAAGTTACTTCAGGAAGTGATACTGATGGTTTTGTTTCAAGCAAAGTTGAAACTGATGCATCGTCAAATCCTGATACAGGGAAATGGGCTTTTAAAGTTACTCTTGGGACTTATAATACTAAACTTACTTTGCACTTTACTTATAAATCTGTAAATTTACAAATCAATCAATTGTATGTTGATGATAATGAAGATGGTCTTGATGGGACACTTATAGATTTTGCACCTGTTGCATCAACTACATTTACATTTGCTTATACAAATGGAAATATTTCTTTAAATGGAAGTCTTTCAAATATCCAAATAGATTCTCAATATTATTTGTTAGATTGGTATTTAAAAAATGGTGAATATGCAGGAAAGGTTGGGGCAACAAATTTTGTTACTGGTCTTACTGAAGGGAAAGTTTTAAATGATATTATTTCTAATAGTCAGAGTGCTGTAAATGATCCTTCAATTACTTATACAAATGTTGCTGCTTTAGTTGTAAAAAGAACAGTTAAAGTTACATTAAATTCTGGCGATGCTGGTCAAGGACAAATTTATTATAATAGTGCATTTTGGGCAGAGCGACAAACACATGTTATTTCTAATGGTTTAACACATGCAACTACCCTGCCTATTGATAGTGGAATATTTAAAAATTTAGGTTATACTTTTGTTGATTGGACTGTAAATTGGGGGAGTGGAGCAACTTCTTCAAATGTAAAAGATAATTTTGTAATTCAAGATGCAAACTGGGATAGTTTATTCGGTGGCGAATCAGTTCACTCTTGGATAGGATTTGCAACTGGTGATACAGGCAGTTCAACTTCAAAGACTTCTGAAGTTACATTAACTGCTAATTGGCAAATTATAAACTATACAATGGTTATTGATGGAAATAAGACAGTAACGTTCAATATTGGTCATGAACTTACTATGACTGTTGATGAAGATGCAAAGAATGGAATTGCTGATTATCTTATTAATGGTCAAAAAGTATCTGGTTTAGGACAAACAGGATATGTTGCCGTTTCTGCAACAATTTCTGCTATTGGTGGAAGTGGAATTGTAACAATTACAGAAGATGCTGGTTTTATATTCAAATCAACAGCGATTACTATAGATGATTTTAAGAAAATTTTGACAGAAGAATATTATTTCAAAGCAAATAGTCAAAGTAATCCTATTAATGTAACTACTAATAGAGAAGCAGCAGACTATAAGATTTATATAGATGGTTCTTCTTCAAATTATTATTCTGTTTCTTGGAATGGCGATAATAATGAATTTGGTGGTTTAGATAATACTGGTGTATATATTAATGTTACTTTTGATTCAAAACCTGAAAATATTCAAAAAGCGATAGATAATGCAAACCTTGTTATTACAAGAGAAGGATATAGCATTGTCTCAACATCTTGGAAGAGAACTACAGGGAATTTGATTGATGTAAATAATAACTTTACTATTGCATCAGATATTCATGTTGTTCCTGTATGGAATAAGACAAGCAACACAACAAAATCAAATCAAGATTGGGCAAGTGATGTTGGAACAAATAAAGTATTCTATCTTTATAATGAACACGATGTCATAAATGGAAAGATGACTGGTTCTAATATTGGCGATAAAAGCCAACCTGAAATTGATTATATTTTAACAAATGGTGAAAAAATTACTGGATTTGGTTATGAGATTACATTTACTCCTAAAGATGGTGGAAATGTAGAAACATCTACAATTAATTCATTAAATCTTAATATTTCAAATTTCTTAAAGGCTGGAACATATCAAGTTATATTCTTTATAAATGTTTCTGATACTTTAAGTGAATCAATTTCTTATACTGAAAAAAGTGGTGTTCTTACCTTTACAATGGAAAAGAATGAAATTGTATTCTATGGCAACGATGTTCACTCTTACTATACTGGAACAACAGAATTTGTAGTGGTTAATGAAGGTGAAGGTGGAGTTAACAATGAATATGGTTCATTCCTTTATAGATATGATTGGAATGGAACAGACCTTTCAGTTTCTGCCGATAAAATAGAGATTGGCGAAGTTGAAAATTATTTCCAAACAATGTCAATTTTTGAGTCAAGTGGGAACTATAATGCTGGTGGAAATAAATCATTAAAACTTTATTTGAATATAGGTGCACTTGGAAACAAATATGGCACAATTTATAGTGATTTATTTAGCAATGTTACAAAAGATGGAAACAACTACTATACATTTATGAATACTGATTCTGATAGTTTTGTTACTATTGAAAAGGCTAAATTTACAATAACATTTACATCAGGTTCTGCTTATTATTTTGATGGTGTAACAACAATTGTTTATACAAATACAAGTAAAATACAGTTCAATTCTGGTGCTTCTACATTTACTTATGGATATGATAATATAACATTGAAACCTAATGCACAACCTGGGATTTATAAGGGTGCAGAAGATCATGCAACTGATAGTGCAAATTTTGATATAAATGGTCTATATATTGAAGGTCATGAAAGTGATTTAGATAGCAATTTTGAATGGAATATAAGCAAAAACTCAAGTTTTGAATTATTAGATTCAAAAAATGCCATTCAATATAATTATAGTCCTAAATATTTAACTGCCGTTTCTGGCAAGTTGGTTGAAGGGCTTGCAGATAATTATAAACAAATCTATGAAACATTATCTATTGTAGATGTTATGGTTAATGGTTCTGCTGTAACAATCCCTAACACTAATCAATATAGTTATAGTGTTGATAATCAAGTTCTATTTAGTTTTGTAAACAACAATACAAATAGTTTAAAAATTTATATTAATAATGATTTAATTTCTTCAGAAACAACTTTATCTTTCGGTGTTCAAGTAAATCTTTCAACAGAAAGAAGCAAAACGTTATCTATCCTTTCATGGGGAACTAGTTTAAACTCTGCTGATTATGAATCGCTTCTTGATTCTGTATTTACTGGGGCTAATCCATATATAGTTACGGTTGCGGCAAATTCAGAAAATAAAACAACTTATGCTGTTATGACAGATGTTGTTAAATTAAATCTCGATTATAATGGTGGAAAGAAAGACGGAAAAACAAGTGAAGTAATCTATCTTTCTGCTATGAATGGTAATTTGGATATTACAAATCCAACTCATGATTACCAAGGTTTATCATTCAATAATTATAGCAATCCAAAGACAAGCAATATTACTGTTACTGTCAGTGATGGCAAAAATGTTATAAAGGTTGTCAAAGGTGGTGGTGCTGAAACTTTGAAGGCTAGTTGGAATTTTGATAAGATAGTTGCTTCTCAAACTCAAACAGCATTAACCAAGAAAGCAAGTGTCGGAGGCTTTAGTTTAGGACTTAATGAATGGACAAATATTACTTATCCTGATAAAACTACAAACAAAACTTATACACTTACTCATGACAGCATTAACTTTAATTTTAACAGCAATGACAACTCGTTCTTAATTGTTAATGCTAATGGTCTTGCTGAAGTCTCTATGAGTGGAGATTATGTTCTTAATGTTTCTGTAACTTATAACGATGGTGTTCAAGAGCCTCAAACTAGAACTCTAACCTATACATTAGATTTAACTATTGAAATTAATACAATAGGTATTTCTAAAGATGATAGTCATTTGACATTCAATAATTCAAATCAAGAAGGAAATGTTTCTGTTGATGTTTATTTGAATGGCACTAAAAATGAAACAATACTTTTAAGTGCTTTACCTATTAAAGACAATTCTGGGTCAGGCAAAGGTTTTTATGTAACAACAAGTTCTACAAAAGGCTATACTCAAATCAATCAAGCAGACACATATACTGTTACTGCTGTAATTGATAGTTCACTTACTGGTGTTTATACACTTGAAAGTGGAAAGGAAAGTATTACAGTTGTCGTTGATCAATTTATAATTAATTTGAAAGATTATCAAGACCAAATTAATCTTTCAAAAGTATTTGGAACAAATGATCCTTCTCCTATTAGTGCAACTTTAACTATTAAAGAAAATGCAAATGATAGTGTTAAGGTTGAGTTTACCAGAGATTTAGGAAGTGGTAGTGAAGCAATTGGACAACATTTGCTTACATTTAGCAAGATTTCTTCTGCAGATGATGAAGCAAATTATGATGTAAATACAGAAGGTTTTGAAGAATATTTTGAAATTACTGTTCCAGAGACAAAACTTCAAGTAAATCTTGGTGGAAAACTTATTTATACATACAATGGATACGTTCTTAATAATTTAACTGTTGAATTTAACGGAACAAATTATACATTAAAGGGCACTGCTGGCGAAGAAGAAATAGAGATTAAGTTTGACATGTATTATATGGCAGGAACTTCAAGAGTTGAAATCCCAGCCGATCAAAAAGAAGTTTATGCTGGTTATGTTACATTTGCAAGTGCCAATGCAAACAAAAAAGCAGGAACTTATGATTTCAACGTTAGTCTTTCTACAACTGCTGAAGGTGGATGGAGTGGAGTAGAAATTGTAAACAAAGATAATGCAAAAATAGTTGTTGAAAATAGAACTATTACTGTAACTGGTGCAACAAAAACTTTTGACCAAACTAGCGAATTTGTTTATAACAATACATCTACTGCATCAAATACTGCAACTTTAACAATAGACAATATTGTTACAGTTGGGGACATCACAGACCAAATTCAAGTTTCAGGAAAGTTTGCATCTGAACTTGCTGGTCAGCAAAAAATAACTAATATCACTCTAGATGGTGTTGGTGAATATGAAAATTATGTTCTTGAAATGACTGAAGGGCTTGAAATTCTTGTAAATCCTTCAACTGAAACTATTGATGTTACATCTTCTGTAAATAGTTTGCAGTATGGTCAAATTACAAGTCAAACAAGCATATCAAATTTACTTACACTTGTTCCTATTAGTTATAACGGTGGACAAATAAATAATATTTATATTACTGCTGAAGGTTATGAAATAACTAACAAGGTATTCTCAAACGGAACATATCTTAATGTTAATACATGGACTTTTGTTTATACTATGACTTCTACAAATTATACTTTTGGAGAAGAAGTAGGTAGTGTCGGACAAAAGTATACAAAAACATATAGCCTTTCAATTACAATTAATCCAATCGCAATTACAATAAATAATGCACAAGGAAAAACAATCACAAAACAATATGATGGATATGCAAATGTTCTTGATAGTTTTGTTAAACAAAATGTAAATGCTAGCGAAGGATATTATACTTCAAGCGGAATTTTACCTGGGGATATTATCACAGTAGATAGTGCTGTTTATGAAAATGAAAAGATTGGTAATGCAAAAGTTATTACTGCAACTTTAAGTGGTGATAACAATAACTATACAATTACACAAAATATTGTTGGTAATATTACAAATGTTGCACTTATTTTCAACAAATATCTTGAAACAATTTCTTGGGTTGATGATGGAATCGATGAATTTGGAAATGCTGATCCATTAAACATTACTTACACAGGAGATTTAGATGCTGTTATTAATACAATTTTAAGTGTTCCATCAAGAGCAACTAGAGTTGGTTATACTCAAACAGGTTGGACTTATAATGATGTTAATATGTCTTCAGTAGATTTTGATAAAGAAGCATTCCTTCAAGATGCTGTTGACAACAAATTAACAGGTATTACTATTGATGCCGTTTGGGAAATTAATCAATATACTGTTCAAATTGATCAGGGAGATAATACTGTTGTAAGTCATGATAGTGTATCGTTCCCTAAAACTGTAAATTATTGGGATACAATCTCTGATATAAAAGTTAATGCAAATGAAGGTTATACTTTTGAAAATGTTACATTAAATCAAAACAATGCAACACTTTCAATGACAGGTCAAACAACAAATAAAGGAACATTTACTTTAACTCATATTACTGGAGATTTGACTGCAACTATTGTTAGTGAAGAAATTACTGTTAGAATTATCATAGATTACAATAATCCAGAAAGTTTCATAGTTGATACAGATAGTGCTGGTTGGACTGGTGGTGTTAAAGATAGAATTCTTAAATATTCAGAACTCTCATCTCAAGATTTGCCTGTTTTATATGTTACAACTGAAAACACTTATGACTTTGATAGATGGACAAATACATCAGGTTCAACAAGTCTTGGCTCAAATATTTGGGAAAGAATAAAAAATGCTGGATTTGATTTTGATTTTACTCAAGACAATCTTGACGGATATACATTTAAAGCAAATTGGACTGAAGCAGAACTCTCAATTACTTTGAATGTTGGAAATAATGCCCAAGCGTCATTATATATGGATAGCACTAGTGGAACTAAATTAACTGCTGGTTCTGATGGAACATATAAAATTCACTATAATGATACAGTGGCTGTTGTCGTAAATAGTGATGATTGGTATAAATGGACAAATACGACTATTCAAGGAAATGTTGTTTCAATTACTGGTGATATTACTTCAAATAATCAAGCAACAGGAAAAACTGATGGACAATTCGTTCTTAATACTATTCATTCATCTTTGACTTTAACTATTGCTATTGACGGTATTGATATTACATTTACAACTTCTTACACAAAACCTGCTGGGGCAGATATTATTGAAGGCAATGGAGATATAACAGGTGTATATGATGCCGATCAAGGAGATATAACTCTTGGAAATGTTATTGCTTATTATAATCCAGAGGCAGGAACTTATCTTCAAGACTATTGGATAAATGGAGATAATGAGTTTACTAAAAATAGTGTTGTTAAAAACCTTATAACATCAATTTATGGAAGCATTCCAACAGAAGATATTTCTCTTGAACTTATTGCACATTTTGTAGGTCAAGAATATACAATTACTTTTGATAAAGGGACTCCTAAGGTTGGGGCTGATGGTAGGCCAGTAGAGGCTGAATTTGTTGGCGATGACGCAGGAAAAGACCCTGTTACAAGAACTTGGATTTACGGAGATATTATTTCAAATATGCCAGTTGTTGAAGCACAAGGTCAGAATTATTCTTGGGTAAACAACAGTGGTGAAAGTTATGCTGATGGAAGTCAATTTATTACTGACAATCCAAGCAGTTCTTTAGTAATGACTTTAACTGCAAACTGGACAGAAATTCATTATAATGTTCAAATTTCATTTGCAGGCAAAACTGATAAAATAACTAAAGTAACAGTTGATGATCGTGAATATCAAGAAAATACAAATGCTTCTGCGTTGTTTAACACTAATAAATCATTTGTTTTCACTCTTGAAACTGGATATGAAATTGATGCTGCAAATACAAAAATATTGACAGACGATCATATTGCTGATTATGAAGATGCAGTTTTAAGTGTTCGAGGAAATACTGTAACAATTAGAGGAATTCAAGGAAATATAACTGCACAAGTTTCTATTAAAGCAAAAGATTATACAATAACTATCCAAAAAGAAACTCCTGAAAATATTTCTAAAACATCTTTTGATGTTTCTTATGACCAAGATATGACAGGATTCTTCTCGGGAACAACTTTTGCTCGTGATGGCTATTTGATAAATTCGTTAAAATCAGGTGCAAGTGATTTCGCTGTTTCTGCTGATGGTGGAAAAAACTGGACATTCAATGCTCCATTTGTTGAAGATGGTGTTTATAAAAACGATGGCGACCTTGTTTTAAAAGCATATTGGTCATCTCAAAATAATTATGTTGTTGCACAAACAGAACCAGTTGTTGGTCTTTATTTCAATGGTTCTAGTCAAAAAATTGCAAACAGCACTTTATCTACAACAAAAGGTGGCGAAACTGTTGCAATAGGTAATACTCTTGCAAATGGTGATAAGGTTGTTGATATTTACTATATGCTTGATGGCAAGAGATATGAAATAGAAGCAGATAATTCACTTCTTTATAGAAATGTTTTGGCAGATAAAGACGTTTACATTGTTGTTGCTTTACATGATACTCTTGTTGATGGGACAAATTCAATTACTTATACTATTCAATCTCAAGTAAAGAAAGTTACACTTTCTCCAAGTGATATAACATTTAAAGATACTTCTCTTAAGACATATTATAGTGGAACTGAAAACTTCAATGTAACTGAAGATTTTAGTCAAGGAACTTGGCATTATGTAGATGATACTCAAATTACAGAACTTACATTTGCTAAAGTTGTTATAGTTGATGAAACTGGTTTATATAACGTTGGTGATAGTTACACTGTAAAATATTACTTTAATGCAACAGGTGAGTTTGACATTGCAAATTATACAGGTCTTTCAAAAGAAGGTTCTTATTATGTTTATACTACAGATGAAGTTACTGCAACTATTGTAGCAACTCCAATTACTATTACAGTTTCAGGAATGGCTTTTGAAAATGGTGCAAATCAGGAAGTTATTTCTTACAATATTGCAAAACCTGACTTTGTTTCAGGCTTTGATGTAGAAATTACATATATTGAAACAAAAGGAATAATTGCAGGCGATTATAAAACTACAGAACAATTTAACATCACAGGAACTGTTAAAAATGGAGCAGACGACAAAACTTCAAACTTTGTTTGGGTTATTGCAGGTTCTTACACTATTGTTTCTTCAGATGAGGCTTACAAGGTAGGAACTGATGTTAAATATTTTGATACTAAATCTATTGCTGATAAAGATGATATTAATGTTTCTTTAATTAAATATAGTTATAATGGAACTACAGCAGAAATAAGTCAAGATAGAAACTTCTTTAACCTTGTTGCAGATGACAAACTTATATTCTCTGTTTCATCTAATGGAACAAATGCTCCTTTAATTCAAGTTGCAAATGGAGAAACTATTACATTTACATTTGAAATTGATGGAACTATGGCTGTTCTTACATGGACAGAAAATCTTCAAGTTGATTCTCTTATTTCAACGTTAAATCTTCTTGATAAGGAAGGAAGTCGTGAATATACTCAAGAATTTAGTAATAAAGCAACTATAAATGCTGTTCTTACTGATTACAAAGCAGTTTTGTTAAGTCTTGGCGATAAAGGTGGAAACCAAGGATATATTTATGTTCAATTAAATGGTGCTACTGCCGAGGCTGTTGTCAGCGAAGAATGGACTGGATTTGAATTCGCAAGATGGGATACTGTAGGTAGTGGTGTTAGTGCTGAAGGAAATATTATTTCAGCAGGTGCAGATGCTAAAATTACAACAACAACAATTACTGCAATTTGGAGATTAGTTGCACCGACAGGTGATTCGGTTGATGAAATCTTAAGAGATGCAAAAGCATCTTATGACGGAATGATTGACCCTATAAATCTTTCACATTTACTTACAAATGGTATTACAAATAAGAATGAAGATGCAATTACTTATTCTTATAGTTGGCAAAAAGGCGATGAAGTTTTACATACTTCAGAAGATGGATTTACAGTTCTTGCAAACACTAATTCTAATGGAACATACAAACTTGTTATTACTGCAAGTCGTTCTGGTTATAATTCTAAATCTGCTGAATTTGAATTTACTCTTACGATAAATAAACTTACTATTACAAACGTTACTTTAAGTTCTGCAACATTTACTTATGCAAATAAGGATTTTGTTCCTGATATAACAGTATCATTTGAAGGGGATAAATTAGGATTTGATAATGTAAATCTTGCACTTATGCTTAATCATAAAGATAATTTACCTTATTATTTCACATTGGCAGGATTATCTACAACTGAAATTAAAAATGCAGGAGAATATACTCTTACATTAAATCTTGAGCCAACAATATTTAATGATTATGATTTTGCTCCTTCAGTTACAGTAAATCGTGCTGATTTAGTTATTTCTCAAACAGATGTTGAAACTGAAAAAATGGATAGCAAATTGTTTGGAGAAAATGACCCAGCATTTAGTTTTAAAAGAACTATGTTTGCAGATGGAAATCCTGAAGAAATTACAATTTTCTTGGGTAGAGTTGCTGGAGAAGGTGTAGGAACTTACAACTTTAATACAGTTTCATCTTCTAGTGATGAAAACTTTAATGTAACTCTTAATGCTGATGGTGTAATCTTTACAATTAAGCCATCTAACTTTACACTTAATATAAAAATAAATAATATTATTTCAATGGTTTATAATGGTGGAACTCCAACTTTTGTAACAGAGTATTCTGAAGAACAAGGGGCATGGATTATAAAAGTTGAAAATACATCTTCAACAATTACATTATCTTACACAGCAGATGATGGAGAAAGATATCTTTCTGGAGAACTTTATAAACTTGCACTTGAAAACATTTCATTTGCGATGTCAAAAGCAATAGATGTTTCAAGTTATTTTGGAGAAAGTTTTGAAGTTACAGCAGGTGAAGGTGCAAACTTTACTACATTTAATGTTACTGGTGAGTTTGATATAACTCAAAGACCTTTAACAATAGTAAAAGTGGAAAAAGTATTCGATAGAAATAATTTAATTAATGATCAAACTATTGTTAGATTTAGCAATTTGATTCAAAATGATAAAATTATTCTTACAGGTAACTTTGCTCAAACTGTTGTTGGAGATCAAATCGCTCTTCAAAATCTTGCTTTATCTGGTGCTGATGCAAATAATTATTCTATAGTAAACCATGATTTCAAAGGTGTAATTACACCTAAAGCAGTTACAAATGTAGTAGTTGGTGTTATAGAAAGTAATCATACTTATGGAAATTTAAGTCAAAGCACATTGCTTCAAGCATTTATTGATAATGTTCAAGGAGTTACTCTCTCAATAGATGGTGAAACTAATGACCTTACTAATGGTTTTGCAACAGTTTCTGGTTGGACTGTTGAAGAACAATATTTATCAACATCTAAAAACCTTAAGGTTGGCAGAGATATTGTTAAAATTATAATATCTTCAGATAACTTTACAGGGCTTGCTGAAAATGGATATGAAGTTACACTTGTAATTCAACAATTAGAAATAGATTTATCAACAGTTGCAATTGTTAAAAATTATGATGAGACAACTGATATGCCAAAAGATCTTAATACAAATATTAACAATTATATCTTAACTGGTGATATCGTTCAGATTGATAAAGATGCAAGTAAGTATGCTGATAGTGGAGTAGGAACTAACATTAAAGTTACTTTGGTTTTAACAGGGCAAGATAGTGCAAATTATAAAGTAAAAGATAATGTAACAGGTATAATTAATGAATATTCTATTACATTTATTGTTAATGCTACGACTGAACATAATGATCTTGTAAGTGATGGGGCTTTTGTTGAAGATGGTGAAACTCCTGTTGTGAAAGAAACATCTTTCTCATTCAAATATCC
Organism: uncultured Eubacteriales bacterium; assembly: GCA_900557645.1. GTDB lineage: Bacteria > Bacillota > Clostridia > Christensenellales > UBA1242 > Caccovivens. The sequence goes on from USSZ01000009.1 coordinate 27,603, forward strand.
TGCAACGATGACAGGGGAAGAAATCATTAAATCAATGAAATATCCTTCAAGAAAAGGATATACTCCTGTAGGTTGGAAATATCTTCAAGGAGAAGAATATATTTCAATTACTGCAGAAAATGTTATAGATTTATTAAAACAAATCGCAAATGATGAAACAAATATTGATTCTCAAATTAGTATTTATACTGTTTGGGAAATAGATAGATATTCTATTAATGTTTCTGGTAACAATATGGCAAAATTTGAGGTTACAGGTGAAAATGTTACTGGAAATGCAGAAACTGGTTATTCTGTTCGATACTTCTCGGATATTGCAATTTCTGTTGAAGGAAATAGAGGATATAAAGTTCGAGCATACAATATTGCTCAAGGTGATAACAAAGGAAATGACCTTTCTGATGTTGGAAACAATACAGGAACTGCAACTATCAACAAAGTTGGTTCTAATGTAAACTTTATTGTTACTTTTGACGAAATAGAAATCACTATAAATATTGATGTTAATATCCCTGAATATACTGCAAGAACAGATAAAGAAAACTTAACTTTAACTTATAAATATTCAGAACTTGCTTCTCTCACAAAAGAAAATCTTCCATCTCTTACTGTAACCAATGGAACTTATTATTTAAGTGGATATAATTATAATGATGATATCGCAATCAATGATGAGACTTTGAAACAAATTATTGATACAATCTTCCCTGTTCTTTCTAGTGATGAAGAAACAACATTCAAAGCAGTATGGACAGGAGAAAATTATACTGTAACATTTGATTCACAAGGTGGCGATCTTAGTGGAACAAATCCTATCAATGTAGTTTATGGAAGTGCATTTACTGAAAAATTCCCTGTTGCTTATATCCCTGGAAAGAGTAATATTTGGGTTGCTCCAGATGGATTAAGTTATGTTGATGGGGATATATTCCATTCAATCGGAACAGTAAATACTGATGGTGGATATAAGATTACACTTACTGCAGAATGGCATAACAATCCTTATGATTTGACTCTTGAATTTAATGATAAACTTTCTATTATTACATCAGATGGCGATGCAGTAAATACTGGAGATGTATTTGAAATAATTTATGAAGAAGAATCTCTCACGATTATAGTTAATCCAAATCAAGGTTATATCTTTGATGTTGTAAATAAAGACACTTTCAAGGGAGATGTTGAAATTGATGGAAATAAAGTTACTATTTCAAATCTTACTGAAGATGGCACTTTAACTTTGACATCTCTTCCAGATGATAATACATTATCTATTTCAATAAATTATATTGATGGTTATACCGTAAAAGTTGATGGTGTTCCTTATGAAGATGAAGATTTGTCAAGAATTATAGCAAAAACAGAAAGTGAAGTTGAAATCACATTTAATGCTAAAAAAGGTTATGAATTTGATGATACATCTGCTTATTTAACAGGAAATGGTAATATAGAATTTTCAATTTCTGAAAATAAGAAGACATTAACTGTAACTTGGAAGAATTATGTTGATGATGCTACACTTACTGTTACAGGAGTTCCTTCTGATAATATCGTTACTATCCCTGACATAAGTTCAATGTTTGACTCACTTACTTTAAATGGTCAAAGCATTAACACAAAGGGTGATACATTTACTATAAAAACAGCACAAACTCTCACTATAATTGGAAGACTTTGTTATGGTTATGAAAATGCAGTTATGACATCAACTTTACCTGAAGGAAGTATTATAAGCCAAATCAATAATTGGGTAAATGCTGATAAAGCATTCAGTTTCTCAGGTATTATCGAAAATATTGACGAGAATTTTGAAATAGCATTTACTGTTGATGAGCGAACTTATAACTTTGTTGTTATGGTAACTGAAGGTCAAGAAGAATTCGGAAGTATTGTTTCAGAAGCGAATGTAACTGCTAAATTTAATGGTCAAATAACGCTAGAAGAAAATACTCTTAGAGATGATTATATTTTTGCAGGTTGGTCTATAGCAGATACTATTCTTTCTGTTGATAGCAAGTTTACATTAAATATTGATAGTTCAATTAAAGACTTATTAGAATCTTTTGAACATGATACAGAAATTTACATTTATGCAACATATAAAGAAAAAATCTTCACTGTTTCATTCAAAGCAGGGAATAGAGGTGAATATACATTCTCTCAAGACGGGTTAGAAGAAACTAGAGTATATGGAACTAATACTATTGTAAGAAATCTTAATCTTGGAAGTGATATCATTATTAAACTCAAAGCCGATGAAGGCTATGAATTTGATAAATTGTTGATAGATGAAGATGAAGCGACTGAAGAACAATATACTTATAATGAAGATGAACAAACCATTACAATTCCTGTTCCTGTAAATGATCCTATGACATTAATCGAGGTTACATTTAAGGCAAGTGAAGCGTATGTTTCAGTTCAAGCCGGTATTCAAATTAACTATGATGTAAACTTAGGTTCAAATGAAGGTGGAAATGTATACATTGCAAATGCTCAAGGAGAGATTTTTGAAGAAGACAGTGGTCTTTATCTTGACAATGGTGGAACTCTCATTGTAGGTGCTGATTACAAATTAAAATCATATACTGACGAAACAATCTATTTTGTTGCTATTCCTAAGAGTGGTTTTACTGCTTCGATGAAATGTTTAAACAACCAAGTTGTTATGAATGAATACGATATTGGTGGTGTTCATGTATATTCATTTAGTGGTGTTAAAGATGGAATGCAAGTTCAAGCAATCTTTACTGCTAAAGAAAATGATGTGCAAATTAAATATGTTGTTGAGGGTTCAACTGAAACTGTAATGGGTGGAAGAATTGTTGTTGATACATCTTCAGCATTTGTATCTGCAAGCAGTAACAGCACACAAGATGTGTCTGTTGGAATTATTACAGGTGCAGATCTTATCTTTACAGCAAATTCAGGTATCGCATATAACCTTGTTACTAATGAAGATGGCACATTAAAATATGATATTGAGTATTTAGGTGAAGATATCTTTGAAGGAATTATAACATCAGGGTTAGTGCAAGAAAGTGATATTATAATGACTGGATATTCAAATACTGCAAACTTTAATATTACAAATGTAAATACAAGTGCAATCATATATCTATATGTTCAACCAAAGACATATAACTTGAAATTCTATGTTAATGAAACTCAATCTGTTGTTCTTGAAGATGCTCTTATCTATGGCGAAGAGTTCTCAATTTCAGGCTTAACAGAAGAAGAACGTGGAATTATTTTCCAACAAAGAAGTGGCTTTACTCTTGGTGGATACTTTACTAAACAATTAGGACAAGGTAAACAATATATTGATAAAGATGGAAATATCTTAAGTGCTTGGCTTGAAGATGGTTATACATACAATGGAACTACTTATGACCCAGATGCAAACTTCAGTGTTATTGATAATACATTTACTATTTATGCCGCTTGGCTTTATAATAAATCTTCAATTACAATCAACTTTGTTCCAGAAGGTTTCGATAATAAACTTTCTGATGTTGAAATAGATGATATAATCGTAAATATCAATAATACAGCATCTTGGACAAATCAGGATAATAAATGGTATGCTGAAGTAGTTTCTGGAACTTCTCTTAAAATTCAGGCTTATGAATATGAAGGATATGAATTCAAATATTGGCTTATTTCAGTTGATGGTGGTGAGCCTTCAATTAAAGCATCAACATTTGAAATGACTTTCCCTCAAGGTAATTATGTTATAGAAGCAATATATCATCCAAAATTTACAATTACTATCGAAAACTTACAAAATGGTTCAGCCATTGGAGGAACAAGTTCATTATTACAAAATGGAGCAGTTGTTACTGGAATTAGTTATGACCCAGCACAACAAGTAACTTTAGAAGCAGTTGCTCAAGAAGGTTATAAATTCTTATATTGGGAAAATACTTTAACAGGTGAGAGAATTTATGGACAATTTGATAAAGCAAGTGGCAAAACTACTTACGCATTTGAAAATTTAGTTTCAGAACCTCTTTACTTGAAAGCAGTTTTTGAAGGAAAATCTGTAACAATTAATCTTGATTATTCAGATGTTGCTTTACATCATGAATTAGTAGGTGTATATGTAAATGGTGAACTTGTAGATTATGATAATCCATTCATAGCGAAGATTGGAGATGAAATTTCTATAGAAGTAATCAAACATCTTGGCTATGGTTTTGAAATGATTGGTGGAAATTTTGTTCAATCAATTGCATCAAATGGGAATATAAGATTTACCTATACTTTAAGTGTAGAAGAACTTACTGTAGTTGATGAAGACAGTTATAAACTTGATTTGAAATTTAATTCAACTCGTGAAGAAATTAAATTTAAGTTTAATATTGTTGTCGATGATGCAATAGATGAAACTGAATTCTCAAAAGCAGGAAAACTTACATTTGTAGATGCTGAAGGTAAGGAACATGATACTGCTGGAAATAACTTATTCTCAACTCCATTTGGTAAAACTGTTTATTTGAAAGTTGAAACATTTGCAAATTATCAAATAACACGTATTATGTTACAAATAGATTTGCTTAATGATATAACTGTTTTGCTAGACAATGGTAAGATTGTAATTGATGAAAACTTTATGGAAACATATTTTGCTTATGAAGTTGAAATAACAGTTTATTTTGAACGTTTAGTTTGGATAGATGAAGAATTCCGATCAACGACATTGCAAGGTAGTGGAACTGAAAATGATCCATTCTTAATACATGATGCTCAAGATATGGCATTTGTTGCTTATGTTGTAAATAATGGAATAGTTTTAGGGGATACAAATTATGCTGATTGTTATTATAGAGTAACATCAGATATTGATTTCTCTGGTAAGTATTGGGAGCCTATAGGGACTGAAGAACATCCATTTAATGGTGTTATGGATTTAGGAGGATATCAACTTCGCAATATTCTTCATTATAAATCATATTCAAACCCTACGACTTCTTATGGTGGACTATTCTGGCATTTAACAGAAAAGGCACAGGTAATACAAAATGATTATACCTTAATTATTGTATTATCAGTTATCGGTGGCTTAATCTTCTTGTTACTTTTAATTCTTCTTATTATATTACTTGTAAGAAGAAATAAGAAAAAGAAACTAGACGAGATTGCAAACGAATAAAAAAGATACTCTATGATTTATTCATAGAGTATTTTTTTAATTTAATAAAATAAAAAAAATAAAATATAAATCACATAATAGAAACTTATTATTGAATTTTTTTCTTTTTTTTAGTATAAAATAAAGTATTAATAAAATAGGTAAAAAACCAAATAAGAAAGTTAAACTACTAAATAACATATTATACCTCCAAGTTAAATTCACTCATTGCAAAGTAATCTTTATTTCCTATCAAAAGTACTTTATCAATATTATTATCATTTAGATATTCTAAATAATTAAATTTTT
>USSZ01000010.1 GCA_900557645.1 uncultured Eubacteriales bacterium
TAATCATGGAAGTGCATTAAAATATTTTAAACAGACAAAAGCAATAAACTTAAGTGAATATAACTGGTATTCAATAGGGACAGGCGATAAGCCATTTAAAGGGGTTTATGATGGGCAAGGATTTGCTATAGATAATATAAATATTCCTAATATCACAAATGCAGGAAATAAAAAGATACAATCTAATGTAGGATTATTTGGATTTGTTAATAGTGCAACCATAACAAATATTTATTTAACGAATGCAAATGTTTATGGTAATGATGGGGTAGGACTTATTGCAAGCAATTCAACAAATACAACAATAAATGCAAATGTTATAGAAAATTGTAAAATTTATGCAGAAAATAAATTTGGTGCACTTGTAGCAATATCAACTAGTGGAACTATAAAGAATAATTTAATTTATGTAACAACAAGTGGTGGAACAAGCACAAGTGGACTATATAATGGATCAATAACTATTGATAGTAATTTGGTGGAAGAGAATGGAAAACGAAGTAAAACATTGGGTTCATTTACTGATTGGGCAAAAGTATTTAATAGATTATTGCCTGACGATATTGTTTGGATAGGTGAAGTTGAAAGTTCTAAAGCGACTTCTTCTGATATTGAGAATTGGATAAATGGCACATTAGATTAAAAAGAAAGAGTTTGAAACTCTTTCTTTTTATTTTTTAATATAGAATTATTTTCATTATAAAAGTCATTTATTAATAATGGCTAATGTTGTAGGATAGATTGTTTATTTTATAATATTAATTAAAAAAAATTAAAAATTTTGGCAAAAAGGGTTGACTATTTTCAAATAAATGCATATAATATTGCTAGCACTTGAAAAACAAGAGTGCCAAAAAAGTCGATAAAACATCTAAAGAGGTTAATATGGAATTATCTGACCGTAAGAAAAAAATTCTTTGCATGGCTATAGAAGAATATATTAAAGATTGTTCACCTATAACTAGTGGGGGAATTAAAGATGTTACTTCTTTGAATTGCTCTACTGCAACTTTGAGAAGTGAACTTAATGCTTTAGAGGCGATGGGCTTTTTAAAGCAGTTGCATACTTCGGGAGGAAGAATTCCTACTGCTCAAGGATATAGATATTATGTTGAAAACTTATTACAATCGGTAGAAGCAACAGAAGCAGAACTTGATGATGTAAAAAAAATTATATCATCAAGAACATCTAGTTTGAATGATATTATTACTGGAATTGCTAAAATTGTTAGTAAAGCAACAAATTATCCAACGGTTGTTATGGTAGATGGATTTGAAAATTTAGTTTTAAGTGAATTTAAACTTATTCCTCTACTTGAAGATAAAATTATGGTTTTGATTGGAACGATTGCTGGATATATTACTCAAACTTTAGATGTCAAAGCATCTCCACAAGATTGTCAAGATGCATCTAATTATTTAACAAATCATTTCAAGGGTGAAACTATTGGTTTTATGATTGAAAATATTGAGCAGTTTGAAAAGGGAATGCATAGTGAAATTAAGGCTTTTCAAACTGTAGTAAACTCTTTAATTAGTGGGTTGAAACAATTAAATAAGCAAAAATATCTTAATGTTCGACGTGAAGGGAGTGCTAAACTTTTAGAAGATAACAATGATGTTGAAGATGCAAAGAAAGTTTTAAATGTTTTAGAAGATGAAAAAGAACTTTCTTCAATGATGGAAATTAAAGGTAAAGGGGATATTGAAGTTACTGTTGCTGATGAAGATAGTGCAAAATGTTCTGTAGTTAAAGCCCCTATATGTGTAAACGGAAGACAACTTGCTTCTATTGGAGTTATTGGACCTCAAAGAATGGATTATGCAGGAATTGCTTCAGCACTAAAAGTTGTTATTGATAATCTAAATAACTTAAAAGGAGAATAAATGTCAGAACAAGAATTAAACAAAGAAAATGATTTAGAAAAAGAAAATTGTCATTGTTCTAGCGAGTGTGATTGTGGAAAAGATTGCAAATGTGATGAAAATCATAAATGCAGTGAAGGTTGCACCTGTGGAGATGAGTGTAAATGCGAGCAAGGTGAATGTAATTGCAATGAAGAATGTTCTTGTCATAAAGATGATGAATGTAGTTGTGATGATAAGGATAATTGCACTTGTGATGAAGAACAATGTGAATGCAAAAATTGCACTTGTGAAGATAAAGTTGATGATGCAAAAGAACTTGCAGGTCAATACTTAAATCTTGCAAAACAAGTTCAGGCTGATTTTGAAAATTTCAGAAGACACGCAATTGAAGATATAAAACAAGCCAAAATAAATGGACAAATTTCAGTTATAGAAGTTTTTCTTCCTTGTCTTGATACTTTTAAAGAAGCAAAAAAGTCTATTACTGATGAAAATATACTTAAAGGTGTTGAGATGATTGAAAGCAAAATTAACGATGCTTTAAAATCACTTGGGGTTGAAAAAATAGACTCTATTGGTCAGGTCTATAACCCACACCTTCATAACGTTATCGCTGTTATGAATGACCAAGATAAAGAAAATGATATCATCTTGGATGAATACCAAGCAGGATATAAATTTAATGATAAAGTCATTAGATATGCAAAAGTCATTGTCAATAAAAAGGAGGATAAATAATTATGGGAAAGATTATTGGAATTGACTTAGGAACTACAAACTCATGTGTTGCAGTTATGGAAGGTGGAAAACCTACTGTTATTGCAAATGCAGAAGGAGATAGAACAACTCCTTCAGTTGTTGCCTATACCAAAGAAGGAGAAAGACTTGTTGGTAAGGTTGCAAAGCGTCAAGCAATTGTAAATGCTGAAAACACTGTTCAATCTATTAAACGTGAAATGGGAACTAACTATAAAGTTACATTAAATGGCAAAGAATATACTCCACAAGAGATTTCTGCCATGATTCTTTCAAAACTTAAGGCTGATGCTGAAAGTTATTTAGGTGGACCAGTAACTCAAGCAGTTATTACTGTTCCTGCTTATTTTAACGATTCTCAACGTCAAGCAACTAAAGATGCTGGAAAAATCGCAGGTCTTGAAGTTTTAAGAATTATCAATGAGCCTACAGCAGCAGCACTTGCTTATGGACTTGATAAAGGTGAAAACGCAAATCAAAAAATTTTAGTTTATGACCTTGGTGGTGGAACATTTGATGTATCTATTCTTGAAATAGGTGATGGAGTATTTGAAGTTTTGTCAACTAATGGTAATACAAGACTTGGAGGAGATGATTTTGATAACAGAATTATCGACCTTTTAATTGAAGAATTTAAAACTACAAATGGCATTGATTTATCTACAGATAAACTTGCTATGCAAAGATTAAAGGAAGCCGCAGAAAAAGCAAAAATTGACCTTTCTGCTACTCCAAAAACAACAATTTCTCTTCCATTCATTTCTGCTGATGCTACTGGACCTAAACATATGGAATATGAACTTACTAGAGCAAAATTCGATTCTATTACAGAAGATCTTGTAAAAGAAACAATTGATTGCACAGTAAGAGCATTATCAGATGCAAAACTTGATAAAAATCAAATTGATAAGGTTATTTTAGTTGGTGGTTCAACTCGTATTCCTGCAGTTCAAGAAGCAGTAAAAGAATTTACAGGAAAAGATCCATATAAGGGAATCAACCCAGATGAATGCGTTGCTGTTGGTGCTGCTATTCAAGCCGGAGTTTTAGGTGGCGAAGTTAAAGATGTTCTTCTTCTTGATGTAACCCCACTTTCTCTTGGTATTGAAACTTTAGGTGGTGTGTTTACAAAACTTATTGAAAGAAATACAACTATTCCTACAAGAAAATCTCAAATTTTCTCAACTGCAGTTGATAACCAACCAGGTGTTGATATTCATGTATTACAAGGTGAAAGAGAGTTTGCAAATCAAAATAAAACTCTTGGAAGATTCCAACTTACAGACATTCCACCTGCACCAAGAGGAGTTCCTCAAATCGAAGTAACTTTTGATATTGATGCAAATGGTATTGTAAAAGTTTCTGCAAAAGATCTTGGAACTAATAAAGAGCAAAATATTACTATTACAGCATCTTCAAATCTTAAAGAAGAAGATATTGAAAGAGCAATAAAAGAAGCAGAAGAGCATGCTGAAGAAGACAAGAAACGTAAGGAACTTGTTGAAACTAAAAATCAAGCCGACAATATGGTTTATGGACTTGAAAAAATGCTTAAAGATAATGGCGATAAACTTGCTGAAGAAGATAAAAAGAAACTTGAAGAAGCCATTGAAAAAGCAAAGAAAGAATTTGAAAGTGAAGATATCGAGGTTATTAAAAAAGCAATCGATGAACTTACAAATGTTTCAAATGGCATAGTTTCTAAAATGTATCAATCTGCAAATCCTAATGGTGCTGGCACAGATAGCAACACAGGAACAACAGATGGCAACAATGGTAACAATAATAACGGAAATAATGACAACAATGATGGTAATCCAGAAGTAGTTGTTGACTAAAAATGAAAGTATTACAATCTTATCATTATGATAAGGTTGTAATAGTATTTTTAAACAGTTTTTTTGAAAAGAGGTTTATTTATGGCAGGAAAAGATTATTATTCAATATTAGGTGTTGATAAGTCAGCAAGCGATGACGAGATAAAATCGGCATACAGAAGACTGGCAAAAAAATATCATCCAGACTTAAATAAAACTGAAGAGGCAGCAAATAAATTCAAAGAGATTAATGAAGCATATCAAGTGCTGGGCGACCCAAAGAAAAGAGCAAATTACGATCAATTTGGCTCTGCAGAAGGCAATCCTTTTAGTGGAAGTTCTTCATCTGGTGGTTTTGGTGATTTCTTTGGTGGTAGTGGTGGCTTTTCAGATATTTTTTCAGATATTTTTTCTGCGTTTGGTGGCAGAGGAGAATCGCGAACTGCTGAAAGAGGACAAGATATTAATATTGCCGTAAATCTTACCTTTGAAGAAGCATGTTTTGGAACTGAAAAAAATATAACACTTGGTAAACTTGAAAGATGTTCAAGTTGTAGTGGAACAGGTGCTAAAAATGGAAAAGAATTCTCTGTATGTCCTGAATGTGGTGGAACTGGTCGTGTAAGGTATCAACAAAATACATTATTTGGAACAACTATTAGAGAAGCCGGTTGCCCAAAATGTAATGCAACTGGAAAGATTATAAAAGAAAAATGTCCTGATTGTAATGGAAAGGGATATCAAAAGGTTAATAAGACAATCAAAGTAAAATTCCCAGCAGGTATTGACGAAGGACAAACACTTCGTATGAGAGGTGAAGGGAATGCTCCAACAAGAGAGGGCGTGAATGGTGATTTGAATATTAAAATTTCGGTTTTACCACACAAACTTCTTGTTAGAAAAGGAAATGATTTATATCTTGACCTTTATGTTCCTTTTACAACGACTCTTTTAGGTGGAAAAGTTGATATACCTACACTTAAAGGCACTTATGCATTAAATATTCCAGAACTTACTGCAAGTGGAACTGTGATGAGAATAAAAAATAAGGGCGTCAAAGCACTTAATAGAGATTATTATGGAGATTTGCTTGTTACAATAAAGGCAGAAGTTCCAAAGAGCCTTGATAAAGATACTAAAGAAGAAATTGTAAGGCTTTCTGAAAAAATAGGGAATAATGCATATACAAAATATAATAATTTCTTGAAAAATATGAAAAATTAATATAATAAAAAAAGGTTACAAATTTTGTAACCTTTTTTTATGTATATCATCACTTGAGTTAAAATAGTCTCTATCAAAAAATCTTTTAATGTGATTTCTGCACCAATAAATAGTTTTTTTTATTGTTTTAGAATTTGGTGCATTTATTTTTCCGTTCATAAAGTCAAATATAGTTGATGGAGTCAAATTTGAGATTAAACATAGATTTGTTAAAGATATTTTTTTATCTTCAACAATATAAAAAATTATAATTTATAACAATTACAAATCATTAATATTCAAATTTTCAGTCTTCTATATTTATTAATTTTAGACTATCGCAATTAAAAAATTCATCTAATTCAATTTCAAGTCCAGCACAAATATCATATATTGTTTCCAGATTTATATTTTTCGTTTGATTTGTTAAAATAGAACTTATTGTTGATTGTGGAACACCACTCAATTTAGATAATTGATATTGAGTTAATTGTTTCTTATTTAAATAATATTTTATTCTTTCTATAACAGCATTAATTAATTTCATAAAATTATTTATTACCCATATTTTTTATTAATTGAGATATGATTGTTTTTTGCTCATCATTTAATTTTGAATAGTCTTCAAGAATAGATTTAAATTCGTTGTTATATTTATTGCCTAAATAAAAAAAGTCATATATAGTTATTCCAACAACATCACAAAAATCAAGCAAAGTTGAAACTTTGAGTTCAACACTTTTATTTTCTATTGTTTTTATAAATTGAGGATTATAGCCAAGCCTTTGACTTGTTTCTCTGGCAGATAAATTTGCTTTATTTCTAAAAATCCTATTCTATTTATTATATCGTCATAATTTAAGTTTTTCATATTTTGCTTCCAATTATATTTTATTAAAATTCTATATATGAAATTTCTTTTAAATTTAAAAATTTGATTTATTTTGTATTGTTATTTGATAATATTATTTAAAAAATCTAGTAAGGTAAGTTTCTTTTTTGATGGTAGAGATTTAATTTCTTTTATTAATGACATATCTATATCATAATCTTCAAAATTTTTATAGAAAAATTTATCAATTGGACAATCACACACTTCTAAAATTGTTATTAATTTTTCTATAGATAAAGAAATACGTCCACTTTCAACTTGACTTATGTATTGTGGACTCATTCCAATTCGTAAACTTAATTCTCGTGCAGATAGATTAGATTTATTTCTTACAATTCCTAATCTTTTTATTATTTCTTTATTATCCATATAATAAAATTATAACCCAATAACATTTGAAATATGATTTGTTATAAACATAAAAATAGTGTATAAAACAATAAAATATTTTGTATTGTACATAATTTATGTTATAATGAAGATAAAGGTATCAATTATGTCAATTACTATTTGCTTTATAGGGCATTTAAAAGTTAAAGATGAAAAGTTGGTATATGAAAGGGTTTTGAAGATTGTTGAAGAATTGGTGGCAGATGATGTGAAATATTTTATATTTGGAAGCAAAAGTTCTTTCAACACTCTTTGTTATAAGGTTGTCAGTGAATTGAGAGATAAAAAATACCCTTTTATCAAAAGGGTATTTGCAAATTGTGATCATCATGTTTATCCTGAAGTTTATCAAAGATTAATTGATAGTATGTATGAATATAGTTATTTTTCACAAAAGGTTAAGAATGCTGGGGGAAATAAATATATTTTTAGAAATCAAGATATGATTGATAAGAGTGATGTTGTTATTTTTTATTATGATGAAAGTTATAAAAAGGATATTATGACAACTAAAAATAGAAGATTATCCTTTGTGCAGAAAAGTGGAACGGGAGTGGCTTTTGAATATGCAAAGAAAAATAATAAAAAAATTATTAATATTTTTAATCTTATATGTTGAGAAAATGATAAGATTATATTAAAAAACACTTAAATTCATTTTTATTATGATATTTAAGTGTTTTTTTGTCATATCTTTTTAATTAAATTCTTATATATTTATTTGAACGTTTTAAAAGCCAGTTCATAACTGTAAATGCTCCAAGAAATACTAAAACGATTGGAATAGCAGCCCAAATACTTAATCCTGCAAGTTGAGTTCCAAGAAGCCCACCGAGAAGCATACCAACAACAAATATTGTTGAGATGTAGGTGAGTATTGCGTTACTTCCCCAAATTGCAAAGAAATCAAATTTAGGTTTCCAATTATTTATGCAGTTAAGTCCTCCCCAAATCATTGCAGCGATTGCTATGCAGAACATTGCATAAACAGGAGTGCAACCTCTTTTTGCTGCTGTAAAATTAAATGCAACAATCAAGACAACTGAAATAAGAAGAATCAAAGATGTTAAAATCCAATATTTTTTATTATCGTCTTTGAATTCTGCAAAAACTGAACCCATTAAAAGAATGCAAGCCCAACTAAAGCCACCAATTATACCACCTTCTAAGATTGAGTTTGCAAGAGGGAATAAACCATTTTGCATAAGAATTGTTAAAACTGTAAATGTTATTCCTACCATTATAAGTCTTCCCCATTTATCAAATCTGATAAATGGAAGTGCCATAAGTCCAGCAAGACCTATGTTTTGAAGAGTATCCCACTCCCAACCACCATATCTATTACCATCTGTTGGAACTGTTATTTTTTCAGCAGTTGCCACTAAAATGAAATACAATGCAAGAATTCCTGCAAGAGCCAAGAAATATCTAAACATATTTTCTGCAACAACTTTAAATTTATCATTTTTGACAAATCTTGAAATTACATAAACAATAAGTAGTGCAATTGCAATCCAGAATCCTATTGCATATATTTTAATTTGTATTGATAGATCTGCAAAGGTTTTATCCCCAAGGAAGATATCAACCCAACCATTTTCAAAACCATTAAATAAAATTCCTATACCAATTAAAGCCAAGAATCTTAATGCGAGTTGCAAGTATGCTTTTCTTGTGCCCACTTTTGCTTCTCTAGATTTGAAACTTTTTACTATTGTAAGTCCTATTACAAATATAAACATTGCCGCAAATAAATCTGCAAATGATATTCCTGGCAATACTTGAAAACCACCACTTCCATGCTCTACAACTGGTGCTAAGAAGTCAAAGCATGAAAATAATGGGAAAATAAATGAGCAAACCATTAAAAACATACAAAGTCCTCTAAATCTATCAATAGAAAGCACTCTTTCTGATTTTTTGTTTGATATATTTTCAATATTATTATTGGTTGTTATTTCATTATTTTCTTTCTTTTTAAATAAATTGAATTTAATTTTCTTTTTTTCGTTTTTCGGTTCTGTTGTTTCAATTTTTACATCAGTTTGTTTGTTAATAGTTTTATTTTCAATGTTTTCAACTGTGTCATTGGCATTGTTATCAACATTTTGAACTTCTTCAAACTTTGTTTTGTCTTCTGACATATCATTCTCCTTTTATAAACTTATTGATTTTTTCTTTCTCGAAAGTAGGTATGCAAACGCCGTAAGTCCAACTATTGCAATTATTCCTTGGATAAGTGCAAGCCAAACTGGTGCTTGTGCCAGTGCAGATTCTGGCATTAATGACGTATAGAGACCTATAACGAAAAATTCAACTAAAAACATTATAATTGGGTTCTTTCCCCACCAAATAAGTGGATCAAATTTTGTTTTATGATATTTGTCTAGTAAATCAAATACAACAAATATTAAACCACTTAAGCCAACACCTACTAAAATAAAAGTAGGGGAACAACTTCCTAAATTTATTGTGCCAAGCCATTGGGTAGCCATAACTCCTATTGCACAGAAAAATGCCGAAACTATTAAAGCATTATATTTCTTCTTAAAGTATAAGTCAGCGATGAACATATCAAAGATAAGCATCGCACCCCAACCAAAGCCACCTACAACACCACCATGGACAATTACATCTAGAAGTTCTCTATTATTTCCAATTTGATGATAAATTGTAAATGCGATAGTTATTATGCTTGCTCCTAAAAATTTAACCCATGATTTTGCCTTAACAAATGGAAATGCAACGAGTATTGCAAATCCTATACCTTGCAGAGTTACCCAATAACTATAAATAACTCCTTGTCCATTTACTACACTTGCATAATCAATTGATGTTATTATAATATTCATAAGCCCTAAACAAGACAAGGCAATATAGAAAATTTGTTCTGCGATAGGGGATAACTTTTTATTCCATGATGGAATTAAAGCGAGCAGTCTTAAAATAAGTCCTATAATTGCAATAATAGAGAAAGCAGTTACTGTCCAGTCAAAAGCATTTAAAGTATAGTCGCCACCAAACATATCTAGAAATTTATTGCAAAGGTCAAGGAAAGTGCCGACACCTATAATTGCTAAAGCCCTTTCAAGGTAATGAATAATAGCATGTTTTGTTCCATATAATCTTTGCCATTTGCTAAACGATAGTGCAAATGTAAGACCTATTGCAAATATGAATGCTGGTGCAATAATATCTGCAAGTGTCATTCCAGGTAAAATTACAATTCCATTCTCAAGTGAATGATCTGCAAGTCTTGATAGAAATCCTAAATTTTTAAAATTTTTTAAAAATTGAAATATAAGCATTGCAAAAACACAAAATCCTCGAAATCTATCAATACTTTTTATTCGTTTTGTTTCTTGTGTTACATTATTATTTTTATCTATTTTTTCTTCTATTTGAGTTTCTTTAATAGAAACATTATCATATTTTTTTATTTCTTCCATATCTCACCTATATCATCTCAAATTTTTTATAATCAACTTTACCAAAATTTGTTCTTGGCATTTCATCTATAAACTCAATAATTCTAGGCCAAGAGTATTTGATAAGATTTTTTTCGCACATAGAGAAAAGTTCTCGTTTGATTTTTTCTTTATTTGCTTCTTTATTTTTTAATGATATAAAAAGTTTAATATAGGTTTTATCATTATAATGATAAGGAACAGCACATGCTTCATCAACCTCAGGATGTGTTTTTGCTAGGTTCTCTATTTCTGATGGGAAGATATTTATTGCACTAATTTTAATTGATCTCTTTTTTCGATCAAGAATAAATAAGAAACCATCTTTGTCTAAATAACCTAAGTCGCCAGTTTTTATCCAAACTTTGTCTTCTTTTACGACATAGCCCTTTTCTCCATCAAGGTAACCTGCCATTACCGAAGGGGAGTTTACCACAATTTCTCCAATAGTATTTGGTTTTAAAACTTTTTCATTTTCGTCCCAAATTTGTATTTCAGTGTTTGGAATTGCTTTCCCACAACTATATTTTTTATAGTTCTCAAATGTGTTGACAGCACAAACACTGCTTACTTCAGTAAGTCCATATCCTCGCATTAGACGGGCAGGTGCTTTATATTTTTCAAGAATTGTATCAAAATGTTCTATAAAAGGTTCGTTTAAAACATCGCCACCACACCATAAATCACGTAATTTTGCAAGATGTTTTCCATAAAAATTTTTATGTTCTATCATTTTTTTAAACATAATAGGCACGCCTGCCATAAATGTTACATTATGATATTTTATTAAGTTATTTATCTCTTTTGGAATAAATTTAGGAACTAAAATAAGACTATATTTATTTGTTAAACAAGTGTGCACAGCAACTCCTAGTCCATAAGCATGGAACATAGGTAGGGCAACAAGACCATATTCTGTGCCACGTTCTTTTCTTGTATACATTTTTTCTAGCGATATACTAAGTTCATTTAATGCACGATTAGTTATTTGAACGATTTTAGGTTGACCACTTGTTCCACCACTATGCATGGTGCAAACGACATCATCACAAAGCCCCAACCCCGTAACAATATTGGCTGTGCTATTTTTATTTTTGTGATTTATTAGTTTTGAATATTTTAAAGTGTGATTACAAGTTTTGCTTTTAATTTTTGTATATAGATAATAAAGACCTTTTCTAAAGAATACATAATTTGCTATAGAACAACTTATCAGTATTTGATTTAATCCTACAAGTTCTTTATGGTCTTTGATTAATATATCATAAAACATAAGTCCTTTGGATTTTGTTTGTAGAAGATTTTCCTTTAACTTGTCAAGAGGAAGAAGGGGGTGAACAATATTCGCTATTACTCCAAGTTTTGAACAAGCATAAAAACCAACAAGTGCTTGTGGACATGTTGGTAAATATATTGTTAAAACATCACCTTTTTTAAACCCTAGTTCAACTAAAGATATTGCAAATTCTTCAATATCTTTTAGGAATTTGTTCATTGAAATTTTATGTCTATTAAATAAAATTGACCCTTTTTTAAGGTCGCAATTATTTATCAGCATTTCATAGCATGTTTGATTATTCATTATAGATCCTTATTAAGAAAATTAAATTATCAACATTTTTATATTAACATAAATTGTCGAAATTGTAAAGGAATATAACAACATTTTTTGTTGTTATTTTTTTAATGTTTTTACTTCAGCATTTCCTATAGATTCAATTTTATCGTTAGGAGATAATTTGTTAATACATCTATAAAGCATTTTAAAATTTCCTCTATGTGCAACTACTAATATATTTTTATTTGAGTTTTCAATAGATTTAAAAAATATTGCTGTTCGATTATATAAATCTTCTTCAGATTCAGCATTGAATTTATGAGGATCTTCACAAAATTCTTCAAACATTTCTTTAGTTATATCTTTTTCACACATACCTGTTGCATCGCCTGCATTTTGTTCTTTTAAATTATCATCACAAATTATTGGACAACTATGATATTTATTTATAATTTCAGCAGTTTTTTTTGCCCTTATTAAAGGTGATGAATAAATAATATCAATACTTGTATTTTTAAGTTCTTCTGCAGTTTTTTCTGCTTGTTCTATTCCTGTCTGATTTAATGGGGCATCAAGATGACCTTGAATTATTCCATTTATATTACAATCTGTTTGTCCATGTCTAACAAATATTATCATTATATAAACTCCTTTTAGTTGTTTGATAATATGCTTACTAATGATAAAACAGCAACAACTGCAGTATCACATCTTAAAATGCGTTTTCCTAAACTGATACTTTTGGCATTTCTATTTTTAATCATACTTGCTTCTTCATCTGTAAAACCGGCTTCATTGCCGATAATTATTGCTATTTTGTTCTTATTATTTAAAATTTTAGGTTGAAATGTATTATCTATAGTTTCATTTTCATAAGGAAATAAAACAAGATCAAATCCATTCAGATATTCTAACATTTCAGTAAATTTTAATAGTTTATTTGCTTTTAATAATTTTGAACGTTCGCATTGTTTACAAGCAGTAAGGATTTGTTGATTTAATCTTTCTTCTTTTAAAGATTTATTCATTGTCCATTTACTTGTGAAAAAGTAAATATTATTAACTCCAAGTTCTATTGATTTGGGAATAATGTTATCTATATACTCTTTTTTAGGTAGCATTTGAAAAAGAGTTATATCTTTTTGAGGATTGGCAAGATTTAACTCTTTTTTTTCTATTTCACAAATACAATCATTTTTCCCAATTTCTTTTATATTACAATAATAATCATAATCGTCATCAATACACGCAATTATTTTATCGCCTTCTTTCATTCTTAAAACTTTTTTTAAATGAAATAATTCGTCCCCAGAAATAATTATATTGTTGTTATTTTTTTTACCGAAAAATCTTTTCATCCTTTTCTCCGTGTTTAATTATATCAAAGACATAATAATTTTACAAATGATTTTTTAAACCTATTATTTATTGATTATGATTGACAAATATTCTTTAATCATTTAATATATTTTTTGTAGATTAAAGGAGAATTTATGTTTGATAAAGAGTTTAATATTATGAAAGAAGCAATTCTTTATGTAGGCGATAATATATTTTTGAAAGGTGCTTCTAAAAAAACTTCCAAAGGTAAAGCAGATTATTTTACAGATAAAGATATTGCTTGCGAAAAATATATTATTGATACTATAAAATCTAATTTTTTAAATGATAATATTATTAGCGAAGAAACAAACTCTTATAATGATTTAAAGGATAGAAGTTGGATTATTGACCCCATTGATGGAACATTAAATTATATGAATGGTTTAAAAGAATGTGGAATTCAAGTTGCTTTTTATGCAAATGGTGAATGCCAATTTGCAATTATATATTTACCTTATTTTAAAGAACTATATTTTGCGAAAAAAGGTGAGGGTGCCTTCTTAAATGATAAAAAATTAGATATTTCTCCAGTAGAAATAAAAGATGCAATGATTGATATGGATATACATTCAACAGATTTAGAGATAGTAAAATTGCAGAATAATATAATTTATAAATTAGTTCCAGATATTTTAAAGATAAGAATGTTTGGGGCTGCTTGTTACAATTTTGTTGTTGTTGCGACTTCTAAAACATCAGCACATATTTTGGTTGGGAAAAAGTTAAATGTTTGGGATACTATGCCAGGACTTTTTATATGTAAAGAGGCAGGAGCAAATACTGTTGCCATTCAATACAATGGGTATAATATAGTCATTGCTGCTGATACAGAAATGTTGATTGAATTAATAGTTAAGGTAATAAAAGAGGAAATTGATAAATTAATTAGTAATAATTAAAAAATCCCATTATATTTTATTATTTTACATAAAAAAAGAGTTTTTTATTTATTAAAGGATTAAACTTTAATTAAATTTAAAAAACTCTCTTTTTTATAAAAATGTGTTAAAAAGATAAAAATTAATTACTAAATAATTAAAAATTTAATAATTATTATTTTTTCATGACATTTTTTGTAGAATTTATTTAATTTATTTTTTTGCTGATTAGATATCCAGCCATAAAGAAAAGAGCATTTTTGGGAAGGCATATATCTATACAACTGTTCCCACAGCAGTTATTGTGCCCACAATAATGTTCTTGGCAAGGGTTACATAGAGAAGGACAAGATGGGAAGCAACATTGTGGACCAGGTGGGCATGATGTTTGCCAATATCCACATGGTTGATTGCAACCACAATGGCATAGGTCAACGAAAGCACCCATTCTATAATTTGTATTAATAATCATTTTAAACTCCTTAACTTGTTTATTCTAAAAGACTTTATGTCGAAATAGAATATAAATGATGAAAAATGTATTTTTTGCTGTTATTGCAATTGTTGGGACGGTAATTGGTTCTGGGTTTATTAGTGGTAAAGAAATTGCTGTGTTTTTTTCACGTTTTGGCAACTATTCATATCTTTGTATTTTTTTTATTTTTTTATTATTTTATTTTTTAATTAGATTTATTTTGAATAAAAGTGAAGATGCTTTAAATCGTTTGTCAAAATCGAAATTTTCATTTTATTCAAATTTAATATTGTGTTTAATTTTTTCATCTGCAATGTTTGCAGGTATAAGTAATACAATTTGCAATTTAAACATTTTTTTAAGTTGTTTTATATTTGTTTTGGTTTTACTGATGAGTTTTGTTGTATTTAAAAATGGTATGGGAAGTCTTAATAAATTAAATACTATTTTTATTCCCTTAATGATTTTGATTTTTGTAATAAATTTATGGACTGTTATTGATTTTAAATTTGTCAGTATTCAAAATAATAATTTAGGGATATCGTTTGTATATGCAATTTTGTATGTTATTTTGAATTTGTCAAATGGAAGCGTATTGATATGCAAATTAGGGCAATCTTTGACTCAAAAGCAAAAAGCACGAGTTGCTTTTTATTCAGCACTCGTGCTCTTTTTGATATTACTTTCAACTAATATCGTTTTACTTCAAAATCAATCATCATTAGTTCAAGATATGCCACTTTTATCTTTATTTTCAGGATTTCAAAAATTTTTGATGACTATTGTTGTTTTTATTGGTTGCATTACAACATTGTTTTCACTTGTCTATACTTCATCTTTTTCTATGCGAGGGCTGTGCAAAAATGAATTTTTGATTTTTCTAGTAAGTGTTTTATTTCCCCTTGTGTTTTCACTGCTGGGCTTTAGTTTTATTGTTTTATATCTTTATCCACTTGCCAGCATTTTAGGTGGTGTGATTTTAATTGATTTATTTTTTATACCTTTTCTCAAAAGGACTGACAAGAAAATACATTCCAGCAGCAAGAATACAAAGTAGTGTAATGCTTGCCATAACAATGTCTAGTTTTAAAATTTGACTTCCATAATTAATTAGATATCCAAGACCTGCCTTACTTGACAAGTATTCTCCCATAATTGTTCCAACCCAACTCATTCCGACATTAATTTTCAATACAGATATAAATTCAGGTAGGGCATTTGGAAGAATAAGTTTATAGAATATTTGAAATTTATTTGCGTGCATTGATTTCATGAGAAGTATTTTATCATTATCGCATGAAATGAAAGCATTAAGCATTGATATTGTAGTAATTATTACGCAAATTAAAACACACATTACAATTGTGGCACCTGTTCCTGAACCTACCCAAAAGATAATCATAGGGCCGAGTGCTATTTTGGGCAAACTATTTAAAATTATCAGATATGGTTCAAGAATTTTTCTTAGTCTTTCGCTCCACCAAAGTAAAACTGCAATTAAAAATCCTATTACGGTTGCAAGAATAAATCCAATGATTGTTTCATATAGAGAAGTCCAAATATGAATCCAAAGATTGTTTTGTTTTGCAAGATCAATTATGGTTGCGACAATACGACTAGGACTTGAAAAGAAGAAAGGGTCAATAACTCCAAATTCAGCACATAATTGCCAAATTCCTAAGAATATAACGAATATAGCAATTTGCCAAAATATAACTAAAAATTTGTCTTTTTTTTGTCTTTTAAGATATTGCACTCTTGCTTTTGAAAAATTGATGTTTTTATTTTTTTTCAGCATAGATTTCTCCAAATCTTATCAAAATAGTTGCCAAAATTTTTATCCTCTCTTTTAGATAGTGGAGTTTTTCCTTGAAAGTTTATTTCAAGTTTTTCTTTTACTGTTGCAGGACGTTTTGTCAATATTATGATTTTATCTGACATACTTAATGCTTCCGATATGTCATGAGTAACTAAAAGTGCTGTTTTTTCTTCACTTTTTATTATTTCATATACATCATCACAAACCTTTAGTCTGGTTTGAAAATCAAGGGCAGAAAAAGGTTCATCAAGGAGAAGCAAACTAGGCTCTAAAACCAATGTCCTAATTAACGCAACTCTTTGTCGCATACCTCCACTTAATTGTCGAGGTTTTTTATTTTTGAAGTTGTAAAGGTCGTATTTTTTAAGCAAATCTTCAGCAAGTTTTAACTTTTCTGAATTTTTATGCTGTTTTTGAATTTCTAGACCTAGAATAATATTTTGCCAAATAGTTCTCCATTCAAATAAATGATCACGTTGAAACATATAGCCGATTCTGCCATCGTTTTTTACGATGGGTTTTCCATCTAAAATTATTTCTCCGGAAGAAGGTGTAAGAAGACCTGCAATAAGAGAGAGAATAGTTGTTTTTCCACAACCACTAGGGCCAACTAAAGATGCAAAATCTTTTTCTTGGACATTAAAGGTAACATTATCAAGGGCTTTTACTTCACTTTCTTTTGTTTGATAGAAGTAACTGACATTTTTAAATTCTAGTAAGTTTTTCATTTGTTTGACCTCTACAATATCAGTTTAGTTTTTTATTTGAATTTTGTTACATATTTTGAAAAAATAAATTTTTTATTTTTAAATTAATTATTTTTATAATGATTTAACTTAAATTAATAATTTTTTATTATTTTTTTGTCAAATTTATTTTAAAAATTTGGCAGTAAACATTGAAAATGGTTGCTTGTGGGCTTTATAATTTTGACAAAGTTGCAAAGGAGCATGAAGTGGAAGATGAAGACAAGATTAGAAAGGCACTTCTCAAAAAGGCATTAGGATATAATGCTGATGAAGTAATAGAAGAATATACATTTGATGACGAAGGTCAAATAAAGTTATCTAAAAAAAAGGTTACTAAAAAGCATTTTAGTCCTGATATATCTGCAGTAAAGGTTTTGCTTGAGCGATATTATAAAACTTATGAAGACAAAGTGTCAGAAATGTCTGATGAAGAACTATTACTTGAAAAAGAGCGACTGGAAGAAATATTGAAAGGGGGAAAAGATGGAGATTAAAGAATGCTTACACAAAGTAAAATGTGATTTTTATGGGTGTAATAATTTGGCAAAATATTCTTTTTCTACAAAGGGAGTTATAAAACGTGATTTATGTTTTTGTGAAGAATGTTTAAAAGGAATGTATAATGAAATTGCAAAGTTACAAAAACCTAGAACTGTAAAAAGCCCTTTTAAATTAAATAAGAAATTGAGGAGAGAGCATGAAGAAAGATAATGATAAAATTGTAAAAGAAGTCATTGATGATTTTAAAAGAAGAGCAGAAGCAAGAAAAAGTTTTGACCTTATATGGCAAATCAATATGAATTTTTTAATGGGAAATCAATACTGTAATGTTGGTTATGGTGGACAACTTGAAGAGCAAGAACGTCAATTTTTTTGGCAAGAGAGAGAAGTTTTTAATCATATAGCACCAATTTATGATATGAGATATGCAAAATTATCAAAGATAAAACCAGAGATAAACATTTTGCCAGCAACTAATGATGAAAGAGATAAACAATCTGCAAAAGTTTCTAAAAAGATTTATCAATCAGTAAAAAATAAACTTGGTATAGATTCTAAAGTAAATCAAGCGATAAAGTGGTCTGAAGTTTGTGGGACAGTATTTTATAAAATTGTTTGGAATTCGTCTATTGGTCAAGTTGTAGGGCAGGACGAAATAGGACAACCAATAAAGAGTGGCGAAATTGAGTTTAGCGTAGTAAGCCCATTTGAAATTTATCCAGATTCTCCAGTCTGTGAAAGTCTAGATGAATGTCAAAGTTTAATTCATGCAAAAGCATATACTGTTAAACAAATAAAAAGTATGTATGGGATAGATGTTAAAGGAGAAAGAGTTAATACATATTCACTTGATAATGTATCAGTAGGAATTGGTGGGCTTGGTTTTAATGGAACCGTTCCTAAAATAATTGAATGTGTAAAAAATGATAGTGCCATCGTAATTGAAAGATATGTTCGACCAAATTCAGAATATCCAAATGGACGACTTACTATTATTGCAGGAGAACAACTTGTTTATGATGATGAACTTCCATTTATGGTTGGAAAAGATAGACAACGTGATTTCCCTTTTGTTCGTCAAACAAGTATTGAAGAACCTGGTTGTTTTTGGGGAACAAGTGTTATTGAAAGATTAATTCCTGTTCAAAGGGCTTTTAACGCAGTCAAAAATAGAAAGCATGAATTTATCAATAGACTTTCACTCGGTGTGCTTTCTGTAGAAGATGGTTCAGTTGATTTAGATAATCTAGAAGATGAGGGGTTGTGTCCAGGCAAAGTTCTAGTTTACAGACAGGGTTCAAAGCAACCTAAATATCTTGAAAGTGAAAGTCTGCCGAGTGGCTTAAGTGATGAAGAAAATAGTTTGCTTGATGAATTTAACAAAATTAGTGGTGTAAATGACCTCTTAAGCACAGGGTCAATATCTTCAAGTATCAGTGGGACTGCTCTTGAACTTTTAATTAGTCAAGATGAAACAAGACTTAATGCCTCTGTTGAAAGCATTAAGGTGGCGACTAGAGATATTGCAGATAAGATTTTAAAGTTATATAAACAATTTGCTGTATTTCCAAGGCTTGCAAGGATTATTGGGGAGAATGGACAGATTGAAATGTTTTATTTCTCATCATCAGATGTATCTAGCGATGATATAGAAATAGAGAATCAGACTGACAGTCTTCAAACATTATCTCAAAGACGAGAAATGATTTTTTCTTTGCTTGAAAATGGTATTTTAAAAGATAAAGATGGACAACTTTCAAATAGAATGAAAAGTAAAATATTAGAAATGCTTGGCATGGGAATTTGGGAAAATGCTCAAGATATAAACGAACTACATATTAAAAAAGCAGATAATGAAAATTTAAAAATGATGGACGGAATAAATTGCAAACCTAGTGTTATTGATTCTCATGATCTACATATAAATGAGCATATTGCTTTTATGCTGGGCGAAGATTTTGAAAAAGCAAAGAACAAAAATATTAAAATTGAAGAACTATTTTTAGAACATATAAAAGAACATAAGAAATTAGAGAAGGAGAGTAATTGATGGAAGAGAATGATAGAGAACAACCGATTGAGGAACCGACAAATGCCTTAAACAAGGAGAATGATGAAAGAGTTGTGAGTGAAATCGGCTCTCAAAAGACAGATTTAGGGAAGTTCAAAAGCGTTGAGGCTTTGTTAGATGCATATAACAATCTTCAGAGTGAATTTACTAAAAAATGTCAGTTGCTTAGCAGTATGGAAAAAGATAAAACAGAACAAGAGAAAATTGAAATAAGAGAACAGCAAGAAAAGGTAGGTGAAGAAAAAGACTTATCGGCTGAAAATGATTATGAAAAACAAGTAAAAATTGATGAACAAAATCTTGCTCTGTTCCTTTCAAACAACAGCGAAGCAAATTTTTATGCAGATGAGATAAAAGAAAGTTTATCTGCACAAAAGGCTCAAAATCCATATCAAATGGCTTGGGCAAATGTTGTCTTATCTCATTTAAAGAATAATGACAATAAAAAAGACGATCCGATAATTAATCAATATGTATTATCTGATGACAATGTGAAAAATAAAATTATAGAAAATTATTTGACTGAACTTCAAAATCAAAAGACCCCAATGGTTATTTCGTCTCAAAGTGGAGAAAGATTGTCAGGTGTTTTACCTGACAATCCTAAAACCCTTGAAGAGGCAAAAGAAATTACAAGTAAGTTGTTTAGTTGAATTAAAATATTGTAAAAAAAATAAAAGAATAAAAAATAAAATTAATAAACAAAAGAATGAACTTGAAATAGCTAATGATGATTTAAAATATGAAAAAATTGGTAATCTTCTTTTATCATATATATATTTATGTAAAAAAGGAGATAATAAAATTGTAGTTGATAATTTTTACGATAATAATAACAAAATAACAATTAGCTTAGATCCTTTATTAACTCCTGAACAAAATGCCAAACATTTTTTTAAAAAATATCAAAAAGCTAAACGTGCCATTACCTTTATTAATAATCAACTTAATATATCAAATAATCAGCTTAATTATTATGAATGTTTATTAAATCAATTACAAATATCTAAAATTAATGATTTAATGGAAATTTATGATGAACTACAAATTAAATCAAAAGTAACTAAAAGACCAAAAAAAGCAAAGCCAAATATTACAACATATATAACTTTAAATGATGATTATATTTTTGTTGGTAAAAATAATATTCAAAATAATTATTTAACCAATACCTTTGCTAAGAAAACTGATTACTTCTTTCACGTGCAAAACGTCCCTGGTAGTCACGTAATTTTAAGAACAGAAAATCTAACGGATGACCTTATATATCTTACTGCTTGTATAGCCTCTTATTATTCTTCATATAGTGAGAGCACAAATGTTTGTGTCGATTATACAATTGTAAAAAATGTCAAACGTATTCCAGAGCAAGAAGGTTCTTTTGTTACATATAAAAATCATAAATCAGTTTTTGGTAAACCTGATATAAACTACATTAATAAGCACACAAAAATGACAAAATGTTAAATAAAATGAATAATTATAACAAAATTTGAATAATGTAGTTTTAAAAAAATTGATTTCTTGATATAATAAAAATGTGATATTGTATTATCACATAAGGAGTAAAAGATGAATAAAAATAAAATTGATCTCAGAGTAACAAAAACAAAGGACGCATTAAAATCATCTTTTGTTGACCTAATAAAACAGTATCCTATCGAAAAAATAACAATAAATCATATATGTAGTCTTGCAAATGTTAATAGAATTACTTTTTATAATCATTATCATGATAAATATGATTTATTCAACAATATTATTTCTGATGAAACAGAAAAAATCAAGTTAAAATTAAATGCAGAGACAAAGGATTTTGAAGCTAAAACAAATCCAACAAAATATATTTCCTCATTTATAAAATTATATATTGAAGTTTGTTGCCAAAACAGAGAATTTGTTTTTTCAGTAATGACTCTTCAAGATAATTCTATTCTTCAGTTTATCTTTAAAAATCATATTGAAAAAACAATTAGGGAAGTTATTTCTACATTTAACTTAGAAAGTAAACTTTTTGTTCCTCTTGATTTATATGTTTCATTCTTAACTGGTGGAATATATTATATTACAAGTTACTGTATATCTACTGATTGTACATATTCAAAAGAAGAATTAATGCAATATGCATCAATAATTATTGATCGTACAGTTGAATCTTTTAAAAATAAAAATTATTCTTCTATATCATAAATAATCATTGCTGTATAGCAGTATATTTGATCCTTATTATCATACATGATGGCAACTTGGAATTTGATGTCTATGACTTTTATACCATCGTTATTTATAAAATCATTTACAGCATCCTCCAAATCCTCTTCGTGATTTTCATCAAATATTTTTACAAACATAAAAACACACCTCTTAAAGATTATACCTTAAAGAGGTGTTTTTATTTGTCATTTTTTGTGTGGCAATTACTTTTATTAAAACATTTATCACAATTGGGATTTTTTGCCTTACAAAAATAGCGCCCAAAAAAGAGAAGCTTCAAATGAACATCTTTCCAAATTTTCTTATCAAACAAATTCATTAAATCTTCTTCAACATCATTTGGGTTATTTTTTAAGGAAAGTCCTAGACGATTGCTTACTCTAAGTACATGCGTATCAACGGCTATTCGTGGTATGTCAAATCCTTCTGATAAAACCACGTTAGCTGTTTTTCGGCCTACACCAGGAAGTTTAATTAAAAGATCATAATTATTAGGTACTACGCCTTGATATTCACTTGCAAGTATTTTTGATAAATTTATAATGTTTATTGCCTTATTTTTATATAAACCTAAAGGTTTTATTATTTCTTCAACATCACATATATCGGCAAATTGAAGGGCAAAAGAATCAGGATATTTACTAAATAAAACTGAAGTTACTATGTTTACTTTTATATCTGTAGTTTGAGCAGATAATATAGTTGCTATTAAAAGTTCAAACAAATTATTGTATATTAGTTCACAGTGAGCATCAGGAAACATTTTACTTAGAATTTCAAAAATTCTATTAGCTTCATTTTTTTCCATATTTTCTTTTTAGAATTTCTTGAGCTGCTTCTATTTCATCTGACGTTAACGTTTCACGAGATTTTGCGAATAGTTGACGATCAACTATACTAACAGAAGCATTTTTATTTTTATATGTTTTTTCAATTTGTTCTTTAATTAGTTCAAAATCATATTTATATTCAAAAAACCATTTTTGAACTGTCTGCATTTCTATTGGTGAAAGTGGTTTGTTATTTTTAGATTCTAAAAGTTTTAAAACTTCTTGAAAATCTTTGTTTACTTGATCATTTTCAATTTTTCTCTCACCATTTTCTAAGACATATGATAATTCTTTATATGCATCTTCTAACGAAAATTCTTCTATGAGAGTACCTTTTTCATCATCGCTCATTTTTAGAGTAACAAATCCCTTAGACACTAGACCTGCTAGTACATCTCCTAATTGATTTATATCTAATTTCATTTTCTTTTCTAAATCTGAAAGGTTAAGAATATTATTAACTTCTTTACTGTATTTATTTAGCTTATATAAAACCATACACTCGATTTCATTTAAGTTAAGCAAGTAATACTTTTCTAAAATTAAATTACCAAAATCAATTATATTTTCTTTCATTAAGTCAACATAACTTTTCATATCTAATCACCTATTTAGCTAACTTTTCCAAAGCATCTTTTGCGGCAGCTTGTTCTGCTTCTTTTTTGCTTCTTCCAACGCCTTCACCAAGTTTAGCTCCTTCAAAATAAACTGAGAAGTAAAACAATCTTTCATTGCTTGGTCCTTCTTCTTTATCACAGCAATATGTTACGCTTTTACGATTTTCTGCTTGCATCAACTCTTGTAATTTACTCTTATAATCTTTTATGAAATCTGTTTCATCAACAATATTAGGGAAAACAATTTTCTTTAAAATGTTACGGACTTGACTTATCTTCTTAGAATCCATATATACAGCTCCTAAAAAAGCTTCAAAAAGATCACCAAGAATGTTAACTTTATTTCTTCCACCTTGAACTTCTTCACCATGGCCTAGTAATAAAAGTTTATCAAGTCCTAGTTTTAAAGCATACGCTTTATTAGCTTCATTATTTACATAACTTGCTCTTTTTTTAGTAAGTTCTCCTTCAGGTGCATCTGGGTAAGTTTCATATAAAAATTCACCAACTAAGAAGTCAAGGATGGCATCTCCTATATATTCTAATCTTTCATTACATTTAATATTATGCTCATTAGCAAATGTTTTGTGAGTAAATGCTTGAAAATAAATACTAATATCTCGATATTTTATATCATTTTCATTAGCAAATTCTTTAAATTTTGTAGCAAAACTATCCATAACAAACCTCCTAATCCAACATTTCTTTGTTGTTTATATAATTCAAATTAACAATTTTCAGTAATTTAGCATATTCTTCACTTTCAAATAATTCTTTAGTTTCTATTTTTTCAAAAGCAATTTTATCAGCAAGTTCTAAAATATCTTTATCTAAAATCAAATCAGCCATTTTAAACAAAACATTTCCAGTTTGACGTTCACCAAAGAAATCTCCAGGACCACGTATAGCAAGATCTTCTTCAGCAAGCACAAATCCATCATTGTTTTCAGAAACTAGTTTTAATCTATCAATTGCAGTTTGCGTTTCCGTATCACTTATAAGATAACAAAATGCTTGATTATCACTTCTTCTAACACGGCCTCTCATTTGATGAAGTTGAGCTATTCCAAAACGATCAGCATCTAAAATTACCATCGTAGTAGCATTAACAACATTTACACCAACTTCAATAACACTTGTGCTTACAAGAATTTGAATTTCGTTATTTGAAAATTTATTCATAACATCTTCTTTTTCATTAGTTTTTAATTTGCTATGAATTAAACCAACTTTACATATATTTTCATAATATCTACTCATATTTTCATATATAGTTGTTGCGTTTTTCAAATCCATAGCCTCAGATTCATCTATCGCAGGACAAATAACATATATTTGATGTCCCAAGTCTAATTCCTTTTTTATGTGATCAAAGACTTCTTTACGATCTTTATACTTTAGATATTTTGTAATTGTTTCTTTTTTATTGCCGGGAAGTGTTTTGATCGTAGAAATATCTGAATCACCTAGAATAGAAATAGCTAGTGTTCGTGGGATAGGTGTTGCACTCATCTTTAAATGATCAATTAAATATCCTTTTCCAACAATCGAGACTCTTTGTTTTACACCAAAACGATGTTCTTCGTCAGTAACAACTAAACCTAAGTTTTTAAATTCCACGTCTTTTTGAAATAATGAATGTGTACCTATAATGATATCAGTCAAACCATTTTTCAAATCATCAAGTTTTTGCTTTTTATCTTTTGGATTAATACTTGATGATAAAACATCAAGTTTAATTTCTCGACCATTAATTGTTATATTTGAAAACAATTTACAAAATGTTTCATAATGCTGTTGTGCTAAAACTTCAGTTGGTACCATAATAGCTCCTTGATATCCACTAGTTAAAACAGCATATAAAGCTATTGCGGCAACAACAGTTTTTCCACTTCCAACCTCACCTTGTAATAAACGATTCATTTTATACGGTGCCTTTATATCCTTTAATATTTCATTCACAGATTTTTCTTGATCTATTGTTAATTTAAAAGGTAACTTTTCAATAAAATCATTTACCAAAGTTTCATTATAGTTTATTGACACACCTTGAGGATTATTTTTTCTCATATAAAGCATATATTTAATCTTCAATTGATACAAAAATAATTCTTCAAACTTGATTCGTTTTATAGCCATAGAAACTTCTTCCATGTCTTCAGGAATATTTATATATTTCAATGCTCTTTTTAAAGAAATTAAATCATATTTATTTCTAATATCACTTGGAATATAGTCTTCAATGTAATCTGCAAATTCGTCATAAACTTTTCTTTTAAATTCTAATATTTTTTCATCAGAAATCTTAGGGATATTGAAAACTGGATTAATAAAATCACTAAATTCATCAAAATGTATTTCTGCAGCAACAAATGATTTACGATCAGGTTTTAGTTTTCCTGTCAATCTAACATAAGTTCCATATTGTATTTTACTACGCAAAAATTGTCTGTTAAATATTGTTACCTTTATTCGGCGTTCATCACATTCAGCATAAAATGTCATTATTGAAAGATTATTTTTAGGACTAACAACAACAGCTTTTGATTGCACAATACCTGCTATTGTTACTGGAGTATCACTTACCACATCTTTCATTTTTGTGATTGTATAATCAGAGAATTTTGTTGGATAACTTAATAGAAGATCTTCAACAGTTTCAATATTTTCCTTTTTAAGTATATTTACATATCTAGTAGGTATATATTTTAATTCACTTAATAATACTTTTTTCATACTTTCCTTTTTATATTTTATTTACCCATATAAGTTTTATTTATATAATAAAAGGGCAAACCAATTGCCTTAGTTTTATTGTCATCGAAACTACGCAATTGAGATAAGCCCATTTTTACTCTAACACAGTAATGTAACTATATACATCTTGTCCACCATCAATAATTTCTAATTCTAAATCTGTATAATTCTTTTCTACGAATTTCTTTATTGATGTTATTTCTTTGCTAGGAACGTCTTTACCAACTATAATAGTTAATAAATCTTTTTCATTAGCATTACTTAATCTTATTAAATCTTTCAATGCATCAAGTCTACTTCTACGAGATGTCACTATTTGTCCATTACAAATTCCAATGAAATCACCTTTGTTTATTTGGACATTTCCTATCTTTGTATTACGTACAGCATAAGTGACTTGTCCACTTGTAACATTAGCTATTGTTTCTTTTAATGATTCAACTAAATCATCAAGTTCTAAACTTAAATCCATCATTGTAAGAGCTGAATAGCCTTGTGATATTGTTTTTGTTTCTATTACAGTAACTTTACTATCTGTATAAATCTTTGCAGCTTGATTTGCGGCAAGGATAATATTCTTGTTATTAGGGAAAACAATTATATTATCAGCATTTAGTGTATCAAATCCACGTATAAAATCTTCAGTAGATGGATTCATACTTTGACCACCTGAAACAACAAAATCAGTACCAAGTTCTTTGAATAAGTTAATTAATCCTTCACCTGTTCCAACAGCAACAATAGCGTATTTTTTTCTAATTTCTGGTTTTACAGGTTTCTCAATGTGTTCTTCACCACATGGGCATTCACCTTGAGGAACATGTGTAATTTCTGTAATAGCGTTGTGTTGAACAGTCATATTCTCAATTTTTAATTTTAAATATTCACCATACTCTTGACCAATGTTTAAAATATCACCAGGTTTTAATGTATGAATATGAACCTTAACTATATCTTCATCTTTTACAATTACAATAGAATTTCCTAAAGGATTAATTCTATCAAAGATTGTTTTTTCATCAAAAGAAGCTTGATTAATTTCATCTTTTAATTTTAAAATAAATTCAGTACAATATCCAAATTCACCCTCGCGATGTTCACCAGCAAACTCAACAGAAATTGTTTCAGGTTCTTTCTTTTCAATAACTGCTAAAGGTTCACCTTCTAAGAACTTATACATACCTTCAATAATGTACATATAGCCTGTGGCACCACTATCTACAACTCCTGCTTCTTTTAGAACAGGTAGTAAATCAGGTGTTCTATTAATTGATTCTTTTACTTCCATCAAATATTCTCTAAAGAATTCATTGATAGACATTTTTGAGTTAGCAATTGCTAGCATTTTCTTAGATGCATCTTTAGCTACTGTTAAAATAGTTCCTTCAACAGGGTTTTTTACAGCTTTATATGCTTGCTCTACACCTCTTTGAAAAGCTCTAGCTAATCTGATTGAATCAACTTCAATTTTACCTTCAAATCCAATACTTAATCCACGGAATAATTGGGATAAAATAACTCCCGAATTTCCACGGGCTCCCATTAACATTCCACGAGATATTTTTTTAGACATTTCATAAATATTAGGTTCAGTAACATTAAATACTTCGTTAACTCCACCCTCTATTGTCATTTTCATATTTGTACCTGTATCTCCGTCAGGGACTGGAAATACATTTAGAGAATCCACATATTGATAATTTGCACGCAAATTTTCACAACCATTAAATATAAGGTTTTTGAAGAATTCTCCATCAATTTTCTTTACTTGCATATAAATGCCTCCAATTTTTTTGTATTAATATGCATTACAGAATAATAACCTTTTATATTATACCACATTTTTTCTAAAGTTTCAAGAAGAAATTTTTGCAAAGAAATCTATATTATGATTATGCATTTATACGACAAAATAAATTGTTTTAAAAAATAAAAATTTTTATGTCAATATCTTTTAAAAAATAAAAATTTTTATTTACTTTTTATTCAAAGTATGATATAATATATAAGGTTCTAAAAAGGAGGTGTTGGTATGCCACGTAAATGTTATGTAACTGGTTTAGGTACAGTAAGTGGTAACAATCGTCCTCACTCATTAAAAGCATCAAGAAGAACTTGGAAAGCTAATCTTCAAAAGGTTAGAATTGTAGATGCTGATGGAAAAATCAAACGTGTTTACGTTTCAACACGTGCTTTGAGATCTGCTGCTAAGACTGGTTCTATCACAAGAGCATAGTTTACTCAGTAAGTGAGGATCAAAAAGAAAAAGGCGACTAAGCCTTTTTTTCTTTTTTATCTTTCCTCTCTCAAAAATATTAAACTATATCAAAATTAGTTTACTTTTCTTTTTTAAACATTCTCTTAAAAAAAGTAACAATTGCAGAAAGAAACTTTGGTAACTTTATAACATAAAATTTCATATAATCCTCCATAATCGTTACATTATATGCTATAGTTTTGTATTTTATGTTTCTAATTTGCTTCAATAGCAATTATTTCTTTATTTACATTCACATAACCTTTTTTGATTATTTCATTTGAAAGACACAAATTATCAAATCTTTTCATTGTATAATTTGAAAGATTATATTTAAATCCTTTTAATGTAATGATTGTATCATCATAAACATTAAAAAATGAAATATATTTATATTTATCTTTTGTGATTTCTTTAGTATTTTTTATCAAATATATCTTACTATAAATATCTAGAATTGTTATATTCATATTATCATATTTAGAAAGAAGTCTTATATTGGCAATAAAATGATCACTTCTTCCACCAGTAGCATTATAAATAATTACTTCTTCATCGTTATATTCTTTATTAATAATCATTAATGCTTCTTCTAAATCACTGTAATCTTTACAAGGGTTTAGAAGAATAGTTTGTTTACTAATAATATCATTAGATAGTGCAGAATCATTATCACCAATAAAAACATCAGGAATTATACCTTCTTTTTCTAATGTTTTTAATCCGCCATCTATTGCCCAAACGCAGTCACCATTTTGTTTTTCGTAACATTGTTTAAAATTATCTTCTCCCGATGCAACAAGTATATATCTCATTATAAGTTCTTCAACTCCTCAATAGTTTGATATGGATTTGATGATTTAAAAACATATGTTCCACAAACAACTGCAGAAACTCCACATTCTTTACACATTTTGGCCGTTTCAAAATTTATTCCACCATCTACTTCTATAATATAACTAAGATTCATTTTTTTCTTATAATCAGATAAATATTTAATCTTGTCTAAAGCGTTCGGTAAAAATTTTTGCCCACCAAAGCCAGGTTCTACGCTCATCACTAAAACCAAATCAACCTTATCTAAATATGGTAACAAAGCTTCAACGTTTGTTTTTGGTTTTATAGAAATACCAACTTTTACATTTAAGCTTTTAAGTTTATCTATGACTTCTATAGTGTCATTTTTACACTCCAAGTGGAAGGTAATTATATCAGCTCCGCTTTCAGCAAAACTTTGAGCATAGAATAAAGGATTATCAATCATCAAGTGTACATCAAAAACTTGTTTTGTATATTTTCTTAAGTTTTTATAGACACATGTTCCAAAAGAAATGTTAGGAACAAAATGTCCATCCATAACATCAATATGAATAAAATCAGCATTATTTATTTTATTTACTTCTTCTAATAAATTATTAAAATCAGCTGATAAAATTGATGGTGCAACTATCATACATAACATCTCCTTAGTATTTATTTTTGTCTCTTAATTCTATTTCACTTACAAATTGTAAGTAGTTTTCATATCTTGATTTCAAAATTTCACCTTTCTCAACAAGCTCTTTAATCATGCATTTAGGTTCATTTTTATGATAACAAGGTCTATATTTACATTTATCAGAGTTCTTAAAAAACTCTATAAATGTTTGGCTAAGAGATAATAATGACATGTCCTCAAAAACAAGTGAACCAAATCCAGGTGAATCGGCTATAAAACCATTGTCAACAGGAAATAGTTCTATATGTCTTGTTGTATGTTTTCCTCTACCCAAAGCTTGACTTATTTCATTTGTTTTTAAAGTTAAATTTTTATCAATCGTATTTAGTAATGTGCTTTTGCCAACTCCACTTTGACCAACCAAAAAACTTATTGATGTTCCTATACTAGAAATTATTTTTTCTCCAAGATTTTTTTCTTCTGTAGTAATTACTGTATAGCCTATTTTTTCGTAATAATTTTTTATTTTATTAAAATCATCTATTGCTTTTAACAAATCAATTTTAGAAAAAATAAGTATTGGTGTTATACTATTATATTCAAGCAAAGAAATCATTTTATCTAAAAGATTTAAATTTAACTCCGGTTCAACAACACTTGTAACAATTATTCCTTTTTCTACATTACTAATTACTGGTCTATTTAAATCATTCTTTCGTTTTTCAATTTCGGAGATTATTTTTGTTTCTTTATCGTAGGTAACCCAATCACCTACTTTTACGTTTTTCTCATTATGCCTAAATACTCCTCTTGGCTTGCATACTATTTTTTCACCATTATCATAAACAGTGTACTCACCACTTATTGACTTTATAACTAATCCTTTACTCATATTATTTATTTTCCTTAAGTACTTTTACTCTTAGTTGACCACAGGCAGCATCAATATCACTTCCATGCTCTTTTCTTAAAATAGCATTGACCCCATTTTTATTTAAATAATCAAAGAATTGATCTCGTTTTTCTGTACTTGTTCTTTTAAATTCATGACAAGTACTATTATAAGGTATCAGATTAACATATGCATTTAAACCTTTAATTAGGGTTATTAACTCTTTAGCACATTTTAAATCATCATTTATTCCATCTAATAGAATATATTCAAAAGTAACACGTCTATTAGTTTTTTGATAATACTTTCTAACAGCTTCTATTAAAGAAGAAAGATTATATTTTTTATTTACTGGCATATATTTGCTTCTTAATTCATCATTAGGAAAATGAAGAGAGATTGCTAGATTAACCTGAAGTGGAAAATCACTAAATTCAATTATCTTCGGAACTAATCCACATGTAGAAATAGTGATATGTCTAGAACCAATTTCTAATCCTTTGGCATCATTAATGATTTTAATAAATTCTAACACGTTACTATAATTATCAAAAGGCTCACCAATACCCATAATAACAACATGAGAAACTTTCTCACCAAATTGCATTAAATGATTATCAACTGCAAGAACTTGTAAAACCATTTCTGCCGGCTCTAAATTTCTAATTTTCTTAACGACACCACTAGCACAAAATTTGCATCCCATTTTGCATCCTATTTGAGATGAAACACATATTGTTTTTCCATATTTGTATTGCATAAGTACAGATTCTATTGCATTGCCATCTAAAACGTCAAATAAATATTTTTTTGTACCATCTTTTGATTCTTGTTTTTGTATTATTTTAAATATGTGTAAATCAAAATTTTCTTTTAACTTTTCTCTTAATTCTAATGATAAATTAGTCATTTCATCAAAGCTTGTAACATTTTCTACAAATATCCATTTAAAAATTTGTTCTGCTCTAAATGGCTTTTCTCCTAATTCTACCATTACATTTTTTAATTCGTCTAAATTATAATCTTTTATATTCTTCATTTTAATATTTCCTCTCAAGGTATAAAAATCTGATCGATGTAAAATTAATTTTGGTAATGTAAACGCAAACATAAGCACTATTTTCAAACTTCGTGTATGTTAATTTTGTATAACCAAAAGCATTTTTAACCTTTCATCTTTAAAATTCTACAA
This sequence comes from uncultured Eubacteriales bacterium, assembly GCA_900557645.1. Taxonomy (GTDB): domain Bacteria; phylum Bacillota; class Clostridia; order Christensenellales; family UBA1242; genus Caccovivens. The sequence goes on from USSZ01000010.1 coordinate 32,026, forward strand.
CTATATTTATACCACAATAAAAGGATTTTTTCAATAGTAAATGTCGGTTATCAATTTTCTTAGAACACAAAAGTTATATTCCAATAAGAATGAATTTATTTTATATTCGGTATGTGTAAATCAATTTTTTGTTTAAAATAATTACCTACTGAATTTAACTGCAAACAAGTACAGCATTCCTGCTGTACTTGTTTTTTATTTTATATTTAAT
>USSZ01000011.1 GCA_900557645.1 uncultured Eubacteriales bacterium
TAAAGTGTAAGCGTCTTCCCCAATGTCGTTGATTGAAATATAAATTTGAATTTTGTCAGTTTTGTCTTGAATGGTGAAGAATGATGCTTTACCCATTTTTCTTATGAACATTATTCTTCCAGCTATAGTGTATTCGTCAGTTATGTTTTCAAACTCGTCATGGTCAACGTTTTTATATTTTTCTTTGATATCCTTAGCAAAAGCAGTACGATTAAATACGTGCCCAAATGGGTCCATGCCTAGGCTTCTAATTTTTTCGGCTTTTTCTCTTCTAATAATTTCTTGATCAGTAAGTTCTCTCATAATATTCCTTCTTTCTAATAAAAAAAGTTAATGATTAAAGGGACGATTTTGTTCGTGGTACCACCCTTCTTTAATCATTAACTGATTCTCTTAACTGATAACGGCAGTCTGCCGGATATTCTCTCCAAGGTTTTATTCATATTAGGTTACTATTAACTTCCACCAACCGTTAATTCTCTATAAGTAAGTGTTAATATTACTCGTCCTTTTCATCGATTTATGCCTAGATAATACCAGAAGTTTTAGTTTTTGTCAACTTCTTCATTTAAAAGTTCGTAATGAAGGACAACGTTTTTGTCATAATACATGATTCGGCCGCTAGGCAAAAGAAGCATTCTTTCAATTCCTAGATTATCAACAAATTCTAGATTATGTGATACGACTAGCATAGTGCCTTCGTAATCTTTGAAGGTGTCAGCAATAATTAATTGGGTCATTGGGTCTAAGTGATTTGTTGGTTCATCTAGTAATAGCGTGTTTGCACCAGATAAAGCTATTTTAGCAAGGGCTACTCTAGAACGCTCTCCTGGAGATAAGATATTTATTTTTTTGAAGATATCGTCATTTGTGAATAGAAAGCTACCAAGGAATCTTCTTAGTTCATAATCTGTTAGACCACTATCACTAAAGTTTTCTTTAATGGTCTTTTCTTTATTTAATAAGTCGTGTTCTTGAGCATAATAAGAAATTGTAGTTTTATCATTAATTATAATATTTCCCTCGGTTGGAGTAAGAAGCCCCATAATAAGTTTTAATAAAGTAGTTTTACCAATACCGTTTTCCCCAACTACTAAAAGTTTTTCTCCCCTAGTTAAATCAAATGTTAAATTTTGATATAGAAGATTATCTTTTGTATAGCCAAATGTTAGATTTTCAACTTTTAAGGGTGTTAAATAACTTTTTTCATTTATTTTAATATTAAATCTTGTATATTTATTAGCCTTTTCAAGTACCACTTTTTCTTTTTGGAGTTTCTCTAATTTTTTAATTCTATCTTTAGCAATATTTGCTTTCTTTTCATTACCTCGAATATATTTATTAATTATACCTTTTAACTTTTCTTCCTCTTTTACTTGTTTTTCATAAAGTCTTTCTTTTGCTTTATCTTTTTCACTTTTAATCTTTAGATATTTTTCATAATTTCCATTATAAAGAAAAACATTTTTCTTTATTTTATCTACATATAAAGTTTTTGTTGTAACATTATTTAAAAAATCTATGTCATGAGAAATTACAAGTACAAGTCCATGATAATTTTTGATAGTATTTTCAATATAATCTTTTGTATCTAAATCAAGATGGTTTGTAGGTTCATCAAGTAAAAGAATTTCTGGTTTTGAATAAAGTAGTCTTGCAAATGCTACTTTTGATTTTTGTCCACCAGAAATATTTTTAAGTTTTAAATCAAGTAGTTTTTCAGAAATATTCATACCCTCGATTATTTTAAGAAGTATGCTTTCTGCATTATATTCATCATAATACTCTAATTTATTTTGATTTTTAGTAATCTTTTTAAAAAGATAATTTAATTTTTTATCATCTTTTTCTACTGCTATTTGTTCATATAAAGTAGCTATATTATCCTTTAGTTTTTGAATTGGTCTTCCTAAAAGTAAATATTCAAAAACAGTTATATCATCATTTGGTATTTCATCAGTAATTACCTGGGGAAGATATCCTATTAAATCTTTATTTTTTACAGTTATTTTCCCAGAGTCTGGTGAAATATTTCCAAGTATTAAATTAAATAAGGTTGATTTACCTGCACCATTTACTCCAACTATGCCAATTTTATCATCATCATTAAAATGAACAGATACATCATTAAATATCTCCTGAAGTCCAAATGACATATATAAATGTTCTATATTCATACTTTTACCTCTTTTGCAAATAGATTATATTAAAAAAAGTGATTTAAGTCAATAAACCACTAATCCATAATTATTAAATGTTCAAGTAATTTTTATCATTAAGAGTTACACTGATTTTCTCATATATTTCCCTTTTTATAGCCTCAAAAGTAGTTTCACCAAATTTAACCATTCCCCAATTAATCTATAAAATGACCAAACATTGCTCTTTTTTCATATTTTTCATTTAATAAATTAATGTTATAATAATATAAAGGGGATTAAAATGAAAAAGTTGTTAAAAATAGTTAAAGAAACGGATAATAAGTATTTGAATTTATATCATGCAATTTATCAATATGAAAATGGAAAAGTTAAGGAATATGAATTTGCAAGTAGAAGAAATCAAGAAAGGTTAGTTTTAAATAATAATAAAAGACGAGCAGATGCTGTAAGAATTTTGCCTTATTATAAAAAAGGAGATAATATATTTGTTGTGTTTATAAAAGAATTTCGTTCTCCTTTAAATAGATATATTTATAGTTTACCTGCTGGTATGGTTGATGAAGGAGAAAGTTCAGAAAGTGCGGCAATACGTGAGACTTATGAAGAAATTGGTGGAAATGTGTTAAAATTAGAAAAGGTTGTTGAATGTGCATATTCAAGTGCAGGTCTTACAGATGAAAATATAACTAGTTTTAATGCCGAAATTGAATTGAGTGGAACTCAGCATTTAGAAGAAAGTGAAGATATTAAATTAAAAATTGTCAAACTTGATGATGTTTTAGATTTTATCAATAATAATGAATTTTGTTTGCCTAGTGCATTACAATCCCAAGCATTTTATTATAAACATATAAACGATAAACAAAAAGTTAAGTAATTTAATATAATGAAAATGAGGGCTGTTGGGAGATAATTATGCCTTGTAATTTAAATTTTAATCAATGTAATACTGGTTGCATTTATCCACGTCCAATATTTACTTGTCGTCGGGATTTAATTGCACTATTAAATCAATCAGATAATATTATAGTTAATCCAATAGTTCAGCCAGCTCAACTTATTGCTAATATTACTGGTGCTCAAACTGTTTTGAGTGGTGGTAATGTCGTTCCTGTTGTTGCATTTAACCAAGGTAGTGCAATATCTTATGATAATGCAGGAACATTTAGTTTGGTTAACGGAAGATATATGCTTTCATTTAATCTTAATGGAACTTTTGCGGCAGATGGGAATTCTTCTTATGCTGTATATGTTGATGGTGTGTTATTACCTAACTCATCAGTAACATCATCTGGGACGGCAGGTTCTGCATCGACAGTGTCAAATAGTATTTTCCTTGAAATAACAAATCCTAACGCTTTAGTAACTATAAGAAATACAAATGTTAACTCACAAACAATTTCAAGTGGAAATGTTGTAATTCAAAAAATAATTTAAAATTTTTGAATTAAAAATCTTTATTTTATTTCATTTTTCAATAAATTTTTTCAAAGTATTTTAATTTTTAAGTTTTTTATTAAAAAAAATAAATGACAAAGTTATCTTAATATCTTTGATTTTTGTTGTAGTTTTAATTTTTTTTGGTATATACTATATTTACAAGAGGAGGGAATATGGAAAAAACTTTACAACAAAGAATTGAAGATGCAGAATTTGCTATGCTTGAAATTTGGTTTGTTGCTAAAATGACAGGCGATATTGAAGATATGAGATATTTAATTGAATGTACTAAAGAATATGATGCCCTTCTTAAAGAAAAAGAAAATAAACAAATTGAAGAAGAAACGGAATTATAATTTATGGCGACAACAAAAGTAAAAGGTATTGTTCTAGGTGGAACAAATGTAAAAGAGAAAGATAAACTTGTCAAACTTTATACTCTTGAGAAAGGACTTATAACAGTTACTATGAAGGGAGTAAGGGGGGATAAGGCAAAGTTAAAGGCTGCAAAAGAAATCTTCAGTTTAGGAGATTTTATTCTTGAAGAAGGCAAGAATTATAGTATAGTAACATCGGTTGATATCATAGACAATTTTTCTTATTTATCAAACAATATTGATAAATATTATGAGGCTTGTGCAGTTCTAGATATTGTTGGGAAAATTGCTACTGAACCTAATCTTTCATTATTTATAGAAATTATACAAGCATTAAAAACTTTATGTTATGATGATGTGAAAAAGTTTAATGTTATAGATAAATTTTTGTTAAGTATTTTTAATGCTATGGGATATAGTTTTTTAACAGACACCTGTTCTTCATGTGGGGCAAAATTAGGTGCAAAATATATCAATTTGGAAGTTGGAGAGATTGTTTGTCCATCTTGTAAAAAAACAACATCTTTGCCAATTTCTGATGCTTGCTTCAATGCAATAAAAATTTTAAATAATACAGAATATGAAAAACTGCAAACTATTAATTTTAGCATTTTAACAAGTAATCAAGTGCACTATATATTGACAACAAATTATGAATGGCGAACGGGATATAAAGTTTTAAGTTTAGTATAAAATTAAACACTTCAAACAAAAAAGAGTTTGAAGTGTTTTTTATTTATAAATCTATAAGATTCTATATAATATCTATATAATAATATAATATATTATATATATTTATATTTTTCATTATTAATATGAAAAGTTTTGTTGTTTTTCATTTTTGTTTATAAATATTTTTAACAAAATGTTTAAAGTAATTTTACTATAAATTGTAATATTAAATACATACAAAAAATGTTTTAAAATCTTTGATAAAATTCTTGACTTATTTTATTTTCTTTGGTATTATATTATTGCTGTGAATTATGGGTTGAAACATAAGGTTACTTTGATTACCGGCAATCAAAGAGAATTTATGTGGACAAGTTCGTGGCATTAAGACCACGGCGACTAACCGTTAAATCACATTTTTTAAACTCTTACAGCGTGATACACGTGGGCAAGTGTTCCGTATGATTAATTTAGACGGATATCTTGCTTTTGTGCGTTATTAAAAGGGTGAATGTCGATGGTTAGCATTGCTATTACAGGAGGTATTTTATTTAATGGCAACACAAGTTATTAGAATTAAATTAAAGGCCTTTGAACACAGTCTTATTGATGAGGCTTGCAAAAGAATCATTGATACTGCTGAAAAGTTCGGTGCTAAAGTTGCAGGGCCTATTCCACTTCCAACAGACAGAGAAGTGGTAACAGTTATTCGTTCACCACACATATACAAAGATAGTCGTGAACAATTTGAGTCAAGAACTCACAAAAGACTTATTGATATATATTCACCATCTGCAAAGGCAGTTGACGCTCTTATGAAAATTGATTTGCCTGCTGGTGTTGATATCAAAATCAAGTTATAATTAGGAGGAAGACATAGAAATGAAAAAAGCAATAATAGGCAAGAAACTTGGCATGACTCAAGTCTTCACTCCTGAAGGCGTGGTTATCCCAGTTACTGTTGTAGAGGCAGGTCCTTGCCCAGTTGTTCAGGTTAAAAACAACGAAAAGGATGGTTATAATGCAGTAGTCGTTGCATTTGACAAGCAAAAAGCACATAGAGTCAACAAGCCTAAGACAGGTGCTTTCAAAAAAGCCGGTGTTGAATCTTACAGAATTGTTAAAGAACTTAAGTTTGAAAATGCAAGTGATTATTCTCTTGGTCAAGAAGTTAAGGCAGACATCTTTGCTGAGGGAGATAAAGTAGATGTAACAGGCACTACTCGTGGTCGTGGATTTACTGGCGTTATCCAAAGATGGAATCAACGCAGATTAAAGATGACTCACGGAACTGGACCTGTTCATAGAGAAGTCGGCTCTATGAGTGCGAACTCTACACCTTCTAGAGTGTTCAAAAACAAACATATGCCTGGACACTATGGTGTTGAGCGAGTTACAATTCAAAATCTTGAAATTGTTAAGGTTGACCCTTCAAGAAACATTCTTCTCGTAAAAGGTTGTATCCCTGGTCCTAAAGGTTCAGTTATAACAATTCGTGAAGCAGTTAAAGGCAACTAAAGGAGTAAAACATGGCAAAAGTTAAAGTTTACAATATGCAGGCCAAGGAAGTTGGTCAAGTAAATCTCCCAGACGAACTTTTCGCAGTGGAGTATAATGAACCTCTTATCCATGAAGTCGTTGTTGCTTATAATGCAAATCAAAGACAAGGAACTAAATCGGCTCTTACAAGAAGCGAAGTTAGAGGTCATGCTAAAAAACCTTGGCGTCAAAAGGGAACAGGAAGAGCAAGACAAGGTTCTTCAAAAGGTCCTCAATGGACAGGTGGTGGAGTTGTTTTTGCTCCAAAGCCAAGAGATTTCTCTAAAAAAGTTAATAAGCAAAAGAAGAGATATGCTCTCTTAAGTGCAATCAGCACAAAACTTGCACAAAACGAAGTTGTTGTTGTTGATAAATTTGCATTTGATAATCCAAAAACAAAAGAGGCTAAGGCATTCGTTGACGCTTTCAAATTTAATGGTTCAGTTTTAGTTGTTAATGATGTTAATGATTTAAACATCAAAAGAGCAACTGCAAACCTTCCTAACCTTAGCATCGAAGAGGTTGATAATCTCAATGTTTATGAAGTTGTTGCAAACAGAAACATTGTTCTTACTCAATCTGCTATAAAATCTATTGAGGAGGCGTATGCAGAATAATGGAAGCAAATAAAATCATTATAAAACCACTTCTCACTGAGAAAAGTTATTCAGGCATTCAAAACAAAATCTACACTTTTGTTGTAGCAAAGAATGCTGGTAAAGTTGAAATTAAAAAGGCCGTTGAAGAACTTTTTGGAGTTCAAGTAGAAAAAGTTAACACTGTTAATGTAAAAGGCCAAAAGAAAACTCAAAATACAAAGGCTGGAAGAACAGTTGGAAAGACAAGTGATTACAAAAAAGCGATTGTAATCTTAAAAGATAGTTCTAAATCAATTGCGTTCTTTGACAGTTTATCTTAAGTAGGGAGGTTATAAAATGGCAATTAAGATTCATAGACCAACTTCTGCTGGAAGAAGATTTTATACAACCTCTTCCTATGAAGAAATTACAAAGAAAACTCCTGAGAAATCACTTCTTGTTAAAAAAGACAAGAATGCTGGTAGAAATGCTCAAGGAAAAGTTACTGTTAGACACCAAGGTGGTGGCAACAGACAAAAATATCGTTTAATCGATTTCAAAAGAAATAAAGACAATATCCCTGCAAAAGTTGTAGGTATTGAATATGATCCAAACAGAACTGCTTATATTGCACTTTTAAACTATGCAGATGGTGAAAAAAGATATATTATAGCACCTGTTGGACTTAAAGATGGTGATATTGTTATGAGTGGTGAAAACGTTGAAATTAAAGTCGGCAACTCTCTTCCACTCGCATCAATTCCTGTTGGTTCTCTTGTTCACAACATAGAACTTCAACCTAGAAAAGGTGGACAACTTGCTCGTAGTGCAGGTAGTGAAGTTCAATTAATGGCTAAAGAAGGAAAATATGCAACTCTTCGTCTTCCAAGTGGAGAAATGAGAAAAGTATTACTTACTTGCCGTGCAACAATCGGAACTGTTGGAAATATAGACCATGAGCTTGTATCTCTTGGTAAGGCTGGACGTAATAGACATATGGGTGTTAGACCTACCGTTCGTGGTGTTGCTATGAACCCTAATGACCACAAGCATGGTGGTGGTGAAGGTAAGAGCCCTGTTGGTCTTCCTGGACCAGTTACTCCTTGGAATAAGCCTGCTCTTGGTTACAAGACTAGAAAGAGAAAAAATAAATCTAACCGTTTAATGGTTAAGAGAGTTAATTAGGAGAGAAGATTATGAGCAAATCATTAAAGAAAAAGCCTTATGTTCATCCAAGTCTTTTAAAGAAAGTAGCCGAGATGCAAGCATCTGGGGTTAAAAGACCTATAAAAACTTGGTCAAGATCATCTACTATCTATCCTGATTTCGTAGGATTTACATTTGCAGTTCATAATGGTAAAAAACATGTCCCTGTTTACTGCACAGCAGAGATGGTAGGTCATAAACTTGGAGAATTCTCTCCAACAAGAACTTATAAGGGACATACTAAAAAGTCGGCAGCAGTTGCAACAAAGGCTGGAAAATAGAGGTGAATAATGGCTACAAGAATTAGACAAAAAGCAGCAAAAAGAGCAGAAGAGAAAAAATATCCTTATGCTGTTGCAAAATATGTAAGAATGAGCCCATCTAAAATAACATATATTCTTGATCTCGTAAGAGGAAAGAAGGCACAAGAAGCCGTTGCTATTTTAGAAAATATGCCTAATAAAGGTGCATTTGAAAGCCTTAAAGTTTTAAAAAGTGCTATTGCAAATGCTGAAAACAATATGGGTAAAAATGTTGAAACATTATTCGTTAAAGAAGCCTATGCTACAAGTGGTCCTCAATTCAAAAGAATGAGTGCTAGAGCAAAAGGTTCTGGTAATGTAATACTCAAAAAAACTTCACACATCACTATTGTGCTTGATGAAGTGGTAGGAGGCTAAGATGGGACAAAAGGTTAGTCCAATAGGACTTAGAGTAGGTATCAATAAAGATTGGAATTCTACTTGGTATGCTGACAAGAAAACATTTGCAGCAAATCTTAAAGAAGACCAAGATATCAAAAACTTTTTATATAAAAAATACAAGGCGTGCTCAATTTCAAAAATAACTATTGAAAGAACAGAGGGCAAACTTGTTGTTAATATCTTTACAGCAAAACCTGGTATGATTATCGGAACTAAGGGTGCTGGAATTGAAGGAATTAAGAAAGAAATCGCAAATATCGCTAGACCTGTTAAACTTTTACTTGTAAATGTAAAAGAAATTAAAAAACCAGATCTTGATGCTCAACTTGTTGCAGAAAGCATCGCTCTTCAACTTGAAAAACGTGTTGCTGCAAAAAGAGCATTAAAACAGGCTATTGAAAGAGTTATGAAAGCAGGTGCTAAAGGTTGTAAGGTTCAAGTTAGTGGCGTTCTTTTAAAAGCAAATGAGAAAGCACAAACTGAAAAACAATTTAGAGGTTCTGTTCCACTTCATACTCTTAGAGCAGATATTGACTATGGTGAATCTGCAGCATATACAATGATTGGTAAAATTGGTGTTAAATGCTGGATTTACAAAGGTGAAATTCTTGGCAACAAGTCGTCTGATAAAAAAGGAGGACAAGAATAATGTTAATGCCTAAAAGAGTTAAAAGAAGAAAAGTTATGAGAGGCAGAATGACAGGAAAAGCCACAAGAGGCAACACTCTTGCTTATGGTTCTTATGGAATAATTGCTACTGAACCATGCTGGATAAAGTCAAACCAAATCGAAGCAGCACGTATTGCTTTAACAAGATATACAAGACGTGATGGTAAAGTTTGGATTAAAATTTTTCCTGACAAGCCTGTAACTAAAAAACCTGCTGAAACTCGTATGGGTTCTGGTAAAGGTTCTCCTGAATTCTGGGTTGCAGTTGTAAAACCTGGTAGAGTGCTTTTTGAAATTGAAGGTGTAAGCGAAGAAACAGCGAAAGAAGCACTCAGACTTGCTGGACACAAACTTCCATGCAAAGTTAAATTTATAAAGAAAGAAGATGAAGCAAAAGGTGGTGTGAAAGATGAAAATTAATGAAATTAAATATCTATCTGTTGCTGAATTAAATGCAAAGTTAAAAGAACTTAATAGTGAATTATTTAATCTCCGTTTCTCTCACGCTACTCGTTCTCTTGCAAACCCTATGGCAATTCATAATGTTAAAAAGGATATAGCAAGAGTTAAAACAGTCTTAAGAGAAAAAGAATTAGAAGAAAAGGGAGGCAACGATGGAAACAAGTAGAAATGCAAGAATTACTCGTATTGGCGAAGTTGTTAGCGCTGGTAAAATGGATAAAACTGTTGTAGTTAAAGTCGTTTCCAGAGTTAAAAGCCCAATCTATAAAAAAGTTGTTCAAAAGTCGAAAACTTTCAAAGCCCATGATGAAAACAACGAATGCGGAATTGGTGATACAGTTCGCATAATGGAAACTCGTCCACTTAGTAAGGACAAGTATTTCAGAGTTGTTGAAATTATTGAAAAGGCTAAGTAATAGGAGGAACGAATATGATTCAACCACAAACAAGATTAAAAGTTGCAGATAACACAGGTGCAAAAGAAATTATGTGTATCAGAGTTCTTGGTGGTTCTTTTAGAAGAAGTGGAAACATAGGTGATGTTATTGTAGCCTCTGTTAAAAAAGCCATTCCTGGTGGAACTGTTAAGAAAGGTGATGTTGTAAAAGCTGTTATTGTTCGTTCTTCAAAAGGCTTAAGAAGACCTGATGGTTCTCATATTAGATTTGATGATAATGCAGCAGTTATTATTGATAATCAAAAACAACCAAAAGGAACTCGTGTTTTTGGACCTATTGCTAGAGAGCTTCGTGATAAGGGATATATGAAGATTATATCTCTTGCACCAGACGTTATATAAAAGGAGCATACCATGAAGATGACAGTTAAAACAGGTGATAACGTTTTAGTTATTGCTGGAAAAGATAAAGGTAAAACTGGTAAAGTAACTGCTGTATATGCAGATACAAATAGAGTGCTTATTGAAAATGTTAACATAGTTTCAAAGCACCAAAAACCAAAGTCTCAACAAGATAAGGGCGGAATCTTCAAAAGACCTGCTCCAATCGACGCTTCTAATGTTATGGTTGTTTGTCCAGTTTGTGGAAAAGCAACAAGAGTTGCACATTCTGAAGTAAACGGCAAAAAAGTTCGTTCATGTAAGAAATGTGGTGCATCTTTAGATAAAGAATTTGTTAAACAAACAAAGAAAGAAGCAAAAAAGACAATTAAGGCATCAGAACTTAAAAATGCAAAATTAAAAGTTGCTGGCACTGAAAAAGTAGAAGAAAAAGCAGAAGAAGTTAAAGCCCCAGCAAAGGCAAAGGCTACAACAACTAAAGCAAAAACTACATCAAAAAAATCTACTGAAAAAGTAGAAAGTGAAGTTAAGACAGAGCCAAAGAAAACAACTGCAAAGAAGGCTGCAACTACTAAAAAAGTAAGTGCAGAAAAGGCAGAAAAAACTACTGAAAAGAAAACAACAGCAAAAAAGTCGTCAACAGCAAAAAAGGAAACTAAATAGGAGTAAATAATGGCTAAAGAACAAAATAGAATTTTAGAAAAATATAAAAAAGAAGTTGTTCCTGCTCTTATTCAAGAATTCGGATATAAAAACGTAAACGAAGTTCCAAAACTTGTTAAAATAGTTCTTAACATGGGACTTGGAGAAGTTAAAGGAAATTCAAAGAGTTTTAATATTGCTGTTGAAGAACTTGCAGTTATTTCAGGACAAAAACCTGTTGTTACAACAGCAAAAAAATCAATCTCAAACTTCGGTTTAAGAGAAGGACAAAAAATTGGTGCTAAAGTTACACTTAGAGGAGATAGAATGTATGAATTCTTTGACAGACTTACTGCAATCGCTCTTCCAAAAGTGAGAGACTTTAGAGGAATTTCTGATAAGTCATTTGATGGCAAAGGAAATTATTCTATGGGAATAAAAGAACAACTTATTTTCCCAGAAATCGTATATGAAAAAGTCGAAAAAATCAGAGGTTTTGATATTACTTTTGTAACTACCGCTAAGACCAACGAAGAAGCAAAAGCTTTACTTAAGGCACTTGGATTGCCTTTTGCTAAATAGGAGTTTAAGTTATGGCAAGAAAAGCATTAGTTGAAAAACAAAAAAGAACACAAAAGTATAAAACTCGCGAGTATACAAGATGCTCATTATGCGGAAGACCACATGCTGTTCTTAAAAAATATGGAATTTGCAGAGTTTGTTTCCGTGAACTTGCTAACAAGGGTGAAATACCTGGTGTTAGAAAGTCAAGCTGGTAATTAAGGAGGAAAAATAATGTTAGTTACAGATCCAATCGCAGATATGCTCACAAGAATTCGTAATGCACTTCAAGTAAAGCATGACAATGTAAGCATTCCTGCATCAAATGAAAAACGTGCTATCGCTAAAATCCTTCTTGATGAAGGTTATATCGCATCTTATGAAGAAACAAGTGATGGCAATCACAAGAATATCGTTATTACATTAAAATATGACGAAACTGGCGACAGCGTTATACAAGGACTTAAGAGAATTTCTAAACCTGGTCTTCGTATCTACGCACAAAAAGATAAACTTCCAAAAGTTATAAGCGGACTTGGAATCGCAATCATCTCTACAAACAAGGGTATTGTTACTGATAAAGAAGCAAGAAAACTTGGTGTAGGGGGCGAAGTTCTCGCTTATGTATGGTAAGGAGGAAACATGTCTAGAATAGGTAAAGAATTGATTGTTATGCCAGCAGGTGTAACTGCAAAATTTGAGAATGGCGTTCTTACAGTTAACGGACCTAAAGGAACTTTAACTCAAAGTATTGATGCTGTAATCAAAGTTAATATTGATGGACAAAATCTTTCTTTTGAAATCGCAAAAGAAACACCATCATCAAATGCTAAACATGGACTTTATAGAGCACTTGCACACAATATGGTTGTTGGTGTTCATGATGGATTCAAAAAAGCATTACAAATTTCTGGTGTTGGTTACAAAGCCAGTGTAAGTGGAAATAAACTTGTTATGAACTTAGGGTTCTCTCACCCAGTTGAAGTTGAAATTCCAAGTGATTTACAAGTTGCTTGTCCATCTGCAACAGATATTGTAGTATCTGGAATAGATAAGCATAAAGTTGGTCAATTTGCTTCAAATATTAAAGATATCAGACCAGTTGAACCATATCATGGTTATGGTGTAAGATATGCTGACCAAGTAGTAATTAGAAAAGTCGGAAAAACAGCCGGTAAAGGCAAGAAATAGGAGATACTCAGATGATTAACAAAAGTGATAAAAATAAAGAAAGACTTGTTCGTCATAAAAGAGTTAGAACAAAAGTTTCTGGAACAAGTGAAAGACCACGTCTTTCTGTTTACAGAAGTTTAAGTCAAGTTTATGCTCAAATCATTGATGACCAAAAGGGAGTAACTCTTGTATCTTGTTCTACACTTGATCCTGAAGTTAAAGGACAACTTGAGGGAAAGAGCAAGTCTGAACAAGCAAAACTTGTTGGACAAACTATAGCAAAACGTGCTCTTGACAAGAAAATAACAGAAGTTGTATTTGACAGAGGTGGATATATCTATATCGGTCGTGTTCAGGCTTTGGCTGATGGAGCCAGAGAAGCTGGACTTAAGTTTTAGGAGGAAATCATGGCAGAAAACGAACAAATCACTGTAGAAAATACTGCTTCTGAAAATAATGCACCTAAAGGAAAGAAAAACTTCTCTTCTAAAGTTAAAGGTGAAAGAAAAGAAAGAACTCCAAAGAAAGAAGCAAGCGAATTTGATAAACGTGTAGTTTCTGTAAGACGTGTAACAAAGGTTGTTAAGGGAGGAAGAACTCTTCGTTTTTCAGCATTAGTTGTAGTTGGAGATGGTAAAGGCAGAGTTGGTCTTGGAATTGGTAAAAGCAAAGACGTAAGTTCTGCAATTGAAAAAGCAACAACAATCGCAAAAAGAAATGTAAAAGTTGTTCCTATTGTTAATGGAACAATTCCACATGAAAACATTGGTAAATTCTCAGCAACAAAAATTTTATTGTTGCCTGCTCCAGAAGGAACTGGTGTTATTGCTGGTGGTTCTGCACGTGCTGTTATTGAACTTGCAGGAATTCAAAATATCGTTACAAAGACTCATGGTTCTTCAAATAAAATTAACTGCGTAAAGGCTACTATGCAAGGACTTCTTAGTCTTAGAACAAAAGAAGAAATCGCAAGACGTCGTGGCAAGAGCGTAGAGGAAATCTAAGGGAGGACGACATGGCAAAGAAAGAAAAAATGCTTAAAGTTACATGGGTTAGAAGTTGCATTGGTTATAATGCTAAACAAGCAAAAATAATTGAAGCACTTGGACTTAAAAAACTTAATCAATCAAAGATTCTTCCAGATAATGAATCTATAAGAGGAAGCCTTCACCACGTGGCTCATCTTGTAAAAGTAGAAGAAGTAAAATAGGAGGCCGATATGAAACTTGAAAATATGAAACCAGCCGAAGGTGCTACAACTAAAAAAGTTAGAGTTGGTAGAGGAATTGGAAGTGGAATAGGTAAAACTAGTGGAAAAGGCCACAAAGGTCAAAATGCTCGTAGTGGTGGTGGAGTAAGACCTGGATTTGAGGGTGGAAATATCCCAATGATCAGAAAAGTCCCAATTCGTGGATTTAATAATAAAAACTTTACAAAAAGATATGCATGTGTAAATGTTGGAGATTTAGAAGCGTTTGAAGCAAATGCAGTTGTTGATCAAGAACTTCTTTATGAAACAAGATTTATCGGCAAACGTTCTGAATATGGACTTAAAGTTTTAGGTGATGGAGAGATTACAAAACCTATCACTGTTAAGTGTAATAAAATCACAAAACAAGCTAGAGAAAAAATTGAAAAAGTTGGTGGTAAAGTAGAGGAGTTATAATGTTTAGAACGATTATTGACGCATTTAAAGTGAAAGAAATAAGAAACAAGATATTAATAACCCTTCTTTTGCTTTTCGTATATAGAGTTGGTTGTTGGATTCCTTGTGTTGGTTTCTCAACTGACGCTATATTTGAAAATAGCACAGGGTTTGGTTTCTTTGAACTAATGAATATGGTCAGTGGTGGAGCGTTGCAGAATTGTTCAGTGCTTGCACTGGGTGTTTCGCCTTACATTACTGCATCTATAGTTATACAACTTCTTACTGTTGCAATCCCTGCACTTGAAAGATTGTCAAAAAGTGGAGAAGATGGAAGAAGAAAAATTCAATTTTACACTCGTATTGCGGCACTCGTTTTAGCAATTGCTCAAGCAGTTGGTATTGTTGTAGCATATTCATCAAGTATTGATGCAAACCTTTCAGGAATCCCTGTTTGGCTTGTAGGCTGTGGTGTTGTTATAACAATGGTTGCAGGTGCAATGTTTACTGTTTGGATTGGTGAAAGAATAACAGACCTTGGAATAGGAAACGGAACAAGTTTACTAATTTTTGTAGGTATTCTTTCTTCAGCAGGAACAAGCATATCTGCAATTATAGAATACTGCACAGTTGATATCACATATATTTGGTATTTAGTATTATTTGTTGTAGCAGTTGTAGCAATCTTTGCTCTCATTGTCTTTATGGATGGTGGAGAGAGAAGAGTTCAAGTTCAATATGCAAAACAAATTAAGGGAAGAAAAGTATATGGTGGTCAAAGCAATTATATTCCAATAAGAATAAATGCTACTGGTGTTATGCCTATCATATTTGCCAGTGCACTTATTACATTCCCACAACTTATAATCTCTGTCTTCTGGCCAGATGTAACTTGGTATAGTGATTGGCTTGGAACAAACTCTTGGCTCTACATTGTGCTCACAGCACTTTTAATTCTTGTTTTTGCATTCTTCTATTCAAAAATATCATTCAATCCTGATGATGTAAGTAAAAGAATTCAACAACAAGGTGGATTTATTCCTGGTATTCGAGCAGGAAAACCTACAGCAGAATATTTAGGCAAGATTTCAAATAGAGTTACATTGTTTGGTGCAATATTCTTGGCAGTCATTGCTCTTATTCCATCTCTTGCTTTTAAAGCAATAGGAGATGTTTCAGGAGCATCAATATTAATTAATGCATTTAGTGCTACAGGACTTATGATTGTTGTTTCAGTTGCTCTAGAACTTGAAAAACAACTTTCTGCTCAAATGTTTGTGAGAAATCACAAGGGATTTTTGAGTTGATAAGGAAATTTTAAAATCATTAATTCAGAAATTTATCTATTAGATATTTATATAAACACAGGCTTTAGCAATAGGGAAGAAATTCCCTATTGAAAGAGTAGTGTAATAAGATATTTAATAAATTACTACAGAGTTTATTAAATTTTTGTTACACAAAATTGAAAGATATATTTACAAAGAAAATAGTTTCAATAAAAAATATGTTTGCTTGATATTTGTGCTTAAATAAAGGGAGATTTTATGAGAATAATTCTTTTAGGTGCACCAGGGAGTGGTAAAGGAACTTTAGCAAAGAAAATAACAGCAGAGTTTGGATTACCTCAAATTTCAACAGGGGATTTATTTAGAGCCATAGTTAAAGAAAATTCTCCACTTGCAATTAAGGTAAAACAAATTATGGAAAGTGGTGCTTTAGTGCCAGATGAAATAACTATTGAAATTGTTAAAGATAGAATTACTAAACCTGATTGTAAAAAAGGATTTATTCTTGATGGTTTTCCTAGAACAGTTGCACAGGCAGAGGCTTTGGAAAAGATATCTTCAATTGATGGAGTTATTCTTGTAGAACTTTCAAACGATATTATTATTGAAAGATTGTCAGCAAGAAGAACTTGCCCAAAGTGTGGTGAGATTTACAGCACATTTGATTACAAAAATGAAATGTGTAGTAAATGCAACACAAAACTTATTCAGCGTGATGACGATAAACCTGAAACAATTCGACATCGTCTGGAAGTTTATGATAAAAATACTGCACCACTCATAAACTTCTACAGTGATAAACTATTTAAAGTTTCAAATGAACAAAAAATTGAAGAAACTTTTAAGTTTGTGAAAACTTTTCTTGAAAGATTGGAGGCGAAAAATTGAATAATTTAACTCCTGCTGAAATTGTGTTAGTTAAAAAAGCATGTGAGATTACTCGAGATGCTTTGAATTATTGTGAAACGCTTATTAAACCGGGCATTTCAACAAAAGAACTTGACATTTTGGTGGAAAAGTTTATAATTGATAGTGGTGCTATCCCTGCATGTAAAGGCTATGAGGGATTCCCTGCATCTATATGTGCTTCAGTAAATAACATGGTTGTGCATGGAATACCAAGTTTCGATTGTGTTTTGAAAGAAGGGGATATAATAAGCATTGACCTTGTGGTAAAATATAAAGGTTATCATGGGGACGCTGCAAGAACATTCCCTGTTGGAAGAATATCTGATGAAAAGAAAAGACTTATTGAAGTTACAAAACAATGCTTTTTTGAGGGTATTAAAAATCTTCAAGTCGGTCATAGATTGGGCGAATTGTCTCATGCGATTCAGGTATATGCTGAAAGTAATGGCTATTCAGTTGTTAGAGAACTGGTTGGTCATGGTATAGGAAAGAAAATGCATGAGCCACCAAATGTTCCAAACTATGGAAAAGTTACAGACGGACCAATCGTTACAGATAATGCCTGCCTTGCAATAGAGCCTATGATTAATATGGGTAGAAAAGAGGTTTGGCTTATAGAAGATGGCTGGGGAGTTGTTACTCGAGATGGCAAACCTTCAGCACACTATGAAAATACTGTTCATGTTACTAAAAACGGAATAGAAATTTTAACCTTATAAGAGGATTCTATGAAAATAGGAAATGTTGTGCTGGCGACTGCCGGAAAGGAAAAAGGACAATTATTCGTTATTGTCAAACTTGATGATAAATACGCTTATTTATCAGATGGTAAAAGGCTTAAGACAAACAAGCCTAAAAAAAAGAGCTTTAAACATATCAAATTATATGGCAGTGAAGCTTTAAGCGAAGACCAAGTTTTAGATAAAAACGAAAGAGTCAACGCTTTAATACGAAAATTTTTATCAAAAAAAAGGAGTGAACATGTCTAAAGAAGATGTAATTGAATTTGAAGGATCTGTTGTAGAGGTATTGCCAAACACAACTTTCAGAGTTCGTCTATCTAATGGTCATGAAATCATTACCTATCTTTCTGGGAAACTTAGAAAAAACTATATAAAAGTTCTAGAAGGAGATAAAGTCAAAGTTGAAATGAGCCCTTATGATCTAACCAAAGGACGAATCACTTGGAGAGAAAAGGGCAGCATCTAAAAAGGAGACATTATGAAAGTTAGAGCATCTGTAAAGCCAATTTGTGATAAGTGTAGAGTTATTAAGAGAGATGGTAAAGTTATGGTCATCTGCTCTAAAAGTGCTAAACACAAACAAGTTCAAGGCTAAAATTTAAAATTGGAGGATAGTTAAATGGCAAGAATTGCTGGTGTAGATTTACCCAGAGAAAAAAGATTGGAACTCGGACTTACTTATATCTATGGTATAGGTAGAGTTACATCTAATAAAATTTGTGAAGCAACTGGAATCAGTGCTGATATAAGAGTTAAAGACCTTACTGATGATCAAGTTGCAAAACTTCGTAATTATATTGAACACAACCTTATTGTTGAAGGTGAACTTCGTAAAAAAGTCGATATGGATATTAAAAAACTTACTGAAATAGGTTGCTACCGTGGTGTTCGTCATCGTAAAGGACTTCCTGTAAGAGGACAAAATACAAGAAATAATGCAAGAACAAGAAAAGGTCCAAGAAAAGTTGTCGCTGGTAGTTCTAAGAAAGGTAAATAAGGAGAGATAAATGGCAACAAAAACAACAACAAATAAGAAAACAACAAAGAAAAGAATCAGCAAAAATATAAGTGCTGGTCAAGTTCACATTAAAACATCTTTCAACAACACTATTGTAAGTTTTACTGATTGTGATGGCAATGTTATTTCTTGGTGCTCTTCAGGAAAACTTGGACTTAAAGGTTCAAAGAAAAGCACTCCATTTGCTGCACAATCTTGTGTTGAAGACGCTGCAAAAGTCGCAAAAGAACATGGTATTAAAACAGTTGAAGTATTTGTAAAAGGACCTGGCTCTGGTAGAGAACTTGCTATTCGTTCTATACAAAACTGTGATATCAATGTTACTATGATAAAGGATGTATCTCCAATCGCTCATAACGGTTGCAGACCTCCTAAAGTAAGAAGAGTATAAAAGGAGAAAGGCTAAATGGCAAGAACTATAGAACCAGACTGCCGTCAATGCAGACGTGAAGGTTGCAAACTTTTTCTTAAAGGAGAAAGATGTACAACTAAAAAATGTGCTATGGAAAGAAGACCTGTTATTCCAGGACAACATGGCAATTCTAAGAGAAGAGTAGCCTTCTCAGAATACGGCACTCAATTACGTGAAAAACAAAAAGTTAAAAGAATGTATGGAATTCTTGAAAGACAATTTAGAGAATATTACGAAAAAGCAAAAAAAGTTGAAGGTGCTACTGGTGAACAAATGCTTATCAGCATTGAATGCAGACTTGACAATGTTGTTTACAGAATGGGAATTGGTAGAAGCCGTAAACAAGCACGTCAAATTGTAAACCATGGACTTATCACCGTTAATGGGAAAAGAGTAAATATTCCATCTTATAGTGTTAAAGTTGGTGATGTTATTGCAATTAAAGAAAACAAACAAAATAATGAATGCTTCAAAGATTTGAAAGGAAGCAAGATTGTAATGCCAAAATGGCTTGAATTTGATACAAACACTCTTTCTGGGAAAATTTTAGCACTTCCTATGAGAGAAGATATTGATTCCGATATCAAAGAACAACTTATCGTTGAATTATATTCAAGATAGTATAACGGAGGAATTATTATGGAAATGGAAAGACCTAAAATTACTTGTGAAGAAACCGATAATGGTGCGTTTGCTAGATTTGTAGTAGAACCTCTTGAAAAAGGCTATGGCATTACTCTTGGTAATGCAATGAGAAGAACTCTTCTTTCTTCATTGCCAGGTTCTGCACCAATCGCAGTTCGTATAGCAGGAGTTCCTCATGAGTTTTCTACTATTAGAGGTGTTACTGAAGACGTTGTTGATATAATTTTAAATTTAAAAACACTTGCAGTAAAATGCAATAATACAAGCAGTGATTTTATCACATATTTGCACTTGAGAAAAACAGGAGCAGGTGAAGTTACAGCAAGAGATTTTGAGGAAAATTCTGATGTAGAAATCTTAAATCCTGATCTTCATATTTGCACAATGGACGAAGGTGCTGTGCTTGATATGGATTTGATGATTGGAAATGGCAGGGGTTATGTTCCAAATAATATCAACAAAGAAAAATTTGATGATATTGATTATATAGCAATGGATTCATTATTCTCACCTGTAAAGAGAGTGAACTTCAATGTAGAAAGCACACGTGTAGGACAAAGTGTTAATTTTGATAAATTAACATTAGAAGTAGAAACAAATGGAACAACAACAGCAAGAGAAATTGTTTCTCTTTCTGGAAAGATTATTATGGAACATATTAATCTCTTCGTTGAACTTTGTGCACAAATGGCAAATACTGACATTTTAGTTTCTAGAGAAGAAGATAAACAAGTTAAGTTAATGGAACTTCCTATTGAAGAGATGGATCTTTCTGTTCGTTCATACAACTGCTTAAAGAGAGCAGGAATCAATACTGTTGAAGACCTCACAAAGAAAACAAGAGGCGATATGCTTAAAGTTAAAAATCTTGGAATTAAATCAATAGATGAGGTTATCGCAAAACTTGAAAGTTATGGACTTTCTCTTCGTAAGGACGAAGATTAAACTTTATAAAGGAGAAATATGATGGCTAACGCAAAATTAGGAAGACCAAGTAAAGAGAAAAATTCAATGCTTCGTGGACTTGTTTCAGATCTTCTTTGGTATGGCAAAGTTGAAACAACTGTTGCTAGAGCAAAATCAGTTCGAAGTCAGGCTGAAAAACTTTTAACACTTGCTATAAATTCTTATGAAGATATTGCAAAAGTAACAAAAGAAATCAAAGATGAAAAAGATGTAAAAGTTAAAAAAACTGTTTCTAATGATGGTCCAAAGAAATTACAAGCACGTAGAGCAATTATGTCATATCTTATGGATAGACAAGAACAAAGAAAGCCAAAAGAATCAGTTGAAGCATTTGATGCAAGAACAAAGGATATTAATCATCCTCTTCTTGAAAAAATATTCAATGTATATGCTCCAAAATATGCTGCACGCATAAAAGAACTTGGACAAGGTGGTGGATATACTAGAATTATCAAAATGGGACAACGTAGAGGCGATGCTGCTGAAATGGCTATTGTTGAACTTATTTAATAAAAGTTTATTAAAAATCGTTACAATTTGTAACGATTTTTTTTGTAATAAATAATATTCTTTTTGAATACGTTATTAACAAAGGTTATATTTTAATTATTTTATTGACAAGTAGAAATGTTTATGATATAAATATATCAGTTAATAAAAGGAGAGGGTATGAAAAAGAAATTACTTTTAGCAGGATTTGTTACAGCAACTGTAGGTCTTGCAATATTTAATCTTATTTTAATTATTGGAATGATTCAAGTCTTTTCTTTACTTGGAGAAGTTTCAACTGAAGGCATTGGTGGAGCAATTGCTATCATGATTTTTGAAGTGTTAATTTTTGTAGTTACACTTGTTTTAAATGCAGTTTGTATTAATACTTGGAATGATGAAGAAAAATTTAATAAAAAGAAAGCAACTATTATTACAGCAGTTGTATTTAATTTTATTTCAATAATATTCTTATTCTATACATTCTTTGGTGGTGGAACTGCTGCATCAATTGCTTTTGCAGTTATAGTATTTTTATGTGTTCTCGCAGCAAATGTTTTGATTCTTATAGATTTAACATCAGGTAATAAAAAAGAATCTATTGTTGATTCTGTTAATTCAGGAGAATCAAATAATGTAGAATCAGTTTCAGATACCGATAAACTTGGTAATAAACTTGAAAAACTTGAAACATTAAAAAATGAAAATAAAATGTCAGAAGAAGAATACAACCAAATGAAAAATAAAGCAATTGACGATGAGTTGAAAAATAATTAAATAAGATAAAAAAAACATTAGGGTTTTAACCTAATGTTTTTTTTATAAATATTAGATTCTTCCATAATTTAAAATCAATTTTTAATGATAATTTTATATTAACTATCTTATGTTAAAATTTTATTAATATAAAGTTTTTATACATTCTAATGAATTTGTGTGCTTTACACACCATTACTGCTTGAGTCAATTTCATGCTTTTAAGAAAATTTGATTTCTTCTAATATGATTTAGTTATAAATAAATTTGACTTTTTTTTATTATTATATAATAATTAAATAAATTTAGATATTAAAAGGGAAATATAAATGAGAGCAGTTGTTCAAAGAGTTTTACGTGCTGATTTATCAGTTGATGGTAAGTTGATTTCAAATATTGATAAAGGAATTGTTGTGTTTTGGGGTGTCGGTGAAGGCGACCAAGAAATAGATGTAATAAAACTTGTCAATAAAATTTCAAAGTTGAGAATTTTTGAAGATGAAAATGGGAAAATGAATTTAAGTTTAAAAGACGTTGATGGGCAAATTTTGCTGGTAAGTCAATTTACTTTATTTGCTGATTGCAGACATGGCAATAGACCAAGTTTTATAAATGCAGAAAAACCAGAACGTGCAAACGAATTATATATTAAAGCAAAAGAACTTTTTGCAAAAGAAAATATTTCTGTGCAAACAGGAATTTTTGGTGCAGATATGAAAATAAATGTTTTAAATGATGGCCCTGTAACTATTATTCTTGATAGTAAAGATTTAAAATAGGGGCAAATTGTGATAATAAAATTTTATTGTCATAAAATTTTATTAAATTCTGTTGAATTTGTATGCGTTGCATACTATCACAATTTGTTTAAAGAAGATATCATAATTTGTAAATTTATTTATTGAAAATATAAGATTGTTATGTTATAATTATTTTGAGGTAGAAAATGAGAGAAAAAGCAAAAGTTGCAAAAGAAATTCAAGAAAGATTGCATGAAATTAAATATGGTGTAGAATATGCTTATGAATTAACAAAAAAATATAATAATCCAACTATTTCACAATATAGAGAAATTAGAGAAGCAGTTTCTAAATTCTATGATGATGAATCTTATACTGAATATATTAGAATGTATCCTTATGACTTCGTAAAATCAATGTATGGATCTTTAGAGAGTAAATTTAATCATGGTTCTTATAAAAAGTATTTTAAAAGTTTCAATAAAGAATTGAAAGAAAAAGGAATAGATATTGACCAATTAATAGGTTATAAAATAGAGGATTTTTCAAATTATTGTAATGGAAGGATTGAATTTTTTAAGAAGTTAGAAAAAATTTTATATGTAATTGCTAGACATTTATATCAAGATAAAGATGTGAATTTTGTAAATTTTGTTCAATCAAAATTTGAAAAAGAATTTGATAAATTTGAAGATGTAACAACTGTTGAAGATTTAAAGAAAAATAATATTTTGAAAAAATTAGAAAAAATTGATTATAACAATAATGTTGATTTCTTGTTTGATACTATAAGGAATTATGAAGCAGAATTTTTAAAAAACCAAAAATTAGAAGAAATGAAAAGTAAGCAATTTGCCACGACAAAAACAAAACAAAATCAAATGAATATTGAGAAAGAAATAACAACTAATGTTGAATATGAAACTATTGAAAGAGAATAAAGATATTTAGAAGAAAAAAAGGTTATCCATTTTGAGATGGTCTTTTTTTTATAAACTTAAATAAAGTTAGATTTTAATTTTTTGATTAATAAGGAGTTAATTATGAATGAAAAAGATAATGAAATAAAAGAAATCAATCTTAATGAGAATACACCAAGACCTAAACGCAAATATTTGCAAGGGGTATTTTGTTCGTTTTTGTTTTTATTTGGAATTATACTTATTGCACTTCTTTACCCTTATGGTACTTATGAACGTAAAACTGCTTTTAGAGGTTTTGGTATTGCACTTGCTTGTTTTTGGGGAGGCTTGATTGTAATAGGCTTGATTGTCAGTGCTGTAAACTAAATTTTTTTAATAGATAAGATAATTGATTTGAAACTGACTGATATTTGTCAGTTTTTTTGTTTTAATACTTAAGGCTTTTTAATTTTTTATTCTTTTTAATGAATGACAATCTTTATTTGACTTTTTCTCAAAATGTTATATAATTAAAATAATGATAATTTACATAAATTCATTTTTTTATGTAATTAAACTTGGTGATTGGAGGCTTATTTATGATATTATTTGGTGATTATCATACGCATACAAAATATTCTAGACATAATCATGGAAAAGGAACAATACTTGAAAATGCTTCAGTGGCTTTAAACAAAGGTCTTAAGCAAATTGCAATTACTGACCATGGGTTTAACCACAAGTATTATGGTGTGCGTAGAAAAGATATTGCTGATGTCAAAGAAGATATTTTAAATGCTAAAGAAGTTACTGGTGTTGATATTCTTTTGGGAGTTGAAGCAAATTTAATCTCATGTGATGGACAAATTGATATTATAGAACAAGATTTTGAATTTTTAGATATTTTACTTATGGGACATCATAAAATGGTTAAAATGGCGACAACAAGAGATGCTTTAGATTTAACGTGGGCAAACTTTTTTGGTTCTCCTTATGCTCCAAGTCAAGAAAGAATTAATAGAAATACAACTGCTTTTTTAAAGGCTCTTGATAAATATCCAATTGACATTATTACTCATTTAAACTATGGTTGCCCAACAGATACTCTGGCCGTTGCTAAAATGGCTAAAGAGAAAGGAACTTTTGTAGAACTTAATGGCAAAAGAATAAATTTTACAGACCAAGAACTTGAAATTATGGCAAGTGAAGGTGTTAAGTTTATAGTTAACTCTGATGCCCATTCTCCTTACAGGGTGGGTGAATGTAATAATGCTATGAATATAATTTTCAGATTAGGGCTTCCTTTATCACAAATTGTTAATATTGACAAACTACCAAAATTTTCATCTAAACGAGGCTGATTGTGAGTTTTGCTAAAAATAGTAAGTTAGAAATTATTGAAAATGAAATTGAGGACGCAGATTGTGCTCAATCTTTTTTGTCGGGATTATTGCATGCTTGTGGAAGTATAAATAAAAATAACGAGGGAATAAGGGTTGATATTGTAACTGATTTTAAAGAAATTTTTGAATTTTTAAATACAATTATTGTTAAGTTATATGGAGAAAATTTAACTCTTGAAATATCTGATGACTATATAATAAACAAAACTGTTTATTATAGAATTAAATTTCCAATAGATATTTCAATGCAAATATTGAAAGATTGTGGGCTGATTGAACAATCAGGTCAATTTTCTTTAGTTTCTGGAGTTGACGAGAACCTTATTGCTGATGATGAAACAAAAAAGGCTTTTGTCAAAGGGGCTTATGTTGGTTGTGCAACGTCAAGTATAAAGTTGAGTGAACTGGGTTCTCAACTTCCTACAACGGGTTATCATCTTGAGTTTTCTTCTCATTCAAAAGAATTTTTGGAAGGGTTAAGTAAAGTTTTGGAATATTTTGAAATTACTTGCAGAATGGTAACAAGAAAAAAAATATTTGTTTTATATTTAAAAGATAGCGAGGCTATAAAAGATTTGCTTGCTTTAGTGGGGGCAAATCAAAGTGTTCTTGAACTTTCAGATGAAATGGCAAAACGTGGACTTAGAAATACTGTTAATCGTCAAGTTAATTGCATTAATGCTAACATTAGTAAAACAGTTGAAGCCAGTTTAAAGCAAATTCATGCTATAAATTATATTAATAAAAAAATCGGACTTGATAGCCTTCCTGAAGATTTGCAAGAAGTTGCTGTTTTGCGTCTTGCTAATCCTCAAGAAAGTATGGAAGAATTGTTAAAATTATCGACTATAAAATTAACAAAAAGTGGATTAAATCATAGATTTAGAAGAATATTAAAAATAGCAGATATACTTAAAGATAAATAAAAGGGGACAATAATGAAAGATTTTGTGCATTTACATTTACATACTGAATTTAGTTTACTTGATGGGCTTGCACGTATCAATAAACTTGTTGATATTGTTAAAGAAAGAGGTTGGAAAGCCGTTGCAATAACTGACCATGGTAATATGTATGGTGCAATAAAATTTTTTGAAGCCTGTGTAATGAATGGTATTAAACCTATTATTGGTGAAGAATTTTATATCTGTCATGATATGAAATCTCGTTCTAATAGAGAAGATACAGGGCATTTAATTTTGCTTGCTAAAAATAACACTGGATATCAAAATTTATTAAAATTATCATCTTATGCTTTTTTAGATGGTATGTATTATAAGCCAAGAATAGATTATAAACTTCTTGAAAAACATAGTGAGGGACTTATTTGTCTTTCTGCCTGTCTTGCAGGACATATTCCTCAACTTATTTTAAAAAGGCAGTTTGATGAGGCTGATAAACTTGCTTTATGGTATAAAAATTTGTTTGGTGATGATTTTTATTTAGAAATTCAAAATCATAACATTCCAGAAGAAAAAGAAGTGTTGCTTGGACTTACAGAAATGAGTGAAAGGTTAAATATACCTATGGTCGCAACTAATGACGTGCATTATTTGAATAAGGAAGACCATGATCTTCAAGATGTTTTGATGTGCGTTCAAATGGGCAAAACCTTTGATGATCCTGACCGAATGAAATTTCAGACAAAAGAGTTTTATTTAAAAACTTATGAGGAAATGGAAGAGGCTTTGCCAGGCTATCAAGATGCACTTGATAGGACAATAGAAATCGCTAATAAATGTAATATAAGCATCAGGACAAAATCTTTGAGAGAGGCTGCAGAAGCAGGAAATACAAATATACCTGATGAAGATAAATTGGGTGCGACAGACAACTTTATCCCTAAATATATTCCTGATACAGGGGAAACACCTTATGAATTCTTATCAAGAATGGCATGGGAAGGTTTGGCTGCAAAATATAAAGAAGTCCCAAAAGAATATGAAGAAAGGCTTGAAATGGAACTTTCTACTATTAATAAACTTGGTTATGTTGAATACTTCTTGATTGTTTGGGATTATATAAATTTTGCAAGACAAAATGATATTCCTGTTGGTCCAGGACGTGGTTCAGGGGCTGGAAGTTTGGTTGCTTACACAACTGGTATTACTCAAGTTGACCCAATGAAATATGAATTATTCTTTGATAGATTCATTAATCCAGAACGTGTATCCATGCCCGACTTTGATGTTGACTTTTGTATGGATAGACGTGGTGAAGTTATTGAATATGCAAAACGAAGATATGGTTCTGACCATGTTTCAAACATTGTTACCTTCGGTAATATGCAGGCAAAAAATGCAATCAAAGATGTTGCTAGAGTTTTAAGATTTCCTTATTCTGAAGTAGATAAAATCACTAAAGAAATTCCAGGAAAACCTCTTAGAAAACCTCCTGTTTTAAAATATTATTTTGGGAAAACAGGGAAGGAAGAAGATAAACAATTTATAATTCCAGAACTTGTCAGAATGTATGAAGAAGATGATCAAGTTCAAAAAATTGTTGATATGGCGATCAAACTTGAAGGAGTTCCTAGAAATGTTTCAATGCATGCTGCAGGTGTTTTAATTGCACCTGATCCAGTTTTTGACCATGTGCCTATGGCAAAGAGTGGAGAAGATGAAATAACGCAATTTGATATGACTGAACTTGAGCATTTGGGACTTCTTAAGATGGACTTTTTAGGATTAAGAACTCTTACAGATATTCATAAAGCCATTCAATATATAAAAGAAGATTATGGAGTAGAAATTGATTTCTCAAAAATGGATTATAATGATCCTACAGTTTTTGAATTGATAAGTTCTGGTAATACAGAGGCAGTTTTTCAACTTGAAAGTGGTGGTATGAAAAAGTTCATGAAAGATTTGCAACCTACATCACTTGAAGACATTATCGCAGGTATTTCATTATATCGTCCAGGTCCTATGGATTTTATTCCTAAATTTATAAAAGGAAAGAAAAATCCAGAACAAATTGAATATGACGATCCTTGTCTTGTTCCTATATTAAGTAACACATATGGTTGTATTGTTTACCAAGAACAGGTTATGAAAATATTTCAGGTAATGGCAGGATTTAGTCTAGGTGGGGCTGATAATGTTCGCCGAATTATGAGTAAGAAAAAGCCTGAAAAATTGCCTCCAGAAAAGAAAAAATTCATTTATGGGTGGACAGATCCAGAAGGTAAATTAAAACCTATACCTGGGGCTTTGGCTCTGGGACATGATGAAAAAGTTGCAGAAAAAGTATTTGAACAAATGGCAAAGTTTGCTGGTTATGCTTTTAATAAATCACATGCGGCAGCATACGCTTATGTTGCATACCAAACTGGATATTTAAAAGCACATTATGAAGTTGAGTATTTAACTGCTGTATTGAACAATAGAATTAGTGATGCTGGAGCAGTAAAAAAATATACAAATTATGCCAGAAAAGAAGGGTTTGCCATATTGCCACCAGATATAAATAAATCAGTAACAGAGTTTAGAGTTGAAAATGGTGGAATTCGTTTTGGTTTGGGGGCTTTGAAGCATGTAGGGACAGGTCTTATAGATATAATTGTTGCAGAAAGAAATAAAAATGGTGAATTTAAAAGTATAGATGATTTATTAAGGCGTGTAACATCAAATTCATTGAATAAAAAATCATTGGAAAGTTTAATTTTAAGTGGTGCTTTTTCTTGTTTTGGCAAATATAGATCACAACTTATGGATGTTTTTCCTGCTTATATGGATATGATAAGCACAGATAGAAAATCTAGAGAGTCTGGCCAAATATCTTTCTTTGATACTTTTGAACAAGAAACTCAAGTTGTGAACACTATTGAATATCCTAATATTAAAGAATACAATAAAGAATCTTTATTAAAGTTTGAAAAAGAGTATGTAGGGATATATCTTTCAGGACACCCACTAGATGATTATTTAGATAAATATGATTCATTTAATTTCACGTCTGATATGATTTCAACATCTGATGATGAAAGTTTCGCTGATGATGAAGAAGGTGGAATGATGACTTATTCTCAAGAAGATGCAGAGATTGACGGACAAGAAAATTCAATGCAAGTTCAAGATGGAATGCAAGTAACGTGTGGTGGAATTATAACAAATGTGAAAAAGATAATGAAATCTGGAACAATGGCTATATTAACAATTGAAGATATTTATGGCACATTTGATGTAATGTTATTTAGCAAACTTTATGGAAAGTTTAAGGATATTGCTGTTGAAGATAAAATGGTTACTGTAAGGGGACGAATTTCTATCAGAGATGGAAAATCACCCGTGGTTGTTGCTGAAAATATAATTCCTTGGGAAAAGGCTGAAGAAAAAGAAGTAGAAGTAAAAAAAGTATATTTAAGGTTTGACACAAAAAATATTGATGTATATAATAGTGTTAAAAAGATTACAGCAAGTTATCCTGGACAGGCTTCAATAATAATTAAATGTTTGTCATCAAAACAAGTATTTTCATTTAATGCAAAAGTTGATATAAACAATTATTTGATTAATGAATTGATAGGATTGCTAGGAGAAGAAAACGTAGTTATAAAATAGATAAAATTGAGGGGATTATGAAAATTCTTGTGTTAACTAGTGGTGGCGATGCACCTGGGATGAATATGGTTTTGTATTGCTTATACAAAAGATTTTATGGTAATATTTATGCTTGTAGGGCTGGTTTTAAAGGTTTAATAAACAATGATATATTGCCTTTAAAAGAATTTAAACCACATAAATTTATGAATGAAGCAGGAAGTGTTATTAAGTGTTCACGTTGTCCAAAATTTAAAACTCGAGAAGGCTTTGCAAAAGCACTTGAAAATGCAAAACGTTTTGATTGTATCATAATTTTAGGTGGAAATGGCTCATATAAAGGGGCAAAAGAACTTGCAGAAAATGGGATAAAAACAATTTTTATCCCTTCTACTATTGATAATGATGTTGAAATAAGTGATTATAGTCAAGGATATCACACAGCAATAACTGCTTGCAGTAATTATATAAATTCCGTTATGCCTACAATGGATGCTTTTGATAGGTGCTGTGTGTTTGAAACAATGGGAAGAAAATGTAGTAAAATAGCAAGAAATGTTTTTAGAATGGTTGAATGTGATTACTTAATTCAAGATAAGTCAGATATTGATTATGAAAAAATTGCTGAAATTATAAAAAAACAAAATGGTAGGGGAAGGGCATCTTCTATAATAATTCGTGAAAATATAATAAAAATGACCACTTTTATTAAAAATTTGTCAAAATTATGCCCAAAAATAGAAATTAAAGGGTGTGTAATAGGATATTTACAAAGGGGAACTAAACCAACTAGCGAAGAATTAGAATTTGCAAAACAATTTGCACGAAGAGCGATTATTGCTGTAACAAATGATTTTAAATGCACGGCAATATGTTATAAAGGTGGCGACTTTGAAGTTATAGGACTATTTCAAGAAGAAAAATCTAAAAATAGAATTATTGAATTATTTAAAAAGAAAACAGAAGAATAAAAATAGAACGCCCTCTGAAAAACTTACCGTTTCTCAGAGGGCATTCTCATGTCTCTCTTTATGAATAATCGTCTGATAGTATCAAAGCAGTATCACAGAGCCTTTTGGCTCTCAAAATATTGCATTGCATCAATACTTTTCAGGGTTTGCAGATTACTCGAGCTCAATCGTTGCAGGCGGCTTGCCGGTG
>USSZ01000012.1 GCA_900557645.1 uncultured Eubacteriales bacterium
ATGGCTATTACAAAGAGCTGCAAACCCGTAAGGGCGAGCGAATCTCAAAAAGATAGTCTCAGTTCGGACTGTGGGCTGCAACCCGCCCACACGAAGTCGGAGTTGCTAGTAATCCCGAATCAGCATGTCGGGGTGAATGCGTTCCCGGGTCTTGTACACACCGCCCGTCACGCCATGGGAGTTGGGGGGACCCAAAGTCGGTGAGCTAACCTAGCAATAGGAGGCAGCTGCCTAAGGTAAAATCAGTGATTGGGGTTAAGTCATAACAAGGTAGCGGTATCAGAAGGTGCCGCTGGATCACCTCCTTTTAAAGAGAAATGACGTCGACAGAGAGATATCTCTGGTAGTTAAGGTAAAACTTAATGAAAGAAAAAGTACAAGTAGATGATATATCTACACCGCACAATAACTTTAAGACATATATGTTATTTAATTAATAAAGAAAGACTAGGATAAATCCTAGTCTTTTTTTTGTGTCTAGAGACACTTTATATCGTGTGTCCAGGGACACTTTTTATCGTTGAATATATTCTAAATACAAATCTTATTTGTTCCCTATGTGTCTAGAGACACTTTATATCGTTTAACATTTGTCTAAACAATGAATAATTTTCGTTCCCTATGTGTGCAGGCACACTCCTTATCGCAGATTATTTTTTATTTATTTTTTACTTTTGTGTTTATTAAAATTTTATATTAAATATTATTTTCTGATTCTGTTAATTGTTCTTTAATTTCTTTTAATAATTCGTTAAATGATTTCTTCTCTTTTTCAATTTCACTTTTAGATTTATTTATTTTATTTTGACAATAAATATCAAAATATTCATTTAATATGATTTCAAAATCTTTTATTAGCAACATTTCTGGTTTTAAAATTTGTAATGCCCCAATACCATATTTTTTTACTAGTTTAAGAACTGAAGAGGGTTTTATTGCAAAACCTTCACTATCAAGTTCTTCTTCGGTTGCTATAACATCAAGTTTTTTATCAACCACGCAAAAAGAATTTGTTGGAATAACATTTTTAAAAGCACCCCAATTTTTTAAATTTTGAATTTTACCTAAACGAATCACAGCAAGACCATTGTAAAAGTAAGCATTTTCATAAGGTTGAAAATTTTTAAAAAGAACATAAATTTTTTCTTTAGAATCTCCATCATGATAAATTGCTTTTTTAGAAATTCCTTTTTTTGTATAATCTATAACTTCAATATAATTGTCATCTTTTTTATAAAAATTATCTAGATTTAACATGAATTAACCTCTCTATATCTATTATACTAGGTCATAATTTTATTGTCAATATGAAAAATAAGGTTATATTTGCATATAAATTGAATATATATGAAATATGAAAAAGATTCATTTTAGTGTTATAAAAATAAGAAAGTGGGCTGTTAATTTGACTGTTATATTAATTGTTGGAGTTGTGGCAGGTTTTGCAATCATTGCAGGTTTTAATGCCATGCCTACTTCTGCAGTTAGTGGTGTTTATTATAATGGAGATAAGAACAGCAACAATGTTACCCTTATGATTAATGTATATTGGGGGACAGAATATCTTGATGATATGCTTGAAATTTTAGACGAAAAAGGTGTTAAGACAACATTTTTTGTTGGTGGAACATGGGCAGTATTAAATGAAGATTATTTAACAAAAATATATAGTGCTGGTCATGAACTTGCAAATCATGGTTATCATCATAAAGATCATGATAAACTTGATGAAGAAGGGAATTTAAACGAAATAAAAACGACACATACTATCATAAAAGAATTATTAGATGTTGATATGAATTTGTTTGCACCACCAAGTGGGGCATACGATAAACTTACTGTATCTTGTGCATCTCAACTTGGTTATAAAACGATTATGTGGACTAGAGATACAATAGATTGGAGAGACCATGATGAAAATCTTATATATAATCGTGCAATAAAGAATGCCAGTGGAGGAGACTTGATATTGATGCATCCTACAGAGGCTACTGTTAAGGCATTACCAAACATCATAGATTATTTTCAAAGCAATAACTTTAATTTAACTACAGTATCTGAAAATATAGGAAACACCATTTCATAATACAAAATGTTCAATAAAGCAACAAAAAAATATTCTCAAAAATCAATTTGACGACTTGAGAATATTTTTTATTTGTGCTATAGTAATTATGTTAAAGAAATTAATATTTTTTAAAAGGATAAAAATGGCTACATTTCAAGTTTCAAATAAAAATAAAAATAAGACAAATAGAAATGTGAAATTGATTGCTGGTTGGATATTGCTTGCTTTATCAACATTTGTTTTTTTGTTTTCGGTAACAAAATTAATCCCTTTTCTTCAATATTTCTTTTTGGGAATATTGGGAATTTTTGTATATCCATTATGTGTTTTAGGTTTTATTGTATCACTTGCGTTGTTAAATAATAAAAAATATGTAATGCCTAAAAAGTATGCTATATTTTTAGTACTTAGTTTATATTTGTTTTTATCAATAATTCAATTAATCATTATTGGTGCTCCTAATGATATGGGATATGGTGATTATATATTATTAAATTATAATAAACAACTTACTGCTGGCGGACTATTGATAGGATTTATTCCATCTAGTCTTGTTATGCTTATGGGACTGCCAGCAACTTATGTTGTGCTTGGTGTGGCATTTATTACATCACTTGCATTTTTTATCGAAGCAGTTTTATCATTAAGAAAGACTGCAAAAGAACATAAACCAATAAAATTACAAATTAAAGAGAAAGAGATTAAAGAACCTTTCAATCCAAGAGTAAATATTGCTAGAAATGAAAAAGTTTTTAATAAATTTGATAAAGAAACTAAAGTTATGCTTGATGGTAATCAAGAAGAAGAGCAAAAACATGAACTTTCAGCAAGAGAAAAATTAGGGTTAGTAGGTGGTTATAAATCAAACTATGGTGTAGATACTCAGGTATCACAAAGAGAACTTAAGTTGCCAGAAGAAAAAGATAGCAAAGGGAAAGTTCCTGAAGGCATGAGTATACGTGAATATCTTTTGTCTCCACCCAAAGTAGACATAGAAAAATTTATTGAACAACGACCAAAACAAAGAAGAAATCCAGTTCAACAATTAAATATAAATCAAACATATTCAAATTCATCAATGGTAACTAATGCGACAACTGGAGAAATTAACAAAAATGTAAATGAAATAAAGAATAATGATGAGATAAAACCAAATTCATTTATTCATGAGGAAAATTTTGATTTTTCACAAACACAGTCTTTAAAAAGAGGTAATTTGCCTGATGTAAAACCAGAGGAAATAACAAATGAGGCTGAAGATATAATTCGTTCTGTTGTCGAACAAGAAAAAATTGAACGAAGCGAAGATGAACAATTTAAAGATTATATTGATTTTGATGAAATTGAAAATAAAGAACAAAATCAAGAAGAACAACCAAAATCATTTGATAGAGATAGGAATATAGGAAATAATTTTTCTAGGGATAGTTTCTCAAGGGATAATAGTGAAGATGGGAAAAAAGAGACTTTCTTAAGAGAACGACAAGATTTTTCAAATAATGAAACAAATTCAAGTCAAAATAGATTTAGCCAAAATAATCAATCAACAAATTCAAATGATAGATTTGGAGCGAGAGAAAGTGAATTTGCAAGAAATAAACCAGTCGATGAGATGGAAAAAAGAAAAAGGTTTGTTCAACTTGATGATGATGGTAAAAAAGAAGAGAAAATTAAGCCTTATAAATATTCTCGTCCATCACTTGATTTAATTACAACAAAATCAGATGATTTATCAATGTTTAATGAAGAAATTCCTGCAAAACGTGTTGCACTTGAAAATGCACTTGAAAATTTTGGTGTTCCAGCAAAAGTGCAAAATGTTGTTATAGGTCCAACTGTTACAAGATATGAAATTGAAATGCCTGAAGGAATTTCAGTAAAAAGAGTTTTATCTCTTGATGCCGACATTGCTTATGCACTTTCTGCAAAAGGGGAAATAAGAATTGAAGCACCAATTCCAGGCAGAAGTATTGTGGGTATAGAAGTGCCTAATAATAAAGTTGCAAAAGTAAGCATAAAAGATGTTTTACAATCAAAAGAATTTTCATTAAGTCCATCTCCATTAACATTTGCTCTTGGAAAGGATATTACTGGAAATGTAAAGGTTTGCAATTTGCAGAAAATGCCACACCTACTTGTTGCAGGAACTACTGGTTCTGGTAAAAGTGTATGCTTAAACTCTATCATAGTTTCTATTCTTTATAAGTCATCACCTGATGAAGTTAAATTTATTATGATTGACCCTAAACAGGTTGAACTTTCAATGTATGAGGGATTGCCTCATATGGTTATACCAAAAGTAATTACAGATCCAACAAAAGCAGTCAATGCACTTCAATGGGCAGTTGATGAAATGGAAAGACGATTTAAACTTATTTCTGAAGAAAGAGTAAGAAATATTGATGAATATAATAAGACTGATAAAGTGCTTCAAAATAGAGTTCGTAAGATGCCTTATATAGTCATCATATTTGACGAATTTGCAGATTTTATGGCTGTTGCAAAAAATGAGATTGAAGATAAAATAAGAAGACTTGCTGGTAAAGCCAGAGCAGCAGGTATTCACTTGATTTTAGCAACACAACGTCCATCTACAGATGTTGTTACAGGAACATTAAAAGCAAACCTTCCAGCAAGAATTGCATTTAAAGTTGCAGGACGAATTGATAGTGAGGTTATCATGGGGGCTACTGGTGCTGAAAAACTTCTTGGATATGGAGATATGCTCTATAAACCTACAGATTCTGCTCCTGTTCGTTTACAAGGTTGTTTTATTGATACGCCAGAAACCAAAGATATAGTCAATTATATAACAGCAAACAATGAAGAAATATTTGATGAAGAAGCATTTAATGCTATCAATAATCCAAATAAGAATACAAATGGTGGTGGCGATAATAAAGATGGTGTTGATCCACTTCTTCCAAATGCTTTAAAAATTTGTATTGATAATGGCGTTGCGTCAACAACTATGGTTCAGCGTAAATTGTCAATAGGCTATCCTCGTGCTGCAAGAATTATTGACCAAATGGAAGAAAGAGGTTATATTTCTAGTGCAGAAGGCTCTAAACAACGTTCTGTTTATATTACAATAGATGAGTTTTATGCTATTTTTGGAGACATTTATGACTAAAGAAGAATTAATTCAGAAGACAATTTCAGCAATCAGTTTAGGTTGTGATAAGAATAAAGTTGATTTAGAAAAAATGCTTGGCAGATTGCATGCGTTTGGTTTTACAATATCTGATGATATCTATTCATCAGATATTGTGATAGTAAACACATGTGCATTTATACAACCAGCACAAGAAGAAGCAATAATGAATATTATTGAAATGGAAAATCTTAAACAAAATGGTATACTTGAAAAAGTCATTGTAACAGGTTGCTTTCCTGAGAGAAATTATAATTCAATGAAAGAAAATTTTCCAACCATAGATGCATTCTTAAGATTAAGGGACAATGATAAAATTTGTGAAATAATAGAAGATTTATATAATGTTGAACATGATAAACCAATAAAAAAATATGAGAGAATTTTAACTAATAGCCCAAGTTATGCATATTTAAAAATTGCAGATGGTTGCAATAATGTTTGTTCTTATTGCACGATTCCAAGAATTAGGGGAAGATATATAAGTTATCCTATGGAAGAACTGTTAGAGGAAGCAAAAAATTTGGTAGGAAGAGGAGTTAAAGAACTTATTTTAGTCGCACAGGATACAACTCGTTATGGTGAAGATTTGTATGGTGAAAATAAATTAATAGAGTTATGCGAAAAATTATCTAAAATAAAAAACCTAGAGTGGATAAGACTACATTATTTATATCCTGAAAAGGTTGATGATAAATTGCTTTCATACATAGTCAAAAATCCTAAAATGTGTAATTATATAGATTTACCACTTCAACATATAGATAACGATATACTTAAGAGTATGAGAAGAAAAGTTGATGAGAATGGAACTAGAAATCTTCTTGAAAACTTAAAAAATAATTATCCATCACTTGCTTTGCGTTCGACATTTATTGTTGGTTATCCAGGAGAAACAAGGGTTAAGTTTAAAAAATTAATTGAATTTATTAAGGATACAAAATTTGATTATGCAGGTTTTTTCCCTTATTCAAAAGAACCAAATACTGCAAGTTTTTATATGAAAAAACACCTGTCTAATTGGACTAAAAAGCATAGATGGAATAAAATTAAGAAAGTGCAAAATCAAATTGCACTTGAAAAAGCAAAAGAAATGATGGGACAAGAAATAGAGGTTTTAGTAGATTATTTTGACGAAAGCACTGGAGAATACGTTGGACATAGTCAAAAACTTTCACCTTTAGTTGACTTTGGAGTTCGTTTTGTGGATAATGGTAATATAAATTGTGCCCAAATCATAAAAGTTAAAATATATGATTTTGATGGTAGCGATTTTAAAGGAGAAGTATTATGAATACACCAAATAAAATAACATTATCAAGATTATTGTTATTGCCAATAATAATATTCTTCTATTTGGCTGATTTTATTCCTTATGGCAGACTTGTTGCAACAATAGTCTTTATAATTGCTTGCCTAACAGATTTTTTAGATGGTTATTTAGCAAGAAAGCATAATCAAGTAACAGACTTAGGTAAATTTTTTGATACGATAGCCGATAAGGTTTTAATAATGACAGGACTTATTTTAATTATTGCAGCACCAATTAAAGGAAGTGCTCCTATTGTTTTTCCTACATATTTAGGTGTAATTTGTGTGATAATTATTTTGGCAAGAGAATTTATAGTAAGTGCTTTACGTCAAATTGCAGCCTCAAGGGGAATAGTTCTTGCTGCTGATATGGGTGGTAAAGTAAAAGCAACAATTCAATATGTTTCTGTTTCACTTTATATGTTTTATGCATTTTTTATAACAGATATATATCCTTTAATAGAGAAAGAAGCGGCAGAAAAAGCAACGGGAATAATAAGTTTTATTCTTATGATTATTTTGATTGCTGCAACAATTTTGACAATTTATTCAGGGGCAAGTTATCTCATCAGAAATAGAAAAGTTTTTAAAACTGATAAGAATGATAATTTTGTTAATCATGATGAATTAGATGATATTGAAGATGAAATAGAAAATGATTCTTTAACAGATGAAGAAAAGTCTGAAGAACAATTACAGTATACTGAAAATGCTTTTAGTGAATTAGAAGAATCAGTTAATGAGCAAAAATTATCAGAAGAGCAGATTGGTGCTATGCAAACATTTTTTAAGTTTGAGAAGGTAACTGCGACCTTATTGCAACAAGAAATGAAACTCAGCACGTATAAATCTTCAAAAATTGTATCCGAACTTGAAAACTTAGGTTTAATTTCAAAACCAGAAGGTAGAAATCGAAAACTTCTTATAACAAAAGAAGAATTTGACAAAAAATATAATAAATAAAAATACTAGAGGATTAAAATGGAATATAAGGTTTTTATATTTTCTGACAGCATAGTAAAAGGTCAAGCACAATTTGATTTTGAAAAATTTAATAATATTTGTGCTTATAAATTAATAAATATAAGCCAGTTTATTATTGAAAATTTTGACCTAGAAAAATCGTTTTTAGAAAATAATAAAGACCTTATTATTTTTTGCGATAATAATAATTTAGATAATTTAATAATAAAAAACATTGAAAATTTAAGTGGACAAAAAAAGATTATTGATGAGCAGGTTGTTGTTTTTAAAAAAGAAGAACACATGATTGTATTTGTTCCTATAGAGGCAGATTTATATATATTAAATAAAGTTTTTGAAAATCAACCAGATTTAACCTATTGTCAATATAAGGTTTTTGGTTTAAGCAAAAATACTATAATCGAAAAACTTGAATTATTAAAGAATGATATACCTGACTTTGAATACAAAATTTTGTATGATAACCTAATTTGTGATATATTTATTTCTTATAAAAATGAAGAGTTGTCTCTTATTGATGAAAATAAAATGAAAATTGTTTCTGCTTTTAATAATAATATATTTAGTGAAAATAGTTTTTCTTTATGTAAAATTATTTATAGTTTATTATCTCAAAAAAATAAAAGTATTTCTATTTATGAAAATATAACAAAAGGTAAAATAGTTTCAAGCCTTCTTGATGAAGATGAGGATTTGATAAATTATATAAAAGATGTCAAAATCAAATCTTTTCAATGTGATAGTGATGATGAATTAGTAGAAATTACATTAAAATATTTAAAAGATACTGGCAGTGATGTGGTTTTAATAACAAATGGGAAATTTGTTGAAAATGGATTAAATTTTAAGTTTTCTATAGCAGATAAAAATGAAGTTCATATTTTTAATAGTAATTTTAAAGCAGATAAAAATAAATGTATAGAAATGGCAAAGAATTCTGCATTATTTCATCTTATGAAAAAATTACGTCAAAATAATTTTGCTTTTTAAGTGAATTTTGTTAAAATAATAGCATAGTAATTAAGTTTTAAAGGGGATTTTATGGATAAAAAAGATATAAAAAAGGACGCAAAGAAAGATGCTTTAGATCAAGCATTGCTTCAAATTGAAAAACAATATGGCAAAGGTGCTATAATGAAACTTGGTGATAGAGCAGTTGAACCTATTGATGTAATCCCAACAGGTTGTTTAACTCTTGATATTGCTCTTGGAATTGGTGGAATTCCTAGAGGACGAGTTATTGAAATTTATGGACCTGAGTCATCTGGAAAAACAACTGTATCATTGCATATTATTGCAGAAGCACAAAAGAAAGGTGGAACTGCAGCGTTTATTGATGCTGAACATGCTTTAGATCCTTCTTATGCAGAAAAGTTAGGGGTTGTATTAAATGATTTACTAATTTCTCAGCCAGATAATGGTGAGCAAGCCTTAAATATTTGTGAAATGCTTGTTAAATCTGGGTCGGTTGATATAGTGGTTGTTGACTCAGTTGCAGCATTGACACCAAAGGCAGAAATAGATGGTGAAATGGGTGATAATCATGTGGGACTTCAAGCAAGAATGATGAGTCAAGCATTAAGAAAACTTACTGGTATTATTAATAAAAGCAATACGACAGTTATTTTTATTAACCAATTAAGAGAAAAAGTGGGAGTTATGTTTGGTTCGCCTGAAACAACAACAGGTGGTAAGGCATTAAAATTTTATGCATCAATTAGACTTGATGTCAGAAAGAAAGATACAATAAAAGACGGAACAAACATTATAGGTAATAGAACTGTTGTAAAAGTGGTTAAAAATAAACTTGCACCACCATTCAAAACTGCA
This sequence comes from uncultured Eubacteriales bacterium, assembly GCA_900557645.1. Lineage (GTDB taxonomy): Bacteria > Bacillota > Clostridia > Christensenellales > UBA1242 > Caccovivens. Next base: position 9,348 of record USSZ01000012.1, read on the forward strand.
GAATTTGATATTGTTTATGGACAAGGAATAAGTCAAGTTGGCTGTGTAATTGACCTTGCACTTAACGCAGATATAATACAAAAATCTGGTTCTTGGTTCTCTTATAATGATGAGAAAATTGGACAAGGCAAAGAAAATGTTAAGACTTTCTTGGAACAAAATAGTGAAATTTACAATGAAATTTTTGACAAAGTTAAAGATGCTTATGGTATAGGTGGAAAAACTTTAGAAAGTAGTGATAGTGAAGGTGAAGAATAAAAATAAAATTATATTGTTTAAAAAACAAGAAATCATTTTAAGATTTCTTGTTTTTTAATGATTTATATAAACCATTTGTCATTGTTTTTCTTATTTGTTTTTATAAAACTGATTTCTTGAGAATTGCTAATTTCGGGTGAAAGAGTATAAAAACATTCAAATGTAACTTTTTGCTTATTAGAATTCAAAGGAATAAATATTTTTTGTATACCATTTTTGCCACTAATTTTTTCAATAACTTTATCGTTACTTAAAGCAGTATATGTAATATAATCCTTTGCTTCAAATTCTATGATTGCTTTGTTGCCTTCAACTTTGCTTGTAAGAATAGGTTTTTCAATAGTAGAAAATTTATTTGAAATATCTTTTGGCAAATTGAATATAGAGAAAGTTTCTTCTTGAATATATCTTTCTGGTATAAAACCATTTGCAAGCACGATTCTATGATTTTCATCGAGTTCAGTTCTATCTATTTTTCGATTTACAATGCTAGAAGGAATATTGAAGTGTGAGTTATCTCCAACTATTGTAAAATAGTTTTTGACTATTTCCGTTGGTTGATTGCCACCTGCATAATTAATAGGTGAGTTGTCAAGATTTCCAAGCCAGACACCGCAAGTGTAATCTTTTGTATAAGAAATATTCCAAGCATCTAAATTACTTTTTGAATTTGGTTTGCCCACAGTTCCTGTTTTAGAAGCGATATCAATATTTAATTGTGCAAGTTTTTTTGCTGTTCCTGTTGTGGCACAAGTTTTCAACATATCAGTCAAAAGATATACACAATCTTCTCGCATGACATTTACCTCATGAGGTTTGTTTATATAAACAAGTCGATTATTTTTGTCTGTTATAAACGATATTGACTTAGGTTTAGAATAGTTTCCATTATTTGCAAATGTAGAGTAAGCGCCTGCGAGTTGTAAGATATTAGTTCCATAAGTCATACCACCTAAGGCGAGAGAATAACTGTCATCAAGTTCATCAAATTCTATTCCCATATCTTCAGCATAATTCTTTGCTTTATCAATACCAACATAAGATAAAACTTTGACTGCAGGAATGTTGATTGATTTTGACAATGCTTCTCTTGCACTTACATATCCTCGATAAACATTATTTACATTTTTTGGTGTATAATCTGATATTGTTGTTTTTTCATCTAAAAGTTGTGTGCAAGGATAAATAATGTCTTCATTCAATGCTGGTCCATAAACCAATATAGGTTTGATGCAAGAACCGGGTTGTCGTTTTGAATCTAAAATTTTATAAATACTGTCTCCAATATAAGCAACAATTGAATGTTTTTTATTATCTATAACAATGCCTGCATTATCACAATCAATATTTGAATTATCAAATGATTTTTCAAGAGCATCTTGCTTGGATTTATCTTGATATGTATAAATTTTATAACCATTTAATGCAATTTGTCTTGAAGGAATACCTAAAATTTGTTCTGCTTCATCTATTGCCATTTGACTGTAAGAATTTAATTTATTTTTCTTTTCAGTATTTAGATTTAAAAGGATTTCAGAATTCTTTGCTTTATTATATTTTTCTATTGATAGATTACCATCTTTATTCATTTCATTTAAGACTAAATTTCTTCTTTTTAAACAGTTTGCATAATTTTTAATAGGGGAATATTTTGCTGGAGATTTAATCATTCCTGCAAGCATAGCCGCTTCTTCAACATTTAAGTCTTTAGCAGATTTGTTGAAATAATAATTAGAAGCACTTTCAATACCATAGCAGTTGTTGCCAAAATAGATTACATTTAAGTATAATTCTAAAATTTCGTCTTTAGAAAACATATTTTCAATTTTTTGAGCAAGGGCGACTTCTTTTATTTTTCTTTCAAAAGTTTTTTCGCTAGTTAATTGTGTATTCTTAACAAGTTGTTGGGTTATTGTTGAAGCACCTTCTTTTAATTTTCTGCTTTTTATATTATTAAGCATTGCTTTTGCAATTCTCTTGTAATTTATTCCATGATGATTATAAAAATTTTTATCTTCAATAGAAATAAAAGCATTTTTGGTTTCGTCAGATAGAGTATTTATTTTAGCATATGCTTTATTTATTTCATTATCTTCTTTAATCGGTTTATTTTCATTGTCATAAATTTCAATTGAAAGAGATGGACTTGTTAAAACTTCTTTGTTTATTTCAATAGATTTTGCATTGATATATACAGAAGAAACATAAAAACCCAGCCCAATAAGTGCTGATAAGATTATTATTGTAAGTATAATTAAAAACCATTTTATAAATTTTTTCATCATTTGTTATTATGTTTAAAGTTTAATAAATTATTTGTATGAAGAAAAATTTGTTTGAAAAATTAAACTAATTATAGTATAATTAAATTAATTGTAGTAAAATGTTAATTAATTATGTTACAAATTATTTTGTAATTTATTTTGACGACATTTTTATGCCACATAAACAATTTTTCGAATACGAGGTTAAGATGAAATATTTTATTGTTACATACGGATGCCAGATGAATGTTCATGAATCTGAAAAAATAGCAGGAATTTTAGAAGGGCTAGGTTACGAAGAAGGAACAAGTAGAGAAGATGCAGATATAATTGTTTTTAATACGTGTGCTATACGTGAAGGTGCTGAAGATAGAGTTCTTGGAAATATTGGAAACTTAAAAAGACTTAAAAAGAAAAATAAAAATCTAATTATTGCTGTTTGTGGTTGTATGACACAAAAAGAACAGACAGCACAACGTCTTATGAATACTTTTCCATTCATAGACATAGTTATTGGCACATTTAATTTGCCAAAACTTGGTTACTATATCGAGGCTGTTAAAAAAGGACGACAACTTGAAATTCTTCAAGAAGGAGATATAGATGAAGTTCTTCCCTATAAACGAACAAGTGGTGAAAACGCTTGGGTTAATATAATGCAGGGCTGCAATAACTTTTGCACATATTGTATAGTTCCTTATGTTAAAGGACGAGAAAAATCACGAAAGGAAGAAAATATTTTAAAAGAAATAAAAGAAATTATCAATGAAGGTAAATATAAAAAAATAACATTACTTGGTCAAAATGTAAATTCTTATGGAAAAGATTTAGAACCAAAAGTATCATTTGCTCAACTTTTAAAAGATATTTGTGCATTAGAAGGAGACTTTACTCTTTCATTTATGACATCACATCCCAAAGATTTGACAGATGATGTTATAGATGCAATTGCAAATGAGGCGAAAATAGAAAAATATATTCATTTGCCAGCACAAAGTGGAAATAACCGTATTTTAAAACTTATGAATAGAAGTTACACAAGAGAAAAATACCTTGAAATAATTGATAAAATAAGAGAAAAAATTCCTAATTGCAGAATAACTTCTGACTTTATTGTAGGCTTTCCGACTGAAACTGAAGAAGAATTTAATGATACATATTCACTTGTCAAGCAAGTTCGCTATGATAGTATTTTTGCTTTTATGTATTCTCCAAGAGAAGGTACTGTTGCAAGTAAAATGGATGGGCAGGTTTCTGATGAAGAAAAACATGAAAGAGTAAATAAACTTCTTAAACTTGAAAAAGAAATACAAGAGGAGGATAATAAAAGATGAAAAATGAACTTTCTCCTGCGATGAAAGCATATTTGCAAATGAAAGAAAAATATAAAGATTGTATCCTAATGTATAGAATGGGTGATTTTTATGAAATGTTTTTTGATGATGCAATAATGGTTTCAAAAGAACTTGATTTGATATTGACAGGAAAGGCGTGTGGTCTTGAGAAAAAAGCACCTATGTGTGGAATACCTCATCACGCAGCCCAAACTTATGTTGCAAAACTAATTGCAAACGGACATAAAGTTGCAATCTGTGAACAATTAAATCAACCGGGGAAGGGAATAAAACTTCTCGATCGTGATGTTGTTAGAGTTGTAACACCTGGAACTGTTATTGATGATGAAATGCTTGAGGGACAAAAAAATAATTATTTACTTTCTGTTTATAAATCAGAAGATAAAATTGGTGTAAGTTATGTTGATATATCTACTGGGGAGTTTGAGGTTGCTGAACTTGGTGATAGACCAGAGCAAGAGATGTGTGATATAATTGCAAGAATTTTGCCATCAGAAATTATTGGAAATGAAGAGGCTGAAAGATTTTATAATAATCTTCCTATTATGAAACTTGGAAATGTTAATAAATTAAAGACTTATTATGAATGGGCTTTTACTAAATCAAGAGCAGATGATAATTTAGTGAAACAATTTGGAGAAAATTATCAGTCTGTATTTGATATAAAAGGCAAAACTACAATTATTTGCAGTGCAGGGGCATTGTTTGAATACTTAACTGAAACGCAAAAAAGAGCCTTGTCAAATATCAATAAGATTAAACTTGTTAGAAATAGTAATTTTATGACAATTGATTTGAACACAAGAAGAAATCTTGAACTTGTTGATACAAACAGAGAACGAAAGAAATATGGTTCTATTCTTTGGGTGCTTGATAAAACCAAAACAAGTATGGGGGCAAGATATTTAAGGAAAATGATTGATGAACCACTTCAAAACGCAAAAGAAATCAATGCGAGACTTGATGCTGTTGAAGAGTTTGTAAAGAAGATAATTTTAAGAGATAGATTAAGCGAAATTTTAGGAAATGTTTATGATATTGAAAGACTTACAGGTAAAATTGCTTACGGAAATGTAACTCCTAAAGATTTAATATCACTTAAAAATTCTTTAAATAATTTGCCAGAAATAAGAAATGAATTGAGTGGAGTAAACAGCAAACTTCTTAATGAATGTCGTGAAGATTTATTAGATGTTTCTGATGTTACAAATCTTATAGAACGAGCAATAGATGAAGAAGCACCAGCATTAATGAAAGATGGTGGATATATTAAGCATGGTTTTAATAAAGAACTTGATGAATATAAAGATGCAAAAAAATTAGGAAAAGAGTGGATAGATAAACTGCAAACAAAAGAAGCAGAAGAAACAGGAATTAAAAATTTGAAAATAAGTTTTAATAAAGTTTTTGGTTATTTTATAGAAGTGAATAGAAGTCAAATTGATAAGGTTCCATTAAGATATCAGAGAAAACAAACAGTTGCAAATAATGAAAGATATATTACTGAAGATTTGAAAGTCATTGAAGATAAAATCCTTGGTTCTGAAGAAAAAGCACTTCAACTTGAAAGTGAAATATTTGTTCAGATAAAAGGAATTTTAACCAAATATATTCAATCTTTTCAAACAATAGCAACTGCAGTTGCCAAACTTGATTCATTATTGTCGTTAGCAGTTGTCGCTGTAAAAAATAATTATGTAAAGCCAGTAATAGGTAACAATGTAAAACAATTAAAAATTATTGATGGAAGACATCCAGTGGTTGAACAATTCATGTCAAAAGGTGAATTTGTTGCAAATGACACACTTCTTGATGAAAGTGAAAATAAGATTATGATTATAACTGGACCTAATATGGCTGGCAAAAGCACGTATATGCGACAAGTTGCAATTATTTCACTTTTGGCACATATGGGAAGTTTTGTTCCAGCAAAAGAAGCAGAAATTCCTATAATTGACCGAATTTTTACAAGAGTAGGAGCAAGTGATGATTTGGCATTTGGACAAAGCACATTTATGGTTGAAATGAGTGAAGTTGCACAAATACTTGCTAATGCAACAGATAAAAGTTTAATAGTTCTTGATGAAATTGGACGAGGGACTTCAACTTTTGATGGGCTTAGTATTGCGTGGGCAGTGGTTGAGTATTTATCTAAAAACTTTAAAGCAAAGACTTTGTTTGCAACTCATTATCATGAACTTACCGAACTTGAAGGTGTTCTTGAAGGAGTTAAAAATTATAAAATTGCTGTAAAAGAAATTGATGATAATGTAGTGTTTTTGCGTAAAATAGTCAGGGGTGGTGCAAATAAAAGTTTTGGTATTGAGGTTGCAAGACTGGCAGGTGTTCCAAAAGATGTTTTAGATCGAGCAAAAGAAATTTCAAAAAATCTAGAAAAGGTCAATCAGAAACTAGATTTGAATATATTTAAAGAAAATAAAAATAAGGCAGAAGAAAATTCAAAACTAGCAATGTCAATACTTGCAAGTTTAAAAGATATAGATATAACGAGAGTGTCGCCAATGCATGCTTTTGACTTGCTTAATGATTTTGTTAAAAAAGCACGGGAGGAATAAGATGAAAATTAATGTGCTAGATGCGAGAGTTTATAATCGTATTTCAGCAGGAGAAGTTGTAGAAAGACCAGCATCAATAGTAAAGGAATTAGTTGAAAATAGTATTGATGCTGGAGCAAAAAATATAAGAGTAGAGATAGAAGAAGGTGGAATTAAAAATATAACAGTTATTGATGATGGTTGTGGAATTGAAAAAGATGACCTCACAGTGGCATTTCTTCCCCATGCAACAAGTAAAATAAAAGATGTAGAAGATTTAGACAATATATCTAGTCTTGGTTTTAGGGGAGAGGCACTTGCAAGCATTTCTTCCGTTTGTCAAGTTAAACTCTCATCTAAAACACATGACAGTGCTCTTGGTTATTCAATAAAAGTTAATGGTGGTGTTTTTGAAGATGTTGTGGAAGTTGCAAAGTCAGATGGAACAACTATTTCATGTTCAAATATATTTTTTAACACTCCAGTTAGGGCAAAGTTTTTACGTAAACCAAAGACTGAAGAGTCTGAGGTTACTCATTTAATTGAAAGATTTATGCTTTCAAATTCAAATATTGCTTTTCAGTATTATGTTGATGGTAAACAAATATACAACACAACATCATGTAGTATGCAAGACATAATATATACAATTTATGGAAGAGATGTCTATGAAAATTTAATAGAAGTTAATTATGAAGAAGACGGATTTAAAATTGGTGGGTTTGTAACAAAACCAAAAATATCAAAGAGTAACCGAACTTATCAAACACTATTTGTAAACGGGCGATGTGTTGAAAATTTCTTGATTTCAAATGCTGTTCAAGGTGTATATGAATCATTTTTAATGAAAGGAAGATTTCCTGTTTATGTATTATCAATATTGCTACCTGCAGATTGCGTTGATGTAAATGTTCATCCTTCAAAGAAAGAAGTTAAATTTGATAATCCTAATAAAATGTTTAGTATGGTTAGAAGGGCAGTCGAAAAAGCATTATTATCTGTTGATCAAATACAAAACTTTTTGTCATCTAGTGCTAAACAAGAAGATACATTTGATAATAATCAAGATATTAATAAGTTTATGTCAGATTTATCTGAACAAATTGATAAAACTCAGATAAATGGTGAAAGAAATCTAGATTTAAAAAATATACCATCAAATAAATTTAGTTATGATCCTAATACAGTTGAGAAACCTAAAACACCTTTAGGTGGAAAAAGTTTTAGTATTGATTTTTTTGATAAAGACGAACAAATTATTGATCCTAAAGAATTTGAAATAGAAGTAAACAAAATGGCAAAAGAGCAGGAAAAGGGAATTAATACAAATTCTGAAGAAACTGCGTTTAAAGATTTAGAAAACCTTTCAATAAAGGATAGATATAACATAAATAAAGACGATACAACATTTTTCTTTGACCAAACAGGTGAAAAATTTACTAGAGATATCCAAAAAGAAAGTGAACAAAAATTTTTAAAGGCTTCTGTTAAAGATGAAATGAAAATTTTAGGAACTCTTTTTAAAACTTATATAGTAATTGAACTTGATGATGCTGTTTATTTTATAGATCAGCACGCTGCACACGAAAGACTTTTATATGATAGACTTGTAAAGGCTGTAGATAGTGGAGAAAAAATTATAAAACAAGATCTTCTTGCTCCATATTCTTTTAATGTTGGGGCGAAAGAATCTCAATCAATAGATTTAATGCTTGATGATTTGAAAAAACTAGGTTTTGAACTAGAAAAAGATGGATATAAATATACCATTACAAGTGTTCCATATATATTATCATACATAGAACTTGATAAATTCGTTGATGAAATTATAAAAGAAGGAATTGGTTGGGATAAGAAAAAAAGTGATTTTATACATTCTAAACTTTGTCAAACTGCTTGCAAACATGCTATAAAAGCAGGAGATGAAATTACAAAAGATGAGTGTGCTTATATAATAGAAGAAGTTAGAAAAGGTGTTATGCTATGCCCACATGGAAGGCCTATTACACTTGTTATCACAAAACATGAGTTTGAAAAAATGTTTAAAAGGATTGTTTGATAATGATAAAGTGTGATTTAAACGTAACTTCTAATTTTGAAAATCAAAGTTTTATACATGATGGTGAAACAAATTATAAAAGTAAGGTAGTTTTTATTTTAGGGCCAACTGGTGTTGGAAAAACTTCATTTTCAATTCAACTTGCGAAAGCGTTTGATGGTGAAATTATTTCTGCTGATTCTGTTCAAATCTTCAAAGAATTTGATATAGGTTCAGCAAAAATAACCAAAGATGAAATGGAAGGTGTTATTCATTATGGTATAGATATTGTTTCACCAGAAGAAGAATTTTCAGTTTATGATTATGTAGAATTTACAAAAAGAAAAATTAAAGAGATTGAAAGTAAAGGAAAACTTCCAATAGTTGTTGGTGGAACAGGCCTTTATGTAAAATCTTTAATTGAAAATTATAATTTTGGTGGAACTGACAAACGACCTGATTTTAGAGAAAGTTTAGAAAAGGAAATTGAAGAAAAAGGACTTGAATTTGTTTTTAACAGGCTTGAACAACTTAATCCAGTATTAGCAGGAAAAATTGATAAGAAAAATAAAGTTCGTGTTATTAGGGCTTTTGAAATTGCTTTATTTGGAAGTGAGAAAACAAAGCAGGAAGAAAGTGAATATGACTTTAAGATATTTGCTCTTAATTTAGATAGACAAAAATTATATGATCGTATCAATATGCGTGTGGATATTATGTTAAAAAATGGTTTGATTAAAGAGGTTGAGAAGTTGTATTGTAAATATGGATATTGTCAACCTATGAGAGCAATAGGTTATAAGGAAGTCGTAGATTTTATTAATGCAAAATGTTCTGAAAGTGAAATGGTTGAAAAAATAAAACAACATTCAAGAAATTATGCAAAAAGACAATTAACCTTTTTAAAAGGAATTGATAAAGTTCAATTTATAGATGTAGAAAATAAACAAAAGGCACTTGATTTAATGATAAAGGAGATAACAAAATGGCTTGTAATTCAGAACAAGTTTTAAAAGAAGCAGAAAGACAATTAAAGGATAAGTATGAAAGAATAGATGATATTGCATTTAAAAATCAAAAGAAGGTATTAAATGCTTTTACAGAGTTTAGAGTATCAGAAAATTGTTTTCATGGAACAACAGGTTATGGATATGATGATGTGGGGCGTGAGACTATAGCAAAAATTTATGCTAAAGTATTTGGTGGAGAAAAGGCAATTGTTTCACCATTATTTTGTTGTGGAACGCACGCTATAACAACAGTATTGTATGGATTGTTACGCAGAGATGATGTAATGTTGTCTGTTACTGGGCTTCCTTATGATACGATTCAAGATACTTTATTTGGAAAAGGGAATAGTTCTCTAGAAGATTATGGTGTAATTTATAAACAAATTGATTTAAAAGAAAATAGTGATTTTGATTATGATGAAATATATAAACAAGTTAAACAGTTAAAACCTAAAATGGTTTATTTGCAACGTTCAAGAGGATATAGTTCAAGAAAAGCATTATCACCATATTTGATGAAAGGATTATTTGAAAAAATAAAAGGGATTTCACCAGAATCGTTTATTGTAGTTGACAACTGTTATGGTGAATTTGTCGATGAAATTGAACCTACTGATGTTGGTGCAGATGTTATAATGGGGTCATTGATAAAAAATCCAGGAGGTGGTCTTGCTCCAACTGGTGGATATATTGTGGGAAAAGAAAAGGCAATAGATATGATTGCAACTAGGTTTACAAATCCATCTTTAAAACTTGAATTAGGTTCTTTTGAAATGGGGTATCGTATGTTTTATCAAGGTTTTTTCCTTGCACCTCATGTTGTTGCACAGGCATTGAAAGGATGCTTACTTGTTGGTAAAATAATGGAAGATAAGGGATATAAAATCATTCCATCAAATGATGAAAAACCTCAAGACATAATTAAATCTGTAGTATTTAATACAGATGAAGAATTAATTAAATTTGTTCAAACAGTTCAAACAATTTCGCCAGTAGATGGCTATGTTTTGCCTATGCCTTGGGATATGCCAGGATATAATGATAAAGTAATTATGGCTGCAGGAACTTTTGTAGGAGGTGCTTCAATTGAACTTTCTTGCGATAGTCCTATTAGAGCACCATATATCGCTTATTTTCAAGGTGGGTTAACTTATGAGCACGTAAAAGCATTTGCAGAAAAGTTAATTGAATTATATTAATTAATCAAAAATATTATTAATTATGTTCAAGATATTTTTTGAATAATATTGCTATTTAATGTGTTGTTAAAATTATAAGTATGTAAAGTAGTGAGGATAAAAAGGATATTTAAAAATTATATTTTAAATGTTCTTTTTTTTATTAAGATGTCATAAAATGAAATATGACAAATAAAAACAAAAATCGATTATTTAAGGATTTTACCAATTTTATTTTTGAGAATATAAAGATTAATAAAATACTTCTTATTATTATTTCAATATTGACTTTTATAACATTTTTAACAGGAATAATAGTTGCTGCAAAAACTCACTCTAGTTTGGTTGATAGTGATAATTTTGGGACTGTAGATGTATCTAATGGGGGAATTACGTCGACTTTTTTTACAAGATTATTATCAATGTTGTTTGTTATGTTGATACTATTTGGCTGTTCTTTTATAATCTATTTGTTGCCAATAGGCGTTATATTTATTATTTATCGGGGATATTTGCTTGGTTTGAATATCTGCCTAATGATTGTTAGATTTGGCTTTTCTGGGACTATAATTTCTATAATAGTTGCTTTTCCTTGTCAGTTATTAGCACTTGCAATTTTCATTATATTTTTTGTAATAATGTTAAAAACGAATAAAGATTACAGATGTTGGGGTGGATGTAGAACTCCACATCAAAGATTAAAAATATTATTAATTACCTTAATAGTTCTTTTGATTTTATGTGCTTTAGAGTCGCTTTTATTAGCATTATTTAGTGCAAAAGTAATATTAGTAATTTAATTAACAAATGTGGTAAAACAGAGAATAATTCTCTGTTTTTTATTGAATAAATTTAATAAATTTGAAAAGACTAAAAATAAAAAGGAGATAGAAATGAAAAGAATAATGGTATTTGGTATTATGTTATGCATACTTGCCACAACATTTTGTATGAATTATGCAAATATAACTTTTGCAAGTTCAGATATAGATTTAACTAGTAGAAGTGCTTTGCTTCTTGATTATGGTTCTGGCACGGTGCTTTTTGAGAAAGATGCAGACAAGCACTTGCCTATTGCAAGTATGGTTAAAATGATGACAATTCTTTTAACTCTTGAAGAAATTGATAATGGAAATATAACAGAAGAAACTATGGTTACAACCTCTGAAAATGCTTCAGGTATGGGAGGAAGTCAGGTATTTATTGATCCGTATGTTGAGTATAGTGTTGGAGATTTATTAAAAAGTGTAATTATGGCTTCAGCAAATGATGCATCTGTTGCTCTTGCAGAACATATATCTGGAAGTGAAGAAGCATTTGTATCAAAAATGAATAATAAAGCGAAAGAACTTGGAATGAATAATACGAATTATGTCAATTGCACGGGACTTCCTGCACCAGAACAATATTCATGTGCAAAAGATTGTGCAATAGTTTTAAAAGAAGTTGCAGGACATGAAATTTATCATAAATATAGTGTGATTTGGATGGATGAGTTGATACACCCATCAGGGAGAAAAACCGAACTCGTCAATACAAATAGACTAATAAGATATTATGATGGTTGTGATGGTGGAAAAACAGGCTCTACAAATGAAGCAGGTTGCTGTTTATCAGCAACTGCAATAAGAAATAATATGAGACTTATATCTGTTGTAATTGGTGCTCAAAATAGTCAAACAAGATTTAATGAATGCTCTAAATTATTTAATTATGGATTTGCTAATTTTGAAAATAAAACTATTGTAGATTCTTCAAGTCCATTATTCAATTTACCTGTAAATAAGGGTAAACAAGAAAGTGTAGATATTTTTTCGAAAGATAATTTTTCTCTTGTTACTAAAAAGGGTGATAAAACAGAATATGACATAACTTATGAAAATCCTACAAAAATAAATGCACCAACTAAAAGTGGAGATATTATTGGAAAGGTTGTTATTTCAAAAGATGGGAATGTATTAAAAGAAGTTGATTTAATTGTAAAAGATAATATTGAAAAGTTATCATTAAAAGATTGTTTTGATAAGATTGTTGCTACTTGGTAAATTCAATAAAAATATATCTAGGCTATAAAAATGATGTAAATTTTTTACATCATTTTTTATTTTATAATACTAATAAATTAAAAGATAAAGGGTTATGTTTTAATACAAAAGATTTTAATAGAAAAATTTATTTCATAATAATTTAATGTAATTACACAATTTGAAGACGTAATTAAAATAAAATGATTGAACTCATAATATAATTCAGCATTATTAGAAACTGTATACTGATATTTTAAGTTTTCTAAATTATTCCCATATTGGTCAAAAATATTTAGAGAAAATTGACAGTCATTTTGGTTTATTAAAAGATTATTTTGATTTTCTACTTTACAATTTGAAATTGGAACAATTTCATAACTAAATCCATCATTAACAACTGTAACTTGAAAAGTTGTTTGAGATTGTTGTTCTTCATTGAACGCTTTAATAGTAACTTTTACTGAGCCTAATTCTAGTCCTTTTATATAATTTTCGTTAATTTCTATAATATTAGGTTTATCCAAGAAAAATTGCACATCTACGTTTTCTTCGGAAATAGAAAAATAATTGCAAATTTTATTACCAATAGAAATTTCTAAATCTTTTGCAAAAATTGTCAATGGTTTTTCATTTTTTGAATTTTGATTTGAAAATATAAAAAATAAAAGCAACAATGATGTGCTTATTGCTAAAAGTACAAGACTTAAAATTATAGTTGCAGTCTTTTTAGTCATCATGAGAATTTTATCAGATTTTGTCGAAAAGCACAAAAAGAAATGAATAAATTATATTTAAAAATTTATATTTTCATACCTTGTAAAGATTAAAAGTTATTGCATCATACATTTTTATTTAACTAGATATGCTTTAAATATTTAAAAGCCGTTTTGAGAGTGTCTAAAGTTTATATTCTGTATTACAACTATATACTTGATTTTTCAATTAATATTAATTATAATATTAAATATGCTATATTTTATTTTTACTTCTAATTTGTCTGGGGTTGATTTGCTTGTATTTATACTTGCATATTTGATTTCTGTAGTGCTTGCACTTGTTCTTCATGAAGTATCTCATAGTTTTATAGCATATAAATGTGGAGATTTAACAGCAAAAACGAGTGGAAGATTATCATTTAATCCATTTTCTCATTTTGATGTTTTTGGTTTAATCTCGTTTTTATTTATAGGGTTTGGTTGGGCAAAGCCTGTTCCGATAAATCCTTATAATTTTAAGAATTATAAAAAAGGAATTCGTTTAGTTTCTTCTTCAGGAGTAGTAACAAATTTTATATTAGCATTTATTTTTAGTGGATTATCATTCTTTTTTGCAGGGAATTTAATATCTTCAACAAATGCATTTTTAAATTTTTTAGGTTTTTTCCTTGAGTTATCATTCTTAATTAATTGCTCTTATGCAATATTTAATATGTTTCCAATTTATCCACTTGATGGTTTTAATTTTTTAAGGTCATTTATGAAACCTAATAATAAATTTGTTCTATTCATGGAAAGGTGGGGAAGTCTTATTTTAATTTTATTTATAATAACAAGTGCTTTTGATTTTATTTATCAATATTTCTTGTATGGGATAGAATTTTTATTCTATGGATTTTGGGGGTTGTTTTAATGGAAGAAAAAGAAATAAAACAGAATAATTTGAATAATGCGAGCGTTCAAGAAACTGAAGAAAATACTGATGTTGAAACAGAACAACTCTCTTTTGTAGATGATAAATATAGGTTTAAACTTGATAATTTTGAAGGACCTTTAGATTTGCTTTTACATTTAATAAAAGATGCTAAATTAGATATTATGACGGTTAAACTTGCAGATATAACAGAACAATATCTTGAATATATGCAGGATTTGGATTCAATAGATATGGATAGAGCAAGTGAATTTATTACTGTTGCAGCAACATTACTTGAAATTAAATCAAAGCATCTGCTTCCTGTTGAAACAGAAGAAGAAACAGAAGAAGAGGATAGTGAAACACTTCTTCTTCAAAGACTGAAAGAGTATGAATTATTTAAACAAACAGGAGCAAGATTACGAGAAATAGAAGATATTAATAAACTTTATAGAGCACCAGGAAAAGAGACTGAAAAGGTTAAAATTATAATTAAAGATATGGTTCTTGATAAACTATTAGATGCATTTGCTTCGCTTTTAGCAAAGCAAGAAGCAAGAGGAAAGGATAAGGAAGAACCTAAGAAAATAGCAAAAGATAGATTTACTGTTGCTGAAAAAATTGTATCAATCAGAGCATATTCAAGAGAACATAAAAGATTTCCGTTTGAAGATTTATTTGTAAAAGATATGACCAAAAGTGAAATGATTAATGTTTTTTTAGCATTATTAGAACTTTTAAAATTGCAAACAGTAAGAGTTGAACAAGTTGGAATATTTAAACAAATAAACATAATTTCAAATGAGGCATAAAAGGGGCAAAAATGAGCACAATGGACACAGTTTTTAATTTAAAAGAAGTTTTATATTCAATTTTATTTGTTGCAGGTGATGGTATAGAAAAATCATTTATTGCAGAAAAATTGAATGTAAGTGAAAAAGAATTAAATAAGGCGATTGATGAATTAAAAAATGAATTATCTGGAGAAAAGGGAATTCATTTGATTGAGTATAAAAATAAAATACAACTTGCATCTAATCCTAATTATGCAAATTATATTTCTGATGTTTTAAATCCAATAAGAGAAAAATCTTTGACTAGAGCAGCACTTGAAACACTTGCAATTATTGCATATAAACAACCAATAACGAAACTTGAAATTGAAGATATAAGAAGAGTAAATTCTGATTATGCTGTTCAAATACTTATTGACCAAAATATGATTGAAGTTGTTGGGCGAAAAGATGCCGTTGGAAAACCCTTGCTTTTTGGGACTACTGAAAATTTCTTAAAACGATTTGATATTAAAGATTTGACTGATTTGCCAGATTATGAGCAACTTCTTGAAAGAATTAAAACTTTGCGTAGCGAAGAAGAATCTCAAAACAATAGTGATAGTTTATTTAGAGATGTTGAAAATATTGAATTTAATGAAGATTTGCCTGATTTTTTAAAGGGTGAAGATTTTGTAAAAGTTGAAGGTGATGATGGTTTAGCAGGCTCTGATGATAGTGGAGAAAGTGCAGTTTGATAAATATTATTGAAAAAGTATTGTTAAATAAAAAGAAGATAATTTAAATCTTCTTTTTTTTGATGGTAAAACACTTTAAATATATTTATATATTTATTTTTAAACCTTTTTTAATAAAACATCATTAATTTATTCTATAAAGCATACTTTACATATATGAAAAATCTTTTAAAAAGTAGTGGAAAACGTTATTCTTTTGTTGAAACGAAAGTAAAAATAAACAAGAAAAAGTTGATTATATCATTGTTTATATTTTTATTTATTGCAGAAATTGTATTAGGTGTTTTATGGTGTCTAGGCTACTAAAATGGAACTACAAAAAGTTTCCATTACATCCTACATTTTTACTTCTTTTTCTTTGGTTTATTTTTACTAAAAACTTTTCTTCTTTTCTTTTATTTTTGATTGTTGTTATAATTCATGAATTTGGACATTTTATAGTTGCCAAAAAATGTGGATATAAATTAGATTCTTTTATAATTGCACCTTATGGTGTTAATTTAAATTATAAGGAAAGGACTTTTGATAGTAAAGATGAAATATTAATTGCCTGTGCTGGACCATTTATAAATATAATTATAAGTTTTTTAGTCGTTTCTTCATGGTGGATTTTGCCGAATTTATATAATTATACTTCAGAGTTCGTAAATCAATCTTTAATGCTTGGATTATTCAATTTGCTCCCGTGTTATCCATTAGATGGAGGTCGTATATTTGTTGGTATATTATCTCAAAATATGGAAAGAAAAAAAGCAGTTAAAATTATATATAATTTAAACTACTTTTTTTCAGCGTTAATGTTTATTTTATTTTTTGCAACATGCTTTATTAGTTTTAATCCTACATTATGTTTATGTGCTGTTTTTTTAATACTAGGTGTGATTGATTCTAAATTTGAGAGTAAATATCAAAGGTTATCTTTTTATAAAAAAAAGGTAAAAAATTTTTCGAAACCTTTATTTATAACAGTTGATGAAAATGTTTGTTTATCTCAACTTTTAAAGCATATTGAAATAAATAAATTAACAATTTTTATAGTTAATTTTTCAAATTCAAAATCAAAATTTTTAGACGAAGAAACTGTAAAATTGTTATCTTTAAAATATCCTTTAAATAAGCCTATTAAAGAAATAATTAAACAAGAAAAGGAATAAGTCGATCAAGATTGCTTCTTTCTAATTCAGCAAGAGACGCTAGAATTTCATCAATTTCTTTTGAAATATTTTTGTGGTCTGCTTGATCTTTTTTACAAGTTAAATATCCCATAAAAGTTCCTAAAAGCATTAATTCTGCAATATGTCTTGTTGTTTTATCAGTCATTGTTGACATATTAATTGATGACCATAATTTTGCTTTTTCAAGCCAGTTGTTATCTTTTATACCTTCAATCTTTTTTGCTTTAGCAAGAAGTTCACATTCTTTTTCTAAAGTAAGATATTTATCTTCTTCTGTTGCTAATTCTTTTTTAAGATTATCATCTTTAACTTTAGTTATTATATCTTCTATTGATTGAACTGCTGTTTTTATGTTTTGATATACTGCATTTAGATATTCAGTTTCAAGTTCTAAATTTAAATTATTTTCCATATTACCTCCGCTATAATAATAGGGTGTTCAAAATTATAAAATTAATTCAAAAGTATATAAGGAAATATAATTATTTATAAAAATATGAATACAAAAATATATCTTGCAAAAAATAGTTGTATGAAAAAATCAACTAAAATTTTACTTGCAATTTATATAGTTACACTTATTCCATCAATTATTTTAGGTGGTTCAATTTTTCAAGGAATAAAACCTACAGAATCTGGTTTTGTATTTGATTTTGATGTTAAAGGAATTATCGCATTAGTATTGATGGGGATAAGTATTATACTTGGCTTTATTTTATATTCTAGATTTTTGTTTTCATTGCCAGTTGATAAAATGTTATTTTTTTCTATATTGCCATTAATAGTGTTTTATGGAGGCATAGTATTTTTACTTGCAGAATTAAATTATCTTGATAACGATACGGCAAATTCTGTAAAGACAATTTTAAATATATCGTCAGAAAGTTTATATAATACGATTTTATGGACTATTTTAGTTTCTATAGTTTTTATTGTAATAATTTTTTTTACATTAATTTTTGCTTGTCGACCATTAACAAAAGTAGAACATATTGTTTTGAGATTAGGTGATGGTAAACTAAAGCAAGATAGATTAAATATTGGCGGAGGGAAACAATTCAAAAGTATAGAGCATGGATTAAATAAAATAAATAATAATTATAAAGAGAAAGATAACTCGCTTAAAAAGGTTAATCTTGAAACACAAAAATTTATTCCAAAACAGTTTTTTAAATTTCTAGGGAAAAGTAATATATCAGAATTAGAACTTGGCAATCAAGTAAAGAAAAAAGCGATAACAATGAGTATAAAACTTGATGGGATAAAGGATAATAATATGCTTTCTTTGGAAGAAAGTTTTCAAATGCTAAATGCTTATCTTAACATTATTGCTCCTTTAGTAAGAAAGTTTGGAGGTTTTGTTGATAAATATTTAGGTAATGGAGTGATTGCTGTTTTTAGTAAGGGTGAAAATGCAATAAACTGTGCTCAAGTTTTAATTCGAGCAATCGAAATTAAAAACAGACAGAATAAAAGTCTTCCAAATGTAAAACAAAGGATTTCAATAATTTCAGGAGAAGTCATTTTTGGTATTGTAGGGGAAGAAGAAAGAAAAATACCTACAATAGTTTCGGATATAACAAGTGATTTAGAAAAGGTAGATGAAATTTGTAGATTTATGAATATGAAAGTTGTATTTACAAAATCTATAATAGATGATTTGCCATTAAATTATAAATTAAATTATAGGTTTATAGGTGCTGTAAATATATCAAAAGACCATGACTTAATTTTATATGAAAATTTAGATGTCTATCCTAGAGATGTGGCAACTCCACTTAAAAGAACAAAAAAACTATTTGAAAGAGGTGTTATCTGTTATAACAATCAAAATTATAACGAAAGTTTATCGCTTTTTACTCAAATATTAAAAATTGCACCTAATGATAAAGCAAGTTATATTTATTTTAACAAGTCAAAAGAGAAAATTAATAACATATAAAATCAGTTTTATAAGTTACTTGACAAATTTGTTTATATAGTGTTATCATTTTTTCGTGAGATATAGAAAAGAAAAAGAAAAAAATAAAGTTTGTCCTAGATGTGGTCTTAAAGTCCCTGAACATATTGATGAATGTCCTGATTGTGGACTGATTTTTTCACGCTTAGAAATTGCGACAAATAAAGAGGCTAAAAGAAAAAAAATAAGAGGAGATCGTGATTATATTATTAATACCACTGTTTTACCATCAGATGTAAGTTATATTAAATTATTGTTATTTTGCATTTTCCTAGGACCTTTAGGAGCACATAATTTTTATGTTGGTCGATATTTGAAAGGGTCAGTTCTACTTACTGATTTTACTATTTTGTTTTTTATGGTTATCTTTAATTCGCAGTTAATTGAAGTTGGTGGCGAAGCATTGGTTGGAACGATTTCGACAATACTTGGACTTATAATGCTTATGTGGTTTTGGGATTTGTTTATGATAATTGTAAAAAAATATAAATTTCCTGTTGCAATAGATATTGATTATGATCTTCAAAATTTAAGTGAAAAAAATGAAAATGATAATGAAGAAATAAAAATAAACATGGATATAAATAATAAAGATAAATCTGATTTGCAATTAGACGCAAAACAGACAATAGAACAAATAGTTATAAATAAAAATGATGATAGTGGCGAATCAAAAAAATATGATAAAGAATTAAAAGAAATTTTAAATCATGAAAAAAAGGAAGATGATGATAATATAGAAATCAAATATCAAAGTGAAAATACTGAAGAAATAGAAGAAGATAATCACGTTAAGCAAAATAAGCAAAAGAATAATGAGGTGAATAAATGAGAGTTGTTGTAGGTATAAGTGGAGGAGTTGATTCGTCTGTAGCAGCATATTTATTAAAAGAGCAGGGACATGATGTAATTGGTTTGTTTATGGTAAATTGGGAAGAAAAAGATGGAACTTGCACTGCCGAAGAAGATTTTGAAGACGTAAAACGAGTTTGCAATAAAATAGGTATTCCATATTTTTCAGTAAATTATTCTAAAGAGTATTATGAAAGAGTCTTTACTTATTTTTTAGATGAATATAAAAAAGGAAGAACTCCAAATCCTGATGTTTTATGTAATAGAGAAGTAAAATTTGGACCTTTTCTTGAACAAGCAAAAAAATTAGGTGCAGATATGATTGCAACAGGCCATTATGCAAAAAAGATTGAAAAAGATGGTAAATTTTATTTGGCAAAAGCAGATGATTTGAATAAAGATCAATCATATTTTTTAAATCAATTAAATCAAGAACAACTTGCTAGTGTAATTTTTCCTTTAGAAAATATTGATAAACCTAAGTGTTCATCACTATTAATATATTTAGGTGAATTGATTTCCACGTGCACAAAATACAAATTTATTTCTGTGAAAGATGTAGAGTATCGTAGTAAACTTGTAGAAGTTATAAGTTATAAATCATTTAAAACATTTAAAGATGTTTTTTCTTTAGCAAGTAATAATCAATATAATGATTTAAAATATGCTTGTTATAAAATTATTTCTGGTTTATCAATGTCTATATTTGGAAAAGAATATGAATCTGATTTTGATTTATGGAAGAAAAAGAAAAAATTAATAATTAAAGAATCTAAATTGCTTTATGATAAACATCAAGAATTGATTAATAGCTCAAAGTATGAGTACATATCTATTATTTAACAATCAGCATAGAATGACAACTATGCTTTTTTATTATAGTGAAAGAAGATTATTTCAAATTATTAATAATATTATTTGACTTTTCAAACGTTTTCTATTATAATAAATAATAAGTAATATCATAATAAAGTATTGGAGGACTAATATTTATGAAAAAATATTTTATATTATTATTAATTTATGAT
>USSZ01000013.1 GCA_900557645.1 uncultured Eubacteriales bacterium
CTTCTGTGTTATCGGCTTCTGGTGAACAAAAGCCAACCTTAAGTTTATCTCGTGAAAGTGTTGAGATAGAACTGTATTCAGGAGATTTGGATAGTGGTTATGAAACAGTAACTGCTGAGGTTTTTAATGCAAGTGATACATCTATATCTGTAAGTGCCAATGGATACGAACAGATAGTAAATGTTAATGCACAGCCAACCACTTCTGGAAAAACTTTGATTACTATCACAGGTCTTCAAGAGGGCTATGCAGAAGTTGTTGTTAGAACTAATCAAGGGAATGCATATAAAACTATAAATGTTGATGTTTATAGTGAAGTAAGTGAGATGTCTCAAAAGGTTGAAGAAGTATCAAAAAAGAAAAATTTTGTAATTAGAGGAACGACGAATACTTTAATTGAAAATAATTTAATTGAATTTAAACCTTCTCAAAATAGTCGAAGAACTATTACTTGGACATTTGAAAATGATACTAATCAAACAATAGGTGCGTCTATTGATGGAAATATTTTAACAATTAGTGATGAATACACTCAAAATGAAATAATTTTAAAAGCAACTACTGAAAAAGGAATAACCACTCTTATCAATCTTCCAGTAATTGACAAAATTGAAGCAGATGTTTCTTTTGAGTGGTCTTATAGTGAAAATAGTGAATTTCAACAAATAGATCCAAAACAAAGTTATACAATTGTTCCTAATGTGCCAACAGATGATTTATATGAAGGGTATATTAGTGTAAATTATGCAGGAGAACTTGATATTACTCCTGTTGTTACAACAAAATCAGGTGCTCAAACTTCTGATGTAACAGTGGTAAGATATGCTGAATATAATGATCGACCATTATTTAAAGTTTATGCCAATAAAGATAAAGTAAATATTAATGGTGATTATATCATTTATTTTGAAATAGGATATAAAAATTATGATTATTCTATAAATTCTCTTTCTTCTTGCCCAATAAATATCAGTGTTCGAGAAAAAGTTAATGGAATTACAATATCTACTGATAATGCAGTTGATATTGAGGGAAGTGAACAAACAATTTACACCGATTATGCAAGCAGTTCTGAAAAAGGTAAGGAGTTTAATGTTTCAATTACTCCTACAACTGTAATTGGTGCGACAAATAAATATTCAATTTCAGTGCACAGAGAAAGTGCAGGTGAGGCAATTGCAGAAGGTTGCCCTATAGAAATATGGTATAGAGATGCTTTGAATGGTAATATTTGGACTCAAATACCTTTAGTAGAAGATCCTGCAAGTGGTGATTATGTTACTACTGAAAATAATTTGCCTTCAGTTAATAAAATTTATATCAAGGCTTCAAGCAGTCTTAAAGTTCAATCTTATAGTGGAATTTCTTTGACTTTTACAAGTGAAGATAATAAAAATGTTTCAACATCTTTTAATGTAAAATTGGTAAGAAGTGTCTCTGTTGAAGACTTTACTTTTGAAGATGCTGATTTTAGAGTTGATAGCAGTAAAGAAACAGGTGTTACAATAAAAAAGACATTTACACTGAAAGGACAAACAAGTGTTGAAGGTCTATATATTATAAATAATAGTAAATATGTTGATATTAGTGAACCACAAAAAGTTTCAAACGATGAAAATTCAGTTACATTTGAAATAATCTTAACACTTAAAAAAGAAAGTTATGGTGTAACATCTTTAGATTCATATCAAATTGCACATGAAAATGGCTTGGTAAGCGAAGAATTCGATATTGATATTTTCTTGCCTCTTAAAAGTGCAAGTGTAACCGAAGACACAAATAATCTTTCAAATTCTGTTACAGATAGAGAATATTCTAATAATATTTATTTATCAAATGGAGAAGTGTATGATGATGAAGCACCTGCAAGTATTAGTAGATTAATGCTTAAAAATGGCTCTACAACTCCTGTGCTTTATTCTTATAATACTGTAGCAGGACAAAGTGCTATTGCAAACATTTCAGTTTCTTATTATGATTATTCTCAATCAGGTCTTGACCTTGCTGCATTCAAAAATTTAATGACAAATCCTGCAGGAATTGCAGAAATTATCAATAAATCAAAAGAAAATGAAGAAAAGGTAAGTGGAGTTGCAAACTTTACAAACAATAATTCTAATATATTAACTAAAAGTGAAGGATTTACTTATGCTGTTTTATCTTTTACAGGTAAAGGGGTTGATAATGTAGATCAAAATGGAAATGTTACTCTGATAAGAATTATTTTAATAGAAAGTTATGTAGGCCCAGATGGCTTGAATGTTACTCCAAGTGCAAATAAACAAATTTCTCTTTATGCAGAAGATACAGTAGCAACTAGAGATGAAGATGAAACTAAAAAGAGAATTACAATTAATTTTAATAATAGTCAAATTACATATTATGATTTAGCAAACTTTGAATTTGTTTCAACAAGAGAAGATTCAAATGGAAATCCTGTTATGGGAGAGCAAACTATAAGTGGCAACAGCATAACATGGGAAAATGGTCGTTATTCAATCACAAATATTTCAATCAATTCAAATTCAATCAGTTTTGATGTGGTGGCTCTTACTACAATGAGTGATCATGCTTTTTATGATGATCTTCTTGTTCATTATGTATTAAAAAATGATTCAGGTAAAGTTGTTACTGATATTTACACACCTATTTCTATTACTATTAAAAATGCACAAAGAATTGAAAGTGTAATTTGGGAGAATAGTGATGAAGATGGTATATATTTTGAAGTGGGAACGAGCGAACCATATTATATGTTACTTCAAACATCACCAACTAATGCTAAAAATAATAATATGAGTTATATAATCACAGATGACAATGGTGGTGTAATCACAAACTTTGTAAGTGTCTCAAGTGATTATTCTGCAAATACTTTGGCTGTAAATTTGTCTAAAAGTATTAATGAAGGAATGTCTGGATATATTTATGTATTGCCTGAAGATGCAATTTATAATAATTCAGTTAAATATTATTTTATGGATGGCGATAGGGAAAAGTCAGGCTCAGTAGCAGTTTCAGAACTTGGGTTAATTAAAGATAGCACAACAAGACAAACATGGTTTGAATTTTTAACAACAGAGGCTTATTTCAAATCTATCACAAGTGCAGACAATGAAAAAAATGTAAGTTTTGCAGATGTTTTACTTAAAGTAAAAGTTACTGCTGCAGATGGAAAAAGTTTCGATTATGCATATAGAATTTATGATGTAAATGGTTTTGTTAAGATGAAAGCAGACTTATATTATACTATAATGAATAGTCTTGACTTAACAAATGTTGATAGAAGTGCTGAAGAATTTAGAACTTCATTTAGTGGTGGTTTACAAGGATATAATAGTGATATAACAATTAATTTTAGTGGAAATAACTTCACACAAACACTTACAGAAAGTGCTACAATAAGAAATATTAAATTTTCAGGTAATGTTTCTGAAGGAAATGGTTTTGTTGTAGATACTAATAATGGAACTATATCTAATGTAACAGTTGATGTAAATGATAGATATGCAAGCACATTAATTGTTAAATCTGGAGAAAATGCAGGAGGAATTGCAGGACTTAACAATTCATTGATTGAAAATTGTAGTGTTCTAGGACTGACTATAGATGCTTCAATAAGTGGAAGTAAAGTTGGAGGAATCGCAGGACAAAATACTGGAACAATTAGAGAAGGCGTTGTAGAATTTTATAATTTAATTAATAAAGATTCTACAGGAGAAGAAGATAAATATGCACCAAATACATTTACAGGTGTTACAGTTGGTGGTCTTGTTGGAAAAATTCTCAATAACTCAATAATTGAAAAATCTTATGTTTATGACTATAATCTTGCAAGCAGTGATGATAGAGTTTTAATTGGTTATTCAGGAAGTATAGAAGTAGGTAATTTTGCTGGTATTGTTGCTGAAGATGCAGACCCTGCAGTAACAAAAATAGATTATTCTTTTGCTGTTTTAAATGATGGCACTCCATATAGTGGTTACTTAAATGAAACAACTAAAGTAACTATAACTAATTCATATATTGGATATTATGGAATGGAAGGCTATGATGTTACATATTTGCCTGATGATATTCAAATTAATGACAACTATGTTGAAAATGGTGAAGAAGGTTTCTTAAACTATGTAAACAATGGGAATGCACACTTAAAAGATTTATATCAAGATGAAAAAGTTTCTGATGTTTCTTCTTATAGTATAAAAACAACAGATACAAGCACTACAAATGGTTATTATAAATCTATAGAAGTAAGTTCTGATAAAGGTATATTATTTAATTATAATCTAGAAGATAATCCTAATGATTTAACTTCTAGTGAACAAAATGATTTGAATGAACTTAATACAATAAGTCTTTCAGAACTTGTTGGAGTAAGTGATATCAGTAGAAATATTATTGTTTCATCATCTTCTTCAAATATTTTAAAAATTGTTGGTAGTGATATAATTATAAACAAAACAGGAAATGTAATTTTAACATTGTCTTCAAAACAAGATGTAAGTCAATATAAAGAAATTTATGTTAAAGTAATTTATGCAATGTCTGATGTTATTGTTTCTTGGACAGATGCATCTGGTTATACAAATATTGTAGAAGACGATTCTTTGTCATACCTTCAAAAAACAAAAACTAGAGATTATATTGTGGGATATGATAAAACAACAGTTGTTCTTGGAAACACAGCACAAAGATATGATTTAACTTTAAATGAAAATATAAATATGACAGTTAATCTTTCTGGTCTTACAGAAAGTGGACAATCTTTAGTAAGTTATCAAAAAATCAGTAATGAAGTATTCAAATTTACTGCAAATGATAGTTCAGTTGATACAGATGTTAGTTTAACGCCTGTAGTATTTGAAAAACAAGATGCAATAGAGCCAGGTGAAGACGAAGAACTTACTGAAGATCAAGAGATTGAAAACATTTTTAGATCTGAAGAATATCAAAAAGCAATAAATGAAATTTTTGAGAGAAACTTTAAAATATCTCCTACTGATGGAGTAATTACTTTTGCTTTGTCTGGAGAAAATCTTCCAATAACTCCTTCTACAAATGGGACTGTTCGTGTTCAAATTGAAACAACAGAAAAAGATGACTATATAATTCCACAAATTAGATATAATAATGAGGAATTAAAAATTGAGACAAACTATAATTTATATAGTTATATATTACCAAAAGATGAGCAAACTAATAGCCCTATAATAGATGCGAGAGTTTCATTGGTTTCAAGTAATTTTGATGATCAAACGGGTGTTTATACTTATATTTATGAAGTAAACTTTGCTGTAAATAATAATTATAAAAACAAAATATCAGATGATTTTGTCTTTGATGTTTCATTTGTCAGTCATAGTGGAAATGATAGCAGAGATAATGATAATGGTAATTTTGAATTAACTATTACAAAACAAAAATTTACGAATGTTGATATAAGTAATTTAAGAATAACAAATTCTTATTATGCAAAAGATGGAGAAGAGTATATAACTGTTCATGAAACAGGAAGTAAAACAGGAGTTTTAGCACCAGGAAATAGTTCAGTGCTTCAAATAAATATTAACCCTTCTTTTGCTTATTATGATTACATGGATATCTCTTACAGTGGAGCGACAGTGTCTAATGCTGTAAATGTTGAACTTGTAAAACCTTATAATGGCAGTGATGACAAGTTTGTAAGGGCAAGTGATTCAAATGTTCAAACTGTTGGTTCTGCATTAAGATTTACTCCAACAGCAGAAGAAAAAGATTTAGGCATAATTTACTTTAAATTATGGATTAATTCAACAGTTAATAGTGATAGCACTATTAAATTTACTGTAAGATTCTATGAGAGTGAAGGTGAACAAATAACTTATGTAAATTATTATTTATCAATAAGTTATCTTAAAGAACCTACAATTACTATAGATGGAAAAGATACTGCTTATATTGCTAAAGGTTCACAAGCAAATATTGAGATAACCGTTCTTGCAGATCAAACAGTTGAGTCTCCAATTGTTGTTGGTGATGAAGTTACAGGAATTAATATTTCTTCTTTAAGTGAACCTGTTGTTGATGAAATTAGAGGAACAAAAACTTATACAGCAACATTATCAGCAAGTGTTCTTGCAAGTGTGGCAGAGAGTGCAAATGATACATTCTATGTTCAAGCAACTGTAAATAGGGATTTGAATGGTATTACAGAATCTAAAACAACTACTGCAACAGCAATAATTGTAGATTTCAAACTTGATACTGATAATATCGAAATTGCAAATTCAGAAGATAATCAAGTTGATGTATGGCTTGGCGTTCCAAAAACATTTGATGTAAGTTATAATTTAATTCCTGAAGAATATCAATATGATGCAAGTGATGAAGAAAGCAGCAACATTGTAAAAGAATTAAATGCAAAAAGAAATAGTTTTATTACAAAACAATATTATCCAACTGATGCAACTGAAGCAGAAAATGCAAATTATTTAATCAACTATATCTATACTTCTGACAATAAAACTCCAGAAGCACAAACTTTAGTTGATAGGCTTTTCTATGTGATTAATGGAAATGAACTTGTTCATGTAAATGATCCATCAGTTAAAGAAAATAGTCCTGTTGAGTTTAAACAAGATGGTGATGATGTTATTGTTACTGGAAAAACTATGGGTGCAACAGTAGAGGTCGTTCTTAAAACTTATATTTCTGCTGGTGGTTTAACTGCAGAATATGATACTCATTTTACAATAACGGTAGATGCTTATTCTGATCCTGATTTACCTTTAACAATTTCTAATGCATCAGAATTTAAGAATTTAAATCCTGAAAATTATGATGAAATAAAAGCAAATGATTATATTTTGACAAATGATATTGTTCTTGAAAATTACACTCCATTTGATTCTTCAATGATAAGAAGTTTAGATGGAAATGGCTATACAATTTTTATTAAGAATTTTAACGTTGAACCAGAAGAAACTTCAGCATTGAATTTAGCACTATTCAATACTGTTACAGAAGATACAACTCTTAAAAATGTTCGAGTTAATATGTATAATGGTGGACAACTTACTATTGATATTTCAACTTATACAACGATAAATATTGCAGGTATTGCTATTACAAACAAAGGCACAATAACAAATAGTGAAGTTGTTGCATTCTATTGTGAAGAAAAGAAAATGGGAGATGTCCTTTTAGTAGATTCTTGTGCTTTACACAATAATCCTGTAGGAATAAATGTAAAATATGTTCGAGGAAAGAACACTACTGAAGAAGTTTATTTAACTCAAAATTCAAAATGGACATCTAATATTGCTGGATTTGTTTTAAATAATGATGGAAGCATTACAAACTCTAGAGTAGGTGGTGATTCTATTACAATTATAGATAGTGAAAAATTAATTGATGATACTCCAACAGGTTATACTTATGCCTCTACTCAAGAATTAGAAACATTCAATATTATTGGACAAGGAAATATGGCAGGCTTCGTTTTATCAAATGCAGGTGCTATTGCATCATCATTTGTAAAACAACTTGATATGGAAAACAAATCAGAAGCAACAAGTTTTTATACTTCAGGTTTTGTAGGAACAAACACAAATTCAATTATCACAAGTTATGTTGAAGGTGTTGACACTCCTTCTACTGTTCCTGCAGAAGATCGTTCAGTTTATGCTAAAGAAGGTTCATCAATAAAATCAAAACTTGGGTATATTGCTGGTTTTATTTATACAAATAGTGGAAATATTAAAGATTCTTACTCTAACATACTTATATCTAATTCAACAGATACAAGTAGGGTTTATCTTGCTTCAGGTTTTGTATATATTAATAGAGGTGTTCTTGAAAATTGTTATTCAGCATCTCAAATTACAAATTCTAAATTTACACAAATGAACTTCTCTGGTGTTGATAATGAAGGTAATTTGCTGGCTGAAGGCACATATATAAATTGTTATTTCTTCAATAAAGATTATGAATCTTTTGAAGATACAAATGATACCACAACCGAATCTCAATTTGGAACTGGTGCATTAATGGTAACAAACCCATCAGATGTATCAAATTTCTATGGTTTTGCAATTGCAGATGGTGAAAATGATGGAATATGGAGAAAAGAGGCTGTTGGAACTATAACTGAAAAGGGTGAAACAGTAACGAAGTATTCAATTACTTTAATCGAAACTAATAATATTTCACATTCACATAGATATACACTTTATATTGACGAAAATTCTGATTATGAAGGTATTGTAGGTGAAAATGAACAAGGTAAATATATTCTTCCTTATTCAACATTGCAATTCATTGAAACGGGACTTGAAATAGATACATCTTTAGGAACTAAATCAAATCCTATAATAGTTGCTGATTATCAAGATTTTGTTGAAGTTACTGGGACATCAACATCAACAAATATTAGTAAATATTATGATGATGAAATGGTTTGGGGAACATATCGTTTAGTAAATGACATAGACTTATCTCAACTTGTATCAAGTGATAAATCTGTTGTATTACCATCAACAATGAAAGCATTTGCTGGAACAATTTATGGTAATGGTTTTGAAATCTCTGGGATTTCAATAACTTCTGATACAACAAGAGTCGCATTTGGTTTATTTGCTTCTATAGAAGGAAGACGAGGATCTACACCAATAATAACAAATCTAGATATAACATTAAATCAAGTTGTTGCTGGTGATGTTGTTATGGTAGGTGGTCTTGCAGGATATATTAAAGACGCAATAATAGTAAATATAGATATATCATTTAATGATAATTCTAAGGTTACAGGATTAAGTTTTGTCGGAGGAGTTGCAGGTCTTGCGTTTGGAAATAATATTTTGAAAAATATTACAATAACAAATCCAACTGTTACAGCAGATAGATATTCTTATGTTTCAGAAGGAGATTATTTGACAACTACTAGTCTTTCTACATTCAGAACAGGACTTAAAAATGATTTGAATTATGGTGCTTCTGTTGATTCTATAACTATTAAAAATATGCAAAACTATTCTTATGCAGGTTCTGTAATAGGATATGTTGATAATTATGTTGTTGAAAGCACAGAATTTAACATAAATCAATCTGATACATATTCAATTAATAATATAAGAGTTTCGGGTATAGTTAATGTTCAAGCACAGGTTGTTGGTGGAATATTTGGTTTAACTGGATATCAAACAAATGTTCGAGACGTAGGAATCACAATAGACGGAAATAGTTCAAACAATTCTTCTCATATCATCTCAACTAAATATTTTGCAGGTGGTGTTGTTGGACAATCATTTGGCTCGCTTAGTAGAGTTTTTGCAGTTCATAATGAAAATACTCAAAATGAAATAGAAAACAATATGGGATATTTCTATCAAGGTAATACACAAATGGAAAGAGGTATTCTTGATCTCTTTGTTATTGCAGATGAGGAATATTCTCAAGAATATATTGGTGGTATTGCAGGATATGTAGGTAGTGGTAAACTTGAAATTTCATATTCAAAATTGAATGTTACTTCTACTACTGCTAAATATGCTGGTGGACTTATTGGTGGTATGGAATTGATGGATACTAAATCATATCAAGCCGACACCGACATGGCGGCAGAACCATCATATACTAAATATTTCATAAATGAAGCATATGCAACTGGAGATATTAGAGGTAGTGTTCGTGCTGGTGGTTTAATAGGTGCAATAGAAGGAGAAGGAAGTAGGGTATCACTTCTTTCAGTAAATGCATTTAACTATTTCACAACGTATAATTATGAAACTCAAGAATATGGTAATATTACAACGGAAGGAAATGCTTCAAATAATTATAAAGTTAATTCTATAGTTGGAGATTTTATAGACTCAGAAGACAATATTGCTGCTGGAGATGAATATCCTAGTTATATTGTATTTATGCAAGCAAAAGAAGAAGTTAGCGATGGTGGAACTGGAGAAGGTGGAGTTACTAATGTATATATTCCATCGGTATCATACTATCAATATTACGAATTTAATGGCTTTGAAACACGACTAAATGTGTTTAATGGATATCAAGCAGATAATGAGCAATTATCACCTAATTATTTATATGCAATTGCATCACCAAGTTTATATAATGATGCTCAAACTGGTCATACATATACTCAAGAGGGTTTCTTGAATTCAGGAGCATGGTCAACAGCAAATTGGGTTCATCCATCGGAAGATTTGTTCCCAGGAATAAGATATCAGAGATCAACTGACGTACTTTATCTTGATTATTATAACGTAAAAGAAATTTTTGCGAAAATGTCAAATGGAGGAACTTATACAGTCATTGTAAGAGGACTTGAAAGTGAAAATGCAGAAGGTGTTTATAAAGATATAAATTTAGCAGATATAAAAGAGTTGTATAACTATAATGATGAAGATTTAATTATAACAGGGTTCAAAGGTCGTCTTATTGGTGGACAAGGATATAAAAACGAGAAAGGTGAAGATGTCAAAATTATAGCCGAAAATAATTTCATAAAAAGTGTGGGACAAGGTTTTTCGTTAGAAGATTTAACCATTGAATTTACTGGATCAGAGGACGAAAATTTAATGTTAAAGGACGACGGACAGGGAAACGCTGGTTTGTTAATTCAAAGTGCTTTAAATGAAGTAAATATATCTAATGTAACTTTAGATATTAAAAAGCCTATTTTTGCAGACTTGGAAAAGTTAACAAATAATGATGTGATAAAATTAGGCTTAATTGCCCCTACTATTACTAGTTCATCAATTACAAATTTAAATATAAAATTTGATAGTTCATCAAATTCTCTATTAAATATTAAAGGCACCACTAACGCAGGAGAAACTAAAAAAGATCTTTATGCAGGTATAATAACAGGAGAACTATCTCAAGAAAGCCCAATTTCTATTATGCAGGTAGATGGTATCAAATTAGAAATAAGTGGTAATTTATTGGCTTTAGAAAACACTGATTTTAATAATTACTATTTAGGTGGATATTTTGGGAAAACTACAAAAGGAGTAGATGCTCAAGCCTTACGTTTAACAATTACAGATATAATTAAAAATTCTAGTCAATTAGAAAATGATTATAGTAGTATATTATTATCTGGTGTAAAACAAACTAATAGCAATATTGGAGATGGTTTATATTTAGGAGGATATATTGGTAAAGTTGATGGATTAGATATTCTTGGAACATTTGAAGAGAAAACCATAAATGTCAAATTAAACTATTGGATTAATAATTCTACTATTGATAATTTATATTCAGGATTAGTTTTAGGTGCAAAAGATACAAGTTCAAAATTAGATTTTAAAGGTCAAACATCTACTATTGATGGTGGTTTATATGTTGATTCAAATGTAAAATTGAAAAATCTTATTTCTGGTGGAATTGTTGGATACAATACAGGTAGTGCATTTAACATATCGGATATTAATAGAATTAATTTTGAAATAGCACAAAAAAATTCTGCACAAAGCAATACTAATTTACCTACTTTAAATAAAAATAGTTTTGTTGATTATAATACAGAAGATTATAATAATAGTGCTGTAAAAATAGGATATAGTGGTCAAGTAGGGAGTGCAAATGTAGGTGTTGTTGTTGGTCAAAGTAATGCACAATTATCATTTACGGGTATTAATTCTGGAACATATTTAAATCCTGAACAAACTACAAATGCAAATGATTCTTCTAAATCTATTAGATTAAAACGAGGCTCTAACGATACCAAGATTAATATTGGTTCTGTTGTTGGCTTGTTTGATATGGCAACTCAATTTGATAATGCTTTAAACATTAGTGGAAATATTATTTCTAATTCAAATTACTTACTTTTAACTGATGCTAATGTAAAAGATACCCAAGAAGATTTACATACAACAAATGTAGGTGGTATTGTAGGTTCTATACAAAATTCTCAAGGTATTAATGCTACAATAAATGGTAATACAGCAAAAGGTTCAAAAATTAGATATGATGGTGGTGTGTTTTCAGATATTGAAAGTATTAATTTTGGTGGAATTGTAGGATTTATTTTAACTGGTGAAGATGGTAACGGAAAGATTTCGATAAATAATACTTCTTTTGGTGGAGTTCTTAAAGTTTTTGGAGAAAATAGTAATGAGTCTTCAATTGTAGCAGGTGGAACAATTGGAAATGATTCAAGTATGGCAACACTAGAAATATCAAAAAATTATAATTATGGAGATGTTTTTGTTCAATATGGTGACAAATTAAGAAGTTTGAGTGAATATTGTTTTGGTGGTCTCGTAGGAGAATTAAGTGAAAAATCATACTCAGGAGTTAAAGATAATTATTCTATAGTAACTTCTCATAATTCAAAATACAGTAGTTATACTGTAAATACAGCACATGCATTGTTTGGTCAAGGGGAGCCAAAAGATGTCGTTTCTAATTCTAATTTTTATAATCATCAGGTAGCATTATTAACAGATGATAATGGAAGAGATGCAGGTTATTATTCAAGTTATGGTAGTTCTACTTATGGATATGGAGAAGAGTCTTCTACTGATACTATTCTAATTGATACAATTACTGAAAATGTAATATCAGATAGTAGTTCAGGAACAAAATTAAATCCTATTATTTTGTCATCTAATGATAGTAAAACTGGTATTATTTTAAATTCAAATAATATGATAAATGGAATGACTTATTATGTTATTGGTCCTAATACTGATGATTCAAGTAATAGTTTTGTAAATACAACAATTACTGGAGAAAACAACAAAGTGTTAAGTAATGTTGCCATTATTGGTGAGGGAAGAACTATATCATACGAATTAAATGATTCTAAAGAATCAATGAAATATGCTTTTATTGATAAGTTGTCTGGATATTCATTTGTTTCTGGTGTAGTATTAGATGTTGATATAATGGTTGATGATGCAGTTGAAAAAGTAGTTGAAGAAGAGGAGGAACAAACAAAGTATTATGCAGGACTTGTGAGTGAACTTTCTGGACAGGCAACTGTATATGCATCACAAGTAAAAGGTACAATAGATGTAGGAAGTTATATTGAGAAAAAAGATGGTACCCAAGAAACATCAAGTGTTTCATCTCATAAAGTAAATGTTTCTGGTCTTGTAGGTCTTATGACTGGAGGGAAAATCTTTGATTGTTCAACTGCAGTAGATATAACTTATAGAGCAAAAGAAAATGGAAATATTTATGGAATTACTGCATTAAAAAATATAAACAATGTAGATTCAATAGCAGATAAGTTGATTGATAACACATATGCAACGGGTTCATTAGTAACTTACATTGATACTAATATGTATGCATTTACAAATGGTGCTTCAAATGCTATAATTCAAAATTCCTATACAATTACTAAACTTGATTGGAGTGATTATACAAGAGAAAGTAATATTCCAAACAATTCTACAATTTTCTCTACATTTGGAATTAAAGATGACACAATAACCAATTATACATTAAACAAAGTATATTATGATAAAAATGCATTGAATGTAAATATTGATACAAAGGCTACAACGAAAGAATATATTGTTGAAGGCATAACAATATTTACTAACTTAGAAAAATATGAAAATATCAATGTAACTGATGATTTTTATAATATTTCTAAAAACAATATTTTAACAGAAGAAGATAAATGGATAAGATTATATAACTTTAATTATAATTATCCAACATTAAAATATGGGTATATGAAAGTTTCATCTTATGCTATGTTAAATGAAGAATCAAGAGGGTCTAATAATAGTGATGAATATGATTATTATATAGTTGAAGGGTCTTATACGAGATTATCAAATAATTCATCTCCAGACACTACAGATGAAAATAAAGAAAAATTCTTTATGATTCCTAATGCTGGAGTTTTGAAGAATATTGAAAAGATTGGTTTAGATAAGAATTATATATTACTCTATGATATTGACTTAAATAATACTGACTTTGGTTCAAATACTTTAGGTGATTTTAAAGGGAAATTTGATGGACAAGAAAAAACAATAACCGGATTAACAAATAGTTTATTTGATAAAGTTGGTGTAACAGATACAGTAACACCAGATAAACAAAAAGAAGTTTATGTAAGAAATCTTAGATTGACTGAAGCTGATTTAAAAAATGGTAGTGGAATCCTTGCTAAAGAAATCATAGGAAATGATTTATATAATGTAACAATTTCTAATATGACTTTATCTGGAACTATAACAGATACAGACTCTGACCAAAATGATAATAACGAAGATCATGGAGCATTATCTAATAGGCTTACTCATGCATCAATTAATACAATAACTAATATGACAACAATAACAATTACAAAGAAAACTGCAATAACAAAAGTAGGTGGATTAGTTGGTTTTATGAATGGTGGAGAAATTCAGTTCTCTGGAAACTATGGGCCTATCAACGTTGAGATTAATAATGCGGGAACTTTAAGTTATGTTGGTGGACTTGTTGGTATTGTTGGCTCTAATATTGAAGGAGAAGAAGGTGTTGATGAAGATACAGAAAACATTATCAAGAATAGTTATAATGCAACATCTGTTATAAATGGTTATGAAATATCTTTATCACAAGGTAAGTCAGCTTTCTATGTAACAGGTGGATTAGTAGGATATAATAATCAAAATATTTCTATTACACAAAGTTATAATTCTGGAATGATAAAATCAGGTAATAAATCAAATATTAAGGATAAAAATAATGCGACAACTGGTTCATATGCAGGTGGTATTTTAGGACTTGATGAAATGAAAGCGACTATTGATTATTGTTATAATGAAGGCACAGTAGAAGCATTAGGAAAGAATCCTGAGTATAAGTGGGCATGGGAAGAAAACGTAGAATATGTTGATGGAAATGGAAATCAACAAACTTCAGAATTAGCATTAACACTTAGAATCAGTGATGCTGTTCCAAGAAATGTTTGGGCTTATGGTATTGGTTATTTGAATGGAGAAAATAGTTCAATAAAAAATAGTCAAGTAAGATTAACAAATTCTTCAGATAATTCAACAATTAATAATAATGGTTCTGCAGTAAGTGAAAATACTTTATTAAATTGTTGGGATTGGGAGGATATCAAGCAGGATTGTACTACTAAAGATTATTCAACTATAGGGAGATATGTTAAAATATATAGTGCTCTAGTTTATTGGTGGGGAGAAGCTCATTACAAGAAATTAAATATACACATTTCGCCAAAGAAGCCAAATTTAGGTGAAATAACAAGCCAAAAAGGAACAATGACAGGAAATGATAATTCTTCACCA
Organism: uncultured Eubacteriales bacterium; assembly: GCA_900557645.1. Taxonomy (GTDB): domain Bacteria; phylum Bacillota; class Clostridia; order Christensenellales; family UBA1242; genus Caccovivens. The sequence goes on from USSZ01000013.1 coordinate 15,270, forward strand.
GAATTGATAGTAACTTCATTTGGTGAGTTAGGATTACCACTATCTTTCTACTTAAGTGTAAATTTAGAAGTTCAAGGAGAACTTTTGGGATATTACGAACATTTGCCTTATTATTCTGGAGCTGGTCTTCAAGGGAATGTAAATGAAGAAAAACTTGAATCAGAGAAGGTATTCTCTAGTACGGATACGTCAGACGAATTATTAATTAAAGAGAATTATTCTACATCTTATACAGATTCGGCATCAGATTATTTTGATAAAATTGAAAAATCTGAAAATGGAGATAACAGAATAGGGGTTTCAAGCGTTTATAGTGATAATAATATTGTTGTTAATGAAACTATGAAGTTAAATTCTGGGATTTCAATAAAACAAGTTGTAAGAAGTCAAAAGACTGGAGAAGCAAGAACTATACAAGTTGGAGATCAAAGATTCTATATTGCAGAAGATAATAATGTTAACGATATTTTTAATGCTGGTATATATATGTATTCTGGATCATTAGAAGTAGAAATGGCATACTTTAGTAATACTAAATTATATGATTTAACAGCTCAAATAAAAAGCAATAGTAATGATGAAAATGGTGTTGACACAGACGTAAGAATAGATAATGTAACCAAAATTGATAATAAGAAGATTAAAGTTGATTACACTATTTATAGTAATTCAGAAATAAATGGATACTTGAGCTTTAATATTTCTCTGGATTTTTCTGAAAGTATAAAATTTGATACTAGTAAATTTGATTATGTATATGTTGACGAATCTTCTATAGGTATTTATTTCTCTAATCCATTGGTAGAAAATCTTTCAGGTTATCAAATTTCATATTCGAATGAATTGGGTAGTAAGACATATTATAACGTAGTTAAATTATCAAAAAAATATTATAGTGATGATAGTTTAGCACCAAAAGAGAATGATAATGAAGATTATATTTATTTAGCTTACGATAATAAAGATCCTAATACTTTAATTTATATACCAAATGCTCAATTATTCAATACATATTCTGGTGAAACTGTAGATGTAAATAAAACATCATTTGTGGTTGGAACTACATTATGGGGATCAAATGATAAAGATGATAATAGTGGATTTACAAAAAATGTTAGAAATTTAATTGAAAATCAATTTTCTAATAAAACTTATTATATTCGTTTAAAACAAGAAACTTTAGAGGATAAACTTATTGAAAATTTCTCAGATAATGGAGAAGGTGAAAATCAAATAAGTAAACCTAATGAATCAAAAAATGAATCTTTGACTTATGGTGAGAAAATTAATGTTAATGTTAGTTTGTCTTCTAGCATTAATAATGTTCACTATAATAGTAGTTTTAGCATAGGTCTATCAAATAAATTAACAAAACAACAAAGTTATTCAATTATATATAATGATGGTCAAGAAAATAATATTGCTGAATTTATATTTACATCAGATGAAAATGGGGAATGGACTTTAGGTGATAAAAATCAATTGATAATTAATTATAATAATACACCTTATACATTTAATATTTCAATTATAGATAACGAACTCGTGTTTAAGTTTATTAATATAGATGTATCATCTAGTGATTTGGAAATTCTTAAAACACAATTAAAAAATTATATTTTATCAAACTTTGTTGCTCGTATTAAAAATGATCAAGAGACAAAAGATGTTTCACTTTCAAGTTGTATTGGTATAAAAGATTTAAATGATGATGCAACAGAAATTACAAGTGATGAACATAAGTTTACTATTAATTTGGGACCATTTGATCAAGATACTTTAATTTTAGATGGTCAAAATGTAATTTTGGGTTATGATAAAGATAAGGATTTATTACAATATAAAAATTCAACTATTACTATTAAAGGTTATAAATTTAATATTCAAATATCAAATAATCAAATTATACTGATTAATACTAATTCAGGAGTAGAGGAAATCCAAGAAGATATTTTAGGATATTTTGCGAACCTTACATATATCACAAATAATTTTGATGATTCTTTAGATGTAAAATATTTAAATTCAAATTACAATAAAGAGATTGATATATTGAATAAAGATAAGCAGAAAATTGGAAGTGTGGTTATTAATTATAGTTTAATTAATTTTGACTGGAACACAAATAAAAATACTACAATTTCAGTTGTTGGAAATAAAGGTTCTGCTCATGTAACTTTTAGTGGGAATTATTCCGAATTAACTAAATATACTTTAAATGATATAATAATATATTGGGGTCAAATATCCTTTGAACTTTCTGTTTCGGCTGATTTTGAAATAGAAAATGCATATATTAAGAAAGAATTTACTGGAAATGCTGCATATAAGATAAGCATAAAAGATAGTGATAAATCTGAAATTGTAGAAATTGAAGATGCATTTATTTCAGATTATCAAAAACCAATAAATCAAACGATTACTGGAGATGCTGATATAAATGTAATTTATTATTCAACTTATACAATGGATAAAGATGATTCTGGTTATGTAAATATTATATTGAAAACACCAAATAATAATATATTATATGTTGAGAATAACATAAATTCAGATTCAGGTACACTAAATCTTGAACCATTAAATGTAGGAGAACTTGTTCGTGGTTATGAAGAAAAATTGATTAATGATGACAAACTTGTTGTATTGTTAAAGTTAATGATATCTAGTGGTGAAAATCAAAATGGAGAAAAATATATTCTATATAATTATCAAGATGAACAAAATAAAGATGTTTTTAGTAAAGTTGTTTATCAAAATGGGAAGGTAGAGTATAAAATTTTCTTTGAAGGAAAAGATGAGATAATAGAAGAGATTGAAACAGAAGATGGAGGAACTAGAACATCTTATGGTAGAAATATTACTGAAGAACAATTAAAAGAGGATGATAAAATTTATCTTTCACCTATGAATAATAATGCAAGATATATTAAGTTTTCTGAAATATCTAATTATGAAATTTTTTCTAATAATACTCAATTATTAGAAGAAATTAATAATTTGGTAGATGCTTTGGGAACAAATTCTATATTTATTAAAAACAATGATTATCAAGTTTTGTATAAATATGAATACAATTATTATGAAGGTAAAGATGATGATGAAGACAATAGAACTATTTATACTTCAATAGGAACAGCGGTTTATGAATGGAATTCATTTAAATTACCAAAGTATTATGTTAATAATAAAAGTTTATCAACATCTGTTGATAGTTACGAAGATTTTGATTTTATTCCTGCACAAAACTCTAAAAATTCTTTTGTTTATCAAGTTAACGATGATCTATCATTTTCTATTATATTAAATTCAAATTCACATTCATCATATTCAGAAATAAATGTTAGTTATAATAAAGTTGAAGCATATAGTGAAAATTCAAAAATAGTTGTTGACTCTACAATAACTCCATATTCAATAGTATTAAGGAATGACATTTCATTAAATTCTTCTGGTTTTAATCAAAATGAGAATATTAATATTATTGGTAATAAGTATTATATTTCATATATTGATTATTCATTATTCAATAATGTTGGTGGAAAAGAAAATAAATTTATAAAGGATTTATCTTTGTTAAGCGAAACGTATGATAATACTAGTTTTATATCAGGTAAGGTTGATTATTTAAATTTGAAAAATATTTCATTATATGGCTCTATTGTTAATTATGTTACTTCCAATAATAAAGCGACAATTATAAATAATTCAAGTGGCACGGTTCAATCTGAGAATGGTAGTTCAGTTGAGTATAACAATAATATTAAAATTGATGGAATTGATATTTATATGGCTATAAACAATACAAATAATCAAACTGGAGAAGGTAATGTATCCTCTGATTTAATCTTATTTAATGAAATAGATAGTTTAATAAATGGTAAAAATTATGGTATTATTAAATCTATTGATGGGGAAACAGGAGTTAAAGAAGATAAAATCACTAACGATGAAGGAGAAGAAAAAATTACGAAATATCAAATTGGTGTAAATGGAAATAGTTATAATAGGACTGGTTATGATGGTGCAGATGGAACATCAGGAGGTAATATTTATATAGTATCATCATCTAATGAAATGTCTAAATTACAATTTTCAGATCATGGTTTATTGATTACCGGAAATGGTGGAAATGGTGGTGCAGGCGGAGCATCTTTTAGAGTTGATGATATCATGGGGAATGGTGATTTAGATTATGAAAATAACAATAATATGCAGCAACAGTTTGAACCTGGCAATGGTGGAGAAAAAGGTTATAAGGGTAAAATATATGGCCTATCAGAAGAAATTAAAGAGAATATAGTTGCAAAAACTCAAATAACAGAATGTTCTTTATCAAAAGATGGAATAGATGGAATGACTGGTGCTACTGGTAGAGGTAGTGTAGGATGTATTAGAATAAATAATGTTAATCATACTTTTGCGTGGGAAGAACCTAAATTTATCCAAATGATTTTACCAGATGGAACAATAGAATCTCCTATATATAGTGATCTTCACGAGAATAAAATTGATGATATTACAGATGATATAGATGATTTAGTTAAAAAAATTATCAGTCTTGGCAATTATGCTCAGAAAGAACCAGGAGCTAGGAAGTAAAATGATTAATAATAACATTCATGAAGGGCATAGAAAAAGACTGATTGAAACTGTTTCTAAAGTTGGTCTTGATAACCTTAGTGATATTCAGGCTCTTGAATTTATACTTTTCTACATATTCCCTAGAGGTGATGTTAATCCTTTAGCACATAGACTTCTAAATAGATTTAATAATACAGCAACTATTCTTGAAGCATCCATTGAAGATTTAATGGAAGTTGAGGGGATGGGAAAAACATCCTCTCAAAAACTCCATCTTATTCTTGAAGTTTTATATTACTATACATTACAAAAAGTAAACAATGTTGATTGTCTTAAAACCTTAGGTGAATTTTATGATTACATTGAACAATTACTTCGCTATCGCAAGGAAGAAGAATTATATCTTTTTGGCGTAAATGCTTCTGGCGAAGTGGTCAAAGGTCGAAGGTATGCAAAGGGAACTTTAGATATGGTTGGTATTGAATTAAGAGATATTGCACTTTATATTTCCACCTATAAAGTTAAAGCAGTGTTTCTTGTTCATAATCATCCAGAAGGAAGTTGCAAAGCATCAACTCAAGATGAACTTTCTTACAACAAATTAAAAGGAGTTTTCAACTTTTCGGGTTGCAAACTCCTAGATTCCCTTGTTGTTGGGAAAGATGGTATTTATAGCATGGAAAAACATTCTATGCAAAGAATATTTAGTGAAGGTTTAGAATACTTGCAAGCATTACTCCAAGAAACCCCGCTAAGAAAGAAGTTATAGTATTTAAAATTAAATATAACCAAAGATGAGAGGATTTTTTATCCTCTCTTTTTTGATTCGCTTCTGATTCTAGAATTTCGTTACCATAAGGTAGAACACACAAGCAATATACTTCATCATCGTCATATTTGATTGAAATAAATTCTTGTCGTTCAAGATATATAAGAATATTTTCAAGTCCATCTAAATCTAATTTATACTTATTAGGCAAGGCAGAGATAATGTCCTTTGCATCAACAATATTATAAGAGCCATTAGGACATTCTTTAATCAATATTTTTAAAACCAATTTTGATTTTATATCAAGCATTTATTATATTTTTTGTTTTATATTCATCTTTATACATTTAATTAAAATGCACATACTAGTTAATAATAGTTTTAAGGAGAAAAATGCCAGATAGGAAAGAAAAGTTAGTTTTGAAATATTTGTGTAAGGTATGTGCGAATAAAAAGACATATCTTGTTTCTCCACATGAAATAGCAAAACAAATTTGTAATAAAATGGTTTTATCTGTCAGTGAGATTGATGAGATTATGGCTAGTCTTTCTCTGCAAAATTATATAGATTTTGTTGTTTCCGATAGTAAAAATGGATATTATTATTGTGTTAAATTAAAAAAGAAAGGACAAACTTATCTGGCAGATTCCAAAAAACAGAAGAAGGCATTATTCATGTTAGTTTTGAGAAGCATGTTTTTAGCAACAGTCAGTTTTGTCTTTGGAATTATTTTGAAAGCAATTTTTAAATAAAATATTTTTTCTTTTTTGTTATTTATGATATAATCAATATATATTATTATTTGGAGATTTTTATGGATAACGAAAAATTTGCTTCTTGTGTATATATTATATTAAAAAAAGATGGTAAAGTTTTATTGCAAAGAAGAAATGGGACGGTTCAATATAATGGATTTTTAGCATTTCCTGCAGGTCATATTGATGTCGGAGAGAATTGTTATGAGGCTGTAACTAGGGAAGCAAAAGAAGAACTTGATATTGATGTTGATAAAACAGACATTATTGATAGTTTTGTTGATATGAGAAGGAGTAAAATTCATGGACCTTATTATGATGTGTATTTTGAATTTAAAAAATATAAGGGAAAAATCAAAATTAATGAACCAGATAAGGCAAGTGAATTAATATGGGTGGATGAAAATAATCTTCCTTCTGACATGGTTAAATTTCAAAGAGAAGCCTATAAAATGAACAAGAATGGCATAAAGTTTCATTGTGAAGATGTTTATGTTGAAGAATAAAAATAGGAGAAAAGATGTTTGATTTAGTTTCAAAATACAAGCCTTCAGGGGATCAGCCACAGGCAATAGATAAACTGGTTGAAGGTTTTTCAGAGGGATTAAAGGAACAAGTTTTATTAGGGGTTACTGGAAGTGGCAAAACATTTACCATGGCAAACGTTATACAGAAAATGAATAAGCCAACTCTTGTTATTGCTCATAATAAAACACTTGCAGCACAATTATGTAATGAATTTCGAGAATTTTTCCCACATAATCGAGTAGAATATTTTGTTTCATACTATGATTATTATCAACCAGAAGCATATATTGTTTCAACAGATACTTATATTGAAAAAGATATGGCAATTAATGATGAAATTGACAAACTTCGTTCAAGTGCTACTTCTTCAATTTTAGAAAGAGATGATGTTATTATTGTTGCATCTGTTTCTTGTATTTATGGGTTAGGGAACCCTGATGAATACTATAATCTTCATATTTCTTTAAGAGAAGGAGATTTGATTGACCGAGATGAAGTTATATCAAGATTAATTGATATTCAATATATGAGAAACGATATAGATTTTAAGCGTTCTACATTTAGAGTGAAAGGTGATACTTTGGACATATTCCCAGCAAACCAATCAGAAATGGCTATAAGGGTTTTGTTCTTTGGAGATGAAATTGAAAAAATATATAATTTTGAACCTGTAAGTGGAAATTTAATTAATGAATTAAAATATGTTGCCATTTATCCTGCAACTCATTATGCAGTAGGTAGGAATAAAATGGAAACAGCACTCAATCAAATTGAAGAAGACAGAAAAATTGCGATAAAAGAGTTTGAAGATTGTGGAAAGTTGATTGAGGCTGAAAGAATCGGACAGAGAGTTTCTTACGACATTGAGATGATGAGAGAGGTGGGGTATTGCAGTGGTATTGAAAATTATTCTCGTTATTTTGATGGACGTAAGCCAGGTGAGCCTCCTTATACATTAATAGATTATTTTCCAAAAGGATTTTTAACAATTATTGATGAAAGTCATATGACTTTGCCACAAATTCGAGCAATGTATAATGGAGATAAGGCAAGAAAACAATCTTTAGTTGATTTTGGATTTAGACTTCCTGCCGCTAAAGATAATAGACCACTGACTTTTGATGAGTTTAATTCAAAACTTGGACAAGTGATGTATGTTTCAGCAACACCTTCGCAGTATGAACTTTCAAAAGCAGGACAAGTTGTTGAACAACTTATAAGACCTACTGGATTATTAGATCCCTTGATAGAAGTAAAACCTATAAAAAATCAGATTGAAGACTTAATGGTTGAAATTAAAAAAACGATTGATAAAAAATCTAGAGTTTTAGTTACAACACTTACAAAGAAAATGGCAGAAAGTTTAACAACTTATCTTCAAGAGCACAATTTTAAAACGAAGTATATGCATTCTGAAATTGATACTATGGAAAGAGTTGAAATCGTAAATGGATTAAGGCTAGGGGAATTTGATGTGCTTGTTGGAATAAATCTATTAAGAGAGGGGCTTGATATGCCAGAGGTTGAACTGGTATGTATATTGGACGCAGATAAAGAAGGTTTTTTGCGTAGTGAAGGTGCATTAATTCAAACGATTGGAAGAGCAGCAAGAAATTCTAATGGAAGAGTAATAATGTATGCTGATGTGATAACAGACTCAATGAGAAAAGCCATAGAAACAACTAAAAAACGTAGAGAATTACAGGAAAAATTTAATAAAGAACATGATATAATACCTAAAACAATAATAAAAGATGTAAAAAATACATTAGAAATAACTAAAAAGGTTGATGATAAAAAATTGAAGAAAGAAGAAATCCCTGCTGAAATAGAAAAATTGACTGCTATGATGAAAGTGGCATCTGGGGCACTTGATTTTGAAAGAGCAATTGAACTTCGCAATCAAATTCAAGAACTTCGTAAAAGATTGAGTAAAATGAGATAAAATAAAAAATTATAAAGAATTATATAAATATATTATAATTTTCTTTATAAGGAGAAATGTATGAGTAAAAAAAATAAGATAATTGTTATTTGTGTAATAATATTTTTGATTATTGCATTATTAGTTTCTCTGATTGTTGTAGATAGTTTAAAAAGTAAACAAGAACAATTAGCAGTAAATCAAAGTAAAGTTCAAATTTTTTATGAGATAGGTGATGAATTTAATACAAATTCAATCGATGTTTATTATGAAGATAAAAGTGGTCATGTTGAAAAAATAGAAGATTTCGTATTAGATGCAAGTCAATTTAATTCTTCTCAAGAAGGTGAGTATGAAATAAAAATAAGTTATAAAAATATAAGTTATAAATTTAATGTATTTGTATATGATAAGCAATCTTTTAGTGAAATTTTTTATAAGGGAATGATAGACAATATAAACAGTATTTTAGTTAAAGATTCGGGGAATACTTTGTATTTGAATGAAAAAGATGGTTATATAGAATATAAAGATGCTAGTGCTGAAATAAACAACCAAATATTTTATACAGAAAACATTTATAGAATTTATGATAAGTTAAATAATGAGTATATTATAAATAAAAAAATGAATATTTCTCAATTTTTTGAAGAAATCACAAATCAGACTAATTATAATGATAATTTAAATTTAGCACAAAATTATACTAAATTGTATTACGATGCAATATTCAATGATTATAATTATAACTATTCTTTTGAAGATGGAAATTATTATTTTACAAATGAAAAAACTGATAATATAGTTAAATTTGATAATTTTGGATATTTCATCAATATTTCAAATCATGATAGTTCGTTTAGTTTTGTTAAAAATTCTTATTTTGAATTTCCAAATTTACCTATTGATGAATAGTTGATTTATATTTAGTGATTAAGATAATTTTAAATATTTATTTTAACAATAAAAGAAAATTGAATATTATAAAAAGGCTTATCATTTTAGTTATAGGGCTTTTTAGTATGTATTTTTATTAAAATTAACAATAATATAATTGTTAGATGTTGAAATTTTGTGGTATAATAAAAGCATGAAAGATACAATAATTATTAAGGGTGCAAAAGAAAATAATTTAAAAAATGTAAATTTAGAATTTCCCAAAAATAAACTTGTTGTTTTTACTGGAGTAAGTGGATCAGGAAAATCAAGTTTGGCTTTTGGGACTATTTTTGCTGAAGGACAAAGACGATACATTGAAAGTTTATCTTCATATGCTCGTCAATTTTTAGGTCAGGCACAAAAACCTGATGTGGAGTCGATTGATGGTCTTAGTCCTGCAATATCAATAGATCAAAAAACAACTAATCATAATCCTCGTTCAACTGTTGGGACTGTTACAGAAATATATGATTATTTAAGATTATTATTTGCAAGAGTAGGTGTTCCATATTGTCCACATTGTCATAAACCAATTTCACAACAAACAGTCGATCAGATTGTTGATGTTATAAATACATTTGCACTTGGAAGCAAACTTACAATCATGGCACCAATAGTAAGAGGTCAAAAGGGTGCTTTTGCAAAACAATTTGAAAGTTTAAAAAAATCAGGTTATGCAAGAGTTCAAGTTGATGGAAGCATTTATTCACTTGATGAAGAAATTGTTTTAGATAAAAATATAAAACATGATATTAAGGTTGTTATTGATAGAATAGTTTTAAAAGAAAACATTATATCAAGACTGACTGACAGTATAGAAACAGCAGTTAAACTGGCAGAAGGACTTGTTATTGTAGATAAAGATGGTGAAGAACAACTTTTTAGCACAAATTATTCTTGTCCTTATTGTGGTTGGACACTTGAAGAAATTACACCAAGGTTATTTTCATTTAATGCACCTTTTGGTGCATGTCCAAAATGTTCAGGTCTCGGTGTTTATTCTGATGTTTCAGAGAACTTAATTTTAAAAGATGGTGATTTGTCAATACGACAGGGTGCATTTAATGCTACGGGCTGGAGAATAGATGGAGGTGGACTTGCTGAAAGATATTTTCTAGCATTATCAAAAAAATATAATATTGATTTAGATTGCCCTGTAAATAAATTGCCAAGGAAACAATTAGATATTTTGTTATATGGGAATGATGGAGAAAGACTTGATTTATATGAAAATGAAGCAAGAAATAAAACTTTTGAACATTTTAATGGCAAAAAAGCATTATCTTTTGAAGGAATTATAAATAATTTAAAAAGAAGACTTGCAGAAAGCAAAAGTGATTTTATAAGGTTTGAAATAGGTAAATTTGTTCGAGAAATTACTTGTCCAGTATGTAAAGGGAAAAGATTAAATGAAAGTGCGTTGTCAGTAAAAATCAAAGAAAAAAATATCGCTGAAATTTGTGATATGTCTGTTGGTGAACTTTTAACATATTTTGATGATTTAAAATTATCAAAAGAAAAGACAGAAATTGCTGAAAGTATTTTAAAAGAAATTAAATCAAGGATAAAATTTTTATCAGATGTAGGTCTAAATTATCTTACATTGTCTCGTTCTGCAGAAACTTTGTCTGGTGGTGAATCTCAACGAATAAGACTGGCAACTCAAATAGGTTCAGGTCTTTCGGGAGTTTTATATATACTAGATGAACCAAGTATAGGGCTTCATCAAAGGGATAACGATAGGTTAATTCAAACTTTAAAAAACTTAAGAGATTTAGGAAATACGCTCGTTGTTGTCGAACATGACGAAGATACCATCAGGTCTGCTGATTGGATTGTAGATGTAGGTCCATTTGCTGGTGTTCATGGTGGTGAAATTGTAGGAAATGGAACTTATGAAGACATAATAAAATCTAAAAATTCTATAACAGCGAAATTTTTGACAGGTGAGGAAAAAATAGAAGTTCCTAAAAATCGAAGAAAACCAAAAAAGTATTTAAAGGTTAAGGGAGCAAAAGAAAATAATCTTAAAAATATTGATGTGAATATTCCATTGGGAGTTTTTACATGTATTACAGGTGTTTCAGGCAGTGGAAAATCATCTTTATTAAACGAAATAATATATCCTTATTTATCAAATGAACTTAATAATAGTAGATTAGAACTTGGTAATTTTGATAAGATTGAAAATGTCGAAGAACTAGACAAGGTCATTAATATAGATCAATCTCCTATTGGAAGAACACCACGTTCAAATCCAGCAACCTATGTTGGAATGTTTTCATTTATAAGGGATTTGTTTGCAACTACACCAGATGCTAAAACAAGAGGGTATAAAGCCGGAAGATTTAGTTTTAATGTTAAAGGTGGAAGATGTGATGCATGTGAAGGTGCAGGCGTTAAAGAAATAGAGATGTATTTTTTACCTGATATAGTTGTTCCATGTGAGGTTTGCAAAGGAAAAAGATATAACCGAGAAACATTAGAAGTTCACTATAAAGGTAAAAATATATCAGATATTTTAGATATGACGGTAGAAGAAGCATTAAAGTTTTTTGAAAACATACCATCAATAAAGAATAAGGTTCAAGCATTGCACGACGTTGGACTTGATTATATAACTTTAGGACAATCTGCGACAACTTTATCTGGTGGAGAAGCCCAAAGGGTTAAACTTGCAACAGAATTATCGAAAAAATCTACAGGCAAAACAATTTATCTTCTTGATGAGCCAACGACAGGTCTTCATATGTATGATGTGAGAAAATTAATATCGATTCTTAATCGTTTAGTTGAAGCAGGGAACACTGTTGTCGTTATTGAACATAATCTTGATGTTATAAAATCAGCCGATTATATAATTGATTTAGGGCCAGAAGGTGGTAGTGGTGGTGGAGAGATTGTTGCAACTGGAACTCCTGAAGAAGTAGCAGATAATGATAAATCTTGGACAGGAAAATATTTGAAGAAATTACTTAATTAAAATATAATATAAAAAAATATTAAAATTAAAAATAATTATTATAAAAATTAATTATT
>USSZ01000014.1 GCA_900557645.1 uncultured Eubacteriales bacterium
CCTGTGTTATTGGCAGCATCAAGAATTTCGTTAGCGAGTCTGTCCTGCATGGTCTTCTCGCCTCTCTTACGAGAGAACATAGTAAGCCAGCGAAGAGCTAACGCCTGGCGTCTGTCCGGTCTTACTTCGATAGGTACCTGATAAGTAGCACCACCAATACGTCTTGCTTTAACTTCAAGTACTGGCATTACATTGTTCATAGCTTCTTCAAATACCTCGAGAGCTGGCTTACCTGATTTTTCTTCAACTTTATTGAATGCTCCATATACAATCTTCTGAGCTGTAGATTTCTTACCGTCTAACATAATATTGTTGATAAGTTTTGTTACAACCTTGCTGTTGTACATTGGATCTGCTAATACATCTCTATGCTGAGTATGTCCTTTACGTGGCACGGTTCTTCCCTCCTTAATATTTATTAATTCTTCGGTACTCACATTATAAAATGTGTTCGTGCTGTTACTTCCATCTCTTCTATCTATCTGATGTTTTCTGCATTTTATGCATCAACACCTTATCTCATAGCAAAAACATGGCCTAACCAGCACATTTTTTTGGAATGTTTCCAATAATACGGTTTTAATTACTTCTTAGCATCTTTTGGACGCTTAGCACCGTACTTAGAACGAGCCTGACGTCTCTTTGCAACACCTGCTGTATCAAGAGTACCTCTGATGATATGGTATCTTGTACCAGGTAAGTCCTTTACTCTACCACCACGGATAAGAACTACGCTATGCTCCTGAAGGTTGTGACCTTCACCCGGAATATAACTTGTAACTTCGATACCGTTTGATAAACGAACTCTGGCGATCTTTCTCAGAGCTGAGTTAGGCTTCTTAGGAGTAGCTGTCTTAACTGCTGTACAAACTCCTCTCTTCTGTGGAGAGCTTGTCTCAGTTGGCTTCTTCTTTAATGAGTTGAAACTTCTCTGAAGAGCTGGTGCAGTTGACTTCTTCTCTACTGTCTGTCTTCCCTTTCTAACTAACTGGTTAAATGTTGGCATGTTTTCACCTCCTACTTTCAAAATAAAAAATAATATAAGGCATACGTTCTCACGCATGCCTTACCATTATATATATTGAAATTATTCGTGTCAAGCACTTTTCAAATTTATTTATTCGTTATCAGATGTCTCTGCCTCTACAGATTCCAAGTCTGAAGCATTTTCTTCCGCCTCATCCTCTGCATCTGCATCGGTATCAACTGCATCTTCTAACTCTGTGCTTTCCAGATCATCTCCGAAGTCGATCTCGTCATCATCATCAAAGAAGTTGATCTCATCCATCTCTGTATCAAGCTTTACAGAACGATAACGCTTCATACCTGTACCTGCTGGGATCAGCTTACCGATAATAACGTTCTCTTTCAGACCATTAAGCGGATCTACCTTACTCTTAATAGCTGCATCTGTAAGAACCTTTGTTGTCTCCTGGAAGGACGCTGCTGACATGAAGGAATCTGTAGCAAGTGATGCCTTTGTAATACCAAGCATTACCTGTGAGCCTTCTGCCGGCTGTTTGCCTTCTGCGATGAGCTGCTCATTTGTATCTTCAAAATCAAGAACGTCAACCAGTGTTCCCGGAAGGTAGGATGAATCTCCGTTATCCTCGATCCTGATCTTCTTTAACATCTGACGAACAATGATCTCGATATGCTTATCATTGATATCAACACCCTGAAGTCTGTATACTCGCTGTACTTCACGAAGCATGTAATCCTGAACTGCACGGATACCTTTGATCTTTAAGATATCATGTGGATTAACAGAACCTTCTGTTAATTCATCACCGGCTTCCAGAACCTGATCGTCCAGAACCTTGATACGGGAACCATAAGGAATTAAGTATGCCTTTGATTCGCCTGTCTCGTCATTTGTGATAACGACTTCTCTCTTCTTCTTATTATCACGAAGCTGAACCTTACCGCCAAACTCTGCGATGATCGCAAGTCCCTTTGGCTTTCTTGCTTCGAACAACTCTTCTACTCTAGGAAGACCCTGTGTAATATCATCACCGGCAACACCACCGGTATGGAAAGTACGCATTGTAAGTTGTGTTCCTGGTTCTCCAATTGATTGAGCAGCCATAATACCAACAGCTTCTCCTAATTCAACCATATTACCAGTTGCTAAGTTTCTACCATAACATTTTCTACATACACCATTTGGTGTTTTACATGAAAGTAAACTTCTAATCTCTACACTCGTAACACCTGCTTTAATTATTTTATCTGCAAGTGGTTCAGTTATATATTCATTTCTTTCAGCAATAACTTCACCAGTTTCTGGATTTACAACTTTTTTATTAGTAAATCTACCTAAAATTCTATCATATAGTGATTCAATAACAGTTCCTGCTTTTTCATCTTTTATCTCTTCAACAACAACACCTTGTAATGTTCCACAATCTTCTTCTCTTACAATTACATCTTGTGCAACATCAACCAAACGACGAGTTAAATAACCTGAGTCGGCTGTCTTAAGGGCTGTATCTGTAAGACCCTTTCTAATACCACGTGCAGATAAGAAGAATTCTATTGGGCTTAAACCTTTAACAAATGATGACTTAATAGGAACATCAATTTTTTCACCAGAAGCAGTAGTCTTAAGTCCTACCATTCCACAAAGTGAGTTTAATTGGTCTTTAGAACCACGAGCACCAGATACGCACATAATCTTAAATGGATTAAGATCATCCATTCCTTCAAACAAAACTTTTTCAACTTGAGCCTTAGCATCTGTCCAATATTGAATATTATTTCTTATTTTTTCATCAAAAGTGATAAGACCACGTTTAAATAGTTTTTCATTTTCAAGAACTTTTTGCTCTGTTTCATTTATAATTTGTTGTTTTTCTTTTGGTTCTACAATATCAAATACATTTACTGTCAATGCACCTAAAGTTGAGTATTTATAACCAGTCGCTTTAATTCTATCAACAAGTTTAGCACATTCTGTTGTTCCATGAACATCGTATGCTCTTGCAAGAATTTTTCCAAGATCTTTCTTCCCGATTTCTCTATTAAATTCAAGTTCGCAAATATTTTCAGGAATGCTTCTATCAACAAATCCTAAATCTTGTGGAATTTGTTCATTAAATAACAATCTACCAACAGTTGTTTCTATAACTTTAGAATATTTTTTGCCATCAACTTCTTTTTCTAATCGAACTTTGATTTTTGCTTGAATGTGAAGATTTTGTGTAAGATATGCAATTATTGCTTCTTCTTTTGAAGCATAAATGTTTCCTTCTCCTAAAGCACCAGGCTTAATTAGTGTCATGTATGCACAGCCTAATACTATATCTTGTGATGGAGTAACAATAGGTTCACCATCTGACAATTTTAAAATATTATTTGAAGCAAGCATTAATGTTCTTGCCTCAGTTCTTGCATCAAGTGAAAGTGGAACGTGAACAGACATTTGGTCTCCATCGAAGTCTGCGTTGAAAGCACCACATACAGCAGGATGTAACTTAATTGCCCTACCTTCTACAAGAACAGGTTCAAAGGCTTGGACTGATAGTCTATGAAGAGTTGGAGCACGGTTTAAGAATACTGGATGATCTTTAATTACTTCTGCCAAGATATCCCATACAACTGGCTTTTCTTTTTCTATCATTCTCTTAGCCGCTTTAATATTGTGTGATTTATTCAAATCAACAAGTCTATTCATTATAAATGGTTTGAAAAGTTCAAGTGCCATTTCTTTTGGAAGACCACATTGATACATCTTAAGTTCAGGACCAACTACAATAACTGAACGACCTGAATAATCAACACGTTTACCTAAAAGGTTAAGTCTAAAACGACCTTGTTTCCCTCCTAGCATTGCTGTCAAAGATTTCAAATCTCTTTGTTTTGAACTTTGAACTGCTTTACCACGTTTACCATTATCAATAAGGTTATCAACTGCTTCTTGAAGCATTCTCTTTTCGTTACGAACAATTACATCAGGTGCTCCAAGTTCCATCAATTTTTTCAAACGATTATTTCTGTTAATAACACGTCTATAAAGATCATTTAAATCACTTGTTGCATATCTACCACCATCAAGTGGAACCATTGGACGTAGGTCTGGAGGAAGAACAGGAATAACATCTAGAACCATCCAAGTTGGGTTATTTCCACTCTTTATAAATGATTCAACGACATCAAGTTTTTTCATTGCCTTAATTCTTCTTTGACCTTTCAATGTTACAAGTGCTTCTTTGAGCGATTTTGCTTCTTTTTCAAGATCAACATCTCCAAGCAATCTCTTAATTGCCTCTGCACCCATTCCAACTTCAAAAGCATCATAACCATATTTTTCTATAGCATCATGATATTCTTTATCTGTTATGACTTGTTTATATGCAAGGTCTGTTCTCTTTGGATCCAAAACAACGTAGCAAACATAGTAAACAATTTGTTCAAGAACTTTTGGCGTAAGTTCTAGAAGTGTTCCTATTTTTGAAGGAACATTTCTAAAAAACCAAATATGTGTGCAAGGTGCTGCAAGTTCGATATGTCCCATTCTTTCACGACGAACTTTTGCTCTAGTAACCTCAACACCACATTTATCACAAACTACACCTTTATAACGAACTCTTTTATATCTTCCACATTGACATTCCCAGTCTTTTCTTGGTCCAAAAATCTTCTCACAGAAAAGTCCGTCTTTCTCTGGTTTTTGTGTTCTGTAATTGATAGTTTCAGGTTTTGTAACTTCACCATGAGACCATTCTCTTATTTTCTCAGGTGAAGCAATTCCAATTTGAATGGAATCAAAGTTGTTTAATTCAAACATATCAAATCCCCTTTTCTAAATTATTCATCAAAGTCTCCGAAATCATCAAAGATATCGAGATTATCAAGATTATCATTTTTTGTGCTTTCTTCAAAGACTTCATGAAGTTCTTTATCGTCTTCTTCTTGAGAAGAAAGTTGAGTTTCATTAATATTGTGTTCATCAAAATCAAATATCCCTTCCTCAAGGTCCTTTTCAGTATCTTGAGCAATTGTTGATGTTTGATCTTGCTCATCTTGACTTAATTCATTAAGAGAAATTTCTTTATTGCCTTCAGTCAAGATTTTAACATCAAGTCCAAGTGCTTGTAATTCTTTTACAAGAACTTTGAATGACTCTGGAATACCTGGCTCTGCAATAGGTAATCCTTTAATAATAGATTCATAAGTTTTAAGACGACCATTTAAATCATCTGATTTTACTGTAAGCATTTCTTGTAAAATATGACTTGCACCATATGCTTCAAGTGCCCAAACTTCCATTTCACCAAAACGTTGACCACCAAATAATGACTTACCACCAAGAGGTTGTTGAGTAATAAGTGCATAAGGTCCAATAGAACGTGCGTGAATTTTTGAATCAACCATGTGTTCAAGTTTAAGCATATATTTATAACCTACAGTTGATAAGTTATCAAAAGGTTCTCCAGTTCTTCCATCATATAATTGAACTTTACCATCTGGTCTAAAATTATTTTCAACTAAAAGTTCTTTAATATCTTCTGTTGATGCACCATCAAATGCTGGTGTAGCAACTTTCCAACCAAGTGTTTTAGCAACAAGACCAAGGTGAACTTCCATAACTTGACCAATATTCATACGTGATGGAATACCAAGTGGGCTTAATACAATATCAAGAGGTTTACCATTTGCCATAAATGGCATATCTGCTTCTGGCAATACGATAGAAACAACTCCTTTATTTCCATATCTTCCTGCCATTTTATCTCCGACAGAAAGTTTACGTTTTTGAGCAACAGTAACTTTAACCATCATTGTAACGCCTGGTTCAAGGTCATCTTTATTCTTTTTAGAGAATACTTGAACATCTACAACAACGCCACCTTTTCCATGTTGAACACGAAGAGATGTATCCCTAACATCACGTGCTTTATCTCCAAATATTGCTCTCAACAAACGCTCTTCAGGTGTAAGATCAGTTTCACCTTTAGGTGTAACCTTTCCAACCAAAATATCATTTGGATGAACTTCTGCACCAATTCTAATAATACCATTTTCATCAAGGTCTTTAAGTGCATCTTCACCAAGATTTGGAATATCTCTAGTGATTACTTCATCACCAAGTTTTGTTGTTCTGCATTTTATTTCATGATCATAAAGTGTAATTGATGTATAA
Source organism: uncultured Eubacteriales bacterium (assembly GCA_900557645.1). GTDB lineage: Bacteria > Bacillota > Clostridia > Christensenellales > UBA1242 > Caccovivens. The sequence continues at coordinate 6,146 of USSZ01000014.1, forward strand.
ACATCTTCCTTTACAAGTCTTTCGTTAATAAGAATAGCATCTTCGAAGTTTTGTCCTTCCCAGTTCATATACCCGATAAGAACATTTTTACCAACAGCAAGTTCTCCATGATCGGTTGAATATCCGTCTGTAAGAACATCTCCTTCAGCAACTTTTTCACCCTTTACTACACATGGACGTTGATTGAAACAAACATCATCATTTGCTTTTGCAAATTTTGTAAGTGCATAAATATCTTCATCACCTTTTTCAGTCAGAACTCTTATCTCATCTGCAGATACATAACTTACTGTTCCTGCACGTTTTGCAAGAATAACACAACCACTATCATGAGCAGAAACGGCTTCCATACCAGTTCCAACGATAGGTGCTTCTGGGCGAAGAACTGGAACTGCTTGACGTTGCATGTTCGCTCCCATCAAGGCACGGTTTCCTTCAATATGTCCAACAAATGGAATCAAACTTGTTGCAACAGAAATCATTTGTCTTGGAGAAACATCCATATAATCTACTTTACTTGCAGGAACTTCTTCAATAACTGAACCATGTCTACACATAATTCTTTTATTTACAAAATGTCCTTCTTCATCTAATGGTTCAATAGCCTGAGCAATATAACTTTCATTTTCAACATCTGCCATTTTATAGACTATATCTTTAGTTACTACACCCTTTTCCTTATTTACAACTCTATAAGGAGTTTCAAGGAATCCATAATCATTAACTCTTGTATATGCAGCAAGAGTATTAATAAGTCCGATTGATTGACCTTCTGGTGTTTCAGCAGGACAAATTCTTCCATAATGTGTAAAGTGAATATCACGAATTTCAGGATCGGCTCTCTCCTTTTTAATACCTCCAGGTCCAATAGCAGAAACACGACGTTTTTGTGTGATTCCTGAAAGAGGATTCTTTTGATCCATAATTTGAGATAATTGAGATTGAGAGAAGAAATCTCTTAATGCTTTATTTACTGCTTTAGGATTCATAATTTGAGAAGGTGTAACTTCAACAAATTCACGTCCTTGTAATGTTTCTTTAACATTTACTGATAGTTTTGTAACCCCACTTCTAAAAGCATTGCAAGTAAGTTCGCCAACTGTTGCAACACGTTTATTAGAAAGGTGTTCAATTTTATCAATAGTCCCTATTCCTTCTAACACATCAAGATAACAAGAAATTGTTGCCAAAATGTCATCCATAGTAAGAGTAGTAATAACAAGATCCTTTGCACTATTTTTAATAGCCTCTATTCTCTTTTCTTTTGTCTTATTATCTTTCAAAATTTGCATTAAAACAGGATAATAAACATCTTCAAAAATTCCAAGTTCTTCTTGATTGCAAGGGAATACTTCTGATAATGTAACTCTATTATTTCCTCTCATTAAATGACGTTTACCATTAATTTGAACCCAAACTTCATTTACACCTGCATTTTGAACTTTTGCTGCACTTTCTTTAGTAAATTCTTCACCTGCTCTTGCAAGTAATTCATCATCTTTAATAATGTCATCGGCATTAATAAGACCAGGTAATCTTTCTTTTAAACCAAGTTTTTTATTAAATTTATATCTTCCAACTCTTGATAAGTTGTAATAAGCATCTGTAAAGAAAGATACATTCAAATAACTTCTTGTGCTTTCAGCAGATGGAACATCAGAAGGTCTTGTTTTCCTTGAGAATTCAATAAGTGCTTCTTCTTGTGTTACTTGAGTTTCTCTATCAAGAACATTTTTGATATAGTGATTATTTCCAAAAAGTTTTAAGATTTCTTCATTAGTAAAACCAAAGCATTTTAAGAATAAACCTAAACTTATCTTATTTTTTCTCTCAAGAACAATTTTTAAATTCTCATTTGCACCTTGTTCAATTTCAATCCAAGTTCCATGAACTGGAATAACTTGTGCTCTCAAAGTTGCATTATTATCTTTTTCTCTTGCCATATAAACACTAGGTGCACGAACAATTTGATTAATAACAACCCTTTCTATTCCATTGTAAATAAATGAACCTTGTTCAGTCATCATTGGGACATCACCCATAAAAACTTCTTGTTCAACTGCTTGTCCAGTTTCTTCAACGACAAAACGAGCCTTTACTTTTAAAGGCGAAGAATATGTTGCTCCACGACGCTTACATTCTTTTATATCATATTTTGGTTCTGCAAAAGGCAAAATTTCTGTGATATATAATTTTGCTTTTCCAGAATAATCAGTTAAAGGGAAGAATTCATCAAGAACTTTTTTAATCCCTTTAGTTAAAAAATCATTGTAAGATTTCTTTTGAATTTCAAGAAGTGGTGGAACTCCAATAAGTTCATCACAATGACCGAAAGTATATCTTTCTGTTTTTCCTTGTTTAATTTTCTTTACGTTAACAGACATTTAACTCTCCTTCTTTAATTTAACTGAATTGAATTTCTTAATTTACTATAAAATTAAGTTTTTATGACCACGTCATGGAATTTTACTAATTTATACAATTTTTAAATAAAGCAAAAAAGGACTTATGGCACAAAAAATGCCATAATATCCCCTTTCTTTTAAGTTAAAAAATTGTATTATTCTTTTCCACTGCTGATTATAGTCTTATTAATTATAACAAAAGCATGAAAAACTGTCAATAATTTAAACATAATTTTTTGTAAAAATATATATTTTTTTATAATAATCATATCTAATTTTCATTATTTCCATATTTTCTATTAATAAACTATAAAATTTAAAGTTAAATAAAATAAAAGGCTTTATAAGCCTTTTATTTTCTATTCAACCAATCGAGTTGGCTTTCAAAATATAAAGTAGAAAAACCATTAGCATTTATAACCCATATTGTTTGAGTAGGAACATCTTTTAATTCTGTGCTTTGAATTTCTTCCGTCTCACCTGTTCCTATAACAGATTTATAAACATCACCAACTTTCGCATATTTTGCCCCAGTATTTAAATTTTCTAAAATCTCATATACTTGACCTTTTATTTCATCCATATAATGTTTATAATCTTCTCCAGCAGAATTTCTAAGTTCAGTCGTCTGAACAAGTTTACTTGTATCTTTTGTGTCTATCGTAAAAGTAATGGTTGAAGATTTAAATGTTTTGGTAATGCTCTCTCCAGTAGGTGATGATTTTATTAATCTTACACTACCATCACTTAATTTTTCCCCATAAGTATACAACTCTCCATTTAAATTGAATGTGCCATTATTATAGGTTGCAGTTATCTTAACATTATTATCATCTTCAAACTCATATTCAACAAAGCCACTGTTCGAATTTATAAACAAATCTGACGAATAATTAGTATCTCCTGATGAAATAATTTCTTCAAACTTTGTTTTATCATCACTTGTTACATTAAATTCTAAATCTTTTTCATTTATTGTTCCCTTATAATATGTTTCATTACCTTTAATTCCACGACGAAGATTGTCAATAAACATATTATCTGTTATCTTATAATCGTAATCGATTCCAAACAATTCATTTAATGCTGTTTTATCAGTATTATTTGCTACTGTAAATTTACTATTATAGAAATTTACAGAACTTTCACCATAATTATTTACAGTAACTCCTATAGCAGTGCTCTTAACTTTTGTTGTAAATTCAACAAATGGTGAGTGAGAGATTGTTCCAGTTGGATAAACTTCATTACCCTCAGCATCACTACCACCTGAAATAGAATTTTGATCACCAGATACTGAATATCCAAAATAATATACATTATTATAATCTTTGTCGTTATGCGTGTCATAAGTAAAGGTAGCAAAATTATAACCTTCAGGAAGGCTTGTATCGTCAGACTCACCCTTTTTTAAGTAATTTTCAAAATCTTGAGTCTTATCTAACGCACGTGAATCATAAACATTTGCAGTAATTTTTGAAGTTGTATAGCAATAATAGAGTTCTGGCAATCTTTCTTCACTGCTTCCAATAAGTCCCCCTATGCTTGCTGTAGATTTTATTCCAGATGTGCTTGTATCAACATTTAAGTCTGCAAGGCAATAACTATTGCTCATAGAAACAGATGCATTTCTTCTGTTTTCTACCTTTCCAACAATTCCACCTAAAACAGGGTCTGCTATCTGTCCTTGAACAGAAAGAGAAGTTGATTTTACTGCAATACAATCAAGTCTTGCGGCAGATGATACCTGACCAACTGCACCACCTACTATAGCAGAAGATGTTATATCCGAATCAATAATACAATTTTTAATTGTAGATGTTAAACTAGTTGAAGCAGATACAATACCTACAATTCCACCTACATATCTAATTGCTGTATTATTTGAATTTATTCCTACAACTCTAAAATCTTGATACATAACTGCATTATCTATTGTTCCACCAAGCATAAGTCCAGAAATTCCACCAACACCCATTGCTGCTTTTGGGACAACCGAGAAAGAAGATTCAGTTGATGAATTGCTTGAAACATAAGAATATTTTAATGTTCCTGCAGTTTCTCCAGTAATATATCCACCATATTGATAAGCCTTTATTGATGCACCTGAAGCGACATCTACATATGTATAATTAATTTTTGCACCTCTTCCAAGTCCACCATAAGCAAGGCCTGCTCGACCTCCCATTACTGATGTTACTGAATCAACATGAGCATTATAAAGTGTTCCTGTGCCCAAGAAGCCTGCTATGCTTCCAGCATAAGAAAAACTATTATCTGCAGAGAATGTTTCATCATAACTTGAATCAGACTGAGGAGAATAACTTGCTGATACATTTATTGAACTATAAACATCTTTAATTGTATAAGATGTTATGGCTTTACCTATAATACCACCTACAAAGTTCATTCCTGATACTGTTGTTGTTTCACTGCTATCACTTATTTTTACAGATACATCATAAACAGAACCGTATTTCAATACTCCTGCAAGAACACCTACATTATTAGTATTTGTAAATGCAACTTGTTTTGGAATTATAGTCAGATTTTTTACAGTTCCAGTTTTACTTGCAGAATATCCTATTTGACCGAATAAGCCAGCCTTTTGCATTTTCTCCATCGTAGCCATAGTAATTGAAGAAATTTCCATACCATTACCTTCTAAAATTCCTGCGAAAGTAACAGTATATAATTGAGATAATCCCTCAAAGTCATTGTAATTAATATCGCTGATGATTCTATAATTTGTTATATTCAATCCAGCACTTGAAGTTTGTTCCAAAATTTCGCTTTCCATAGTTGATGCATTATAAATCAATCTAGGATTATGAATAGAACCACGATTAGGTGCTGAAGAATCATCAACATAATAATAAACAGTATCTCCAGTTATATCATCAACTTCTGAATAACTAAAGTTTTTAATTGAAAGGGCTGCTATATTCGGATTTATAAGTTCAAGTCTATTTAATCCAAATATCTTGTTTTCCGTTCTATAAATAGTATTAGTCTGAGTTTGCCCATCTTCTCCTTCTATAGTAACTTTATCTGTAGTTGGAATATAATCTACATAAGTTGAAGATGTATTGCCATTAGAGAAGAACCATACTGCATTTGTGCCCATATTTGATTGATAAGAATAACTTTCAAAATTTTCTTCTAAATTACCAAATCCACCTGCATTTAATCTATCAATTCCTTCATAAGTAACTTGAACAAGCGAAGTATTAATATTTCCTTGCCCAACAATGAATCCATCTTCATCTAAGGTTTGGTTTGAACCTGCAGAAGTTGAACCTCTTTGTTCATTATAGAAATAATAACAATTTGCAAACGTTCCATTAGTTCCCTCTAAATTATTATATCGAGCGAAACCTGCAGAAGCAGTTACATTATTACGCAACACTGACAATGAGAATGAGTTTTCAATATTGCCACCATTATAGAATACAAATCCAGCCATATCAGAAGTTGTTTTACTTAAATCTATATCTGTATAGCAATCACTTATAGTTCCACTATTTTGATATACAAATCCTGCAGATGCAAGTGTTGAACTTATATAACTATTTGAATCTTGACTATAAATACTTAAATTAGACTGAGCACCTGAAACGAAACTTGTTAAAATTTGTGCACTTTCAGAATTAGTAATTGCAAATCCTGCAACATGTTGATCAAATTGAGAGTTATTAATAAGTTTTCCTTCTTTAAAATAGCAACCAGAAACTTTTCCTGAATTCAAAGCAACAACACCTGCTGTATTGAATGGGGATTTAACATTAATAGATACAGTGCTGTTTGTTATATAACCACCATTATTTCCAACTAGTCCACCAATATAACTTGTAGAATCTAATGCACTATCTGCTTTAACAGTAATATAATATTCGCTTATGCTATCATCTGTATAAACATGACAATTTGTTATTATACCTGAATTGTTTGCAACAATGCCACCGAAAGTAAATGAACTTGCAGTAGTAATAAATTTAACAGTTTTTAAGCCAAATAAATCATATGTTTTATCATTTGGGTCTGTGTTCATATCTGAACCATCATTTGCAGATGTATAATTTACATTAAGATTTTTAATTATAGATCCACTATTTAATGAACTGAATATACCAAAAGTTGACAATGAACCCATATCATAAGTTCCTGCAAGATTTATTGTATGTCCATTCCCATCAAACGAAGCAAAATTACCATTTAAAGGTGTAAATGCTGTAATTGAACCATCGTCATTTGTAGTATTTGGAAGAGTTATATCATTTAATAGAATATAATAACCACCTTCTTGCATACCTATAAAATCTTTATAATCATAAACAGGAATTGGGCTATCTTCACTGCTTGATGTATAAACATTTAAAGTAAATTTAGTCTTAATAATGTTAGATTGACCTTGCTCTTCATTAGGTTCAGAATATGTATAAACACCATTTTCCTTTTTAAAACCACCTTCATAAACGAAATAATAGAAATAATCTGTAGGGTTATGTGTTTTAGAAGGCAAAACATTTAATCCTTCATAATTATAGTAATAATTACTTCCCTCATAAGCCTCTTGATCTTTATTAAAGCCAAGATCATATTTTTTTCTTCCATTACTTGGGAATTCATTTTCATCGTCTGCAGCACCATAATCAGGTTGAAGATCGGAAATTAAGTTTGTATAAGATGTCCACTTGCCTTTTTGAGAAAGTTCTTGCATAAATTGATCTATCTTTGAAATAACTTCATTATTTGTCGCATCATATTCAATATAATCATAGATATCAACTGCAAAGGTTGTCTGTGTTCCTACTTGAACATTAACAATACCTTCTCCCATATTTGTGATTATATCTGGATTTTGAACATCTCCTCCATTGTAATTAACGACATATTCATTTACTATAATTTTAGTCTTGCTACTTGCATTTCTTGTAACTTCACCCTCTTGTTCTGTCGCTGAAATCAAAATTTCAAATGTATAGGCGTCATCATTTGTATAATCTATAGTTTCTTTTGTTATTTGAAGATAATACTCTCCATTTTCTTGAACTATAGTCCCTAAATTTGAATCAGGAATTGATAATTGAACGTTATTTATATCAAAACCATAGTTATTTATATTTAACTTATATTTAAGTCCCCTTGCTACTTCAAATATTGCGTAATAACCATCTTGATTATATTGCCCATCTTTTCCATCAATTTCTACTGTTACAAAATTTTGTAATTTGATTTTTAAATTTTTAACAACACTATAAGAAACTTCACCATCTTTTATTAAACTAATTCTTATTGAAGATATACTTTCATCAATTACATTTTCAGAGCCCATATCATATTGAATATAAATAATACCATTATATTTTTCATATAAATTACCACTTTTATCTGTTTTATTATAAATATTTATAATATCTTCAAGTGATAACCTTATACCTTTAGCAGTTGATGAACCCGAAATATTCTCTCTATCAAAAAGTTTTTCATCTCCACTTAATTTTTCTGAATTTTTTCTAGCAAGGAAACCAAAATTGGCAGAAGCATTTCCTGGATTATAATTCTCATCTGCATTTTCAACTAATATATAATCAAAATCACTATCTTCAGGTGTAACAGTTATTGCAAGCAATCCACTTACTCCTGGGAATGCATACTCTGAAACTGATGATAATCCACTATTATTTGTTGCATCAGTTAAAGTTGTATAATTATCAACAACAATAGAAGTTACATTTGTCTTTTCAAATATTATTTTTATTGATTTTGTAACTCCAGAATTAGAACTTGCTTGTATATTTAAAATGTATTCACCATATATATTCTCTGTATATCTGTTAAGATATGCACTTGAATTTCTGTTTATAGAAACACTTAAATTATACTTATGATAATATATACCATTTTCATTTGATGATGATGATATAGGATCATAATCAAAACTTACTATAAATAATTGATCATTTTCATCGTATTTATATTCAAAACCATCAACAGAACCTTGAATATTTTGGTTGTTGAAATCAACAATATAATACAATGGTTTTTCTTTTGGCAACTTTTCTTGATCTAACCCACCATCTGTTGACTCAATTGTTATAACATCTTTTACAATTTTACTTGTATGAATTGTAACTTCATTGTAGTTTACATTATCCATACTCAAAGCACCATATCTATAATCTACTTTTGTTTGAGATAATGTTTTATTTACATAAGCATAATAAACTACTTTTTCATTTCCTTCTGTAATAGATAATTCAAGTCTTGGTTTAATTTCTAAAGGATAATAATTTTCTGCAGTATGAGATTTTTTTCTAAAAGTTATAGAAGTTCCTATAACATTTATGTCTATATTTTGTGTTTCTTCAATAACTTCAGCAGAAACATTATCATTACCTGCAAGATTAAATACAATGCCATTTAAAGTTGCTTCTCCATTTCTGTTAGATTCAAAATTTGAATTTGAAGAAACTTGCATTTCTAATTCATATTTAGGCATTACATAAATTGTTGCACTATTATTACCACGCAACTCTATAGTAGAATCGTCTAGAGGCACAGAAGATGTTGATGCAACAGGATAAACAATAGAAGACCTTTCATCATTGTTTTCTATTGTAGATTCTGAATTAAAATAATTTACAACATATATATAGAATGTTAATGCATTATTTGTGTTAAGAACACTAGAACCTGATATTTGTGCAAGTCCCGTTTTCTTAACTGTAATTTTACCACTTTGATCAATAGTTAATATATCTTGGTTTTTAGAAGTAAAAATCATTTCTCCATTTACATTAAATGGATATAATGTTTTATTAGATGCATTTACTTTATTTAAATAACTATCAAGATTTGATTGAGCGTCAGAGATATCGGTATCTCCTGTAGTGCTACCTGCTTTGAAATAATACATATAATAAATTTCATACGCACTATTTGTATCACTCTGCATTTTATTATTAAACATTGCAGACAAAGATAAATCGCCTTCATTACCAAAATTAAAGAAATTTTGTCCTATTACTTTCTTTACATCATTTGAAGAAGCAACTACAACAATATCTCCATAATAAATAGATTTATTTGAATATTCTATATCTAACGCATTTTCTGCATCTTCATCTTTTGCCAAAGTCATTTTATCTCTTGAAATCAAATAAGAAAATACATTTTCATATTCTTTCTGATTTTCTTCACCTGCAAAATCACTCATTACATCAATATTTGTTGAGCCAAGACCAAATGCCAAAGCATCAGTGTCTTTCATATATCTGTTAATTTCATCATTTACATCATTATTATAAAGAACTGCAATTGATGCTTCTTCACCTGTTTTACCATCATCAACTGATTGTATCGCAAATGCTGAATTCACACCATTATTTGCTTGAATATTTGCTATAACAGCAATATTTGAAACATTATCATTCATTTTTTGTCCACGAATAAATGCTCTCGCTGTTATCCCTGCAAATGAATCACTTGAGTCTAGAAAATTGATGTATCCTACTACACCACCAACATATCCATATCCCCAAACTTCTCCACCTACAACAATACCATTTCCTGCGATAAAGTCGCCATCAATAGTTGCTTTATCACCTTCAGAACCATTTACTATTTGTTGATAAGTTTTATAGTTTGTAAATACAATATTTTCATCATTTATTGTATTATAACCACCTTGTATTAAACCACCAGTAACAACATCTATTTCTGAAATATTTTCATTTTCACCAACTAGTCCACCTATATAACTTCTACTTACAACATCTGTATTGTCTGGAATTGCTTTAATCAAAGAATAAGCCATATAATTTGTATAGCCATTTACTTTTAAACTAGATGTATTTTTATCAACATCTATCTTTCTAATTATTCCATTATTATAACCAGTAACCCCACCTATACGTGTATAAACTTTCTGATCGTTATCATTAATTGTATAATACACATTCATAAAACCATTCATATAAACGGTTATTTTAGGGGTTAATCCTGAATAAATAGACTCTTTAGTAACTCCTTGTGAAGTTTTGACAAATTGGTCAAAATCTTTACTTCTTGTAGTAGACGTATTTGAATCAAATAAGGTAAAATCTTGCAAAATAAGTCCCTCATTTGCTCCTACTAAACCACCTACATTTCCATTTGAAATATATATACTTGAAGTATTAATTGTAACTCCAACATTTACTAAACTACCTTTATTTACACCAGCAACTAGACCTACATAAGAATTTGAATGTCGAACTGCAGTATCTCCAACATTAAATTCTCCTTCAAATGTTATATAATTAATATAAGCATTCTCATCAATCTTTGTAAACAATCCATAATAATAATTGGTTGTGAATTCATTTATAATCTCTTCATAAGGTGTTGTAATATTAATTCCAGTAATTGTTGCATATTCATTTGTTCCGATAATTGATCCCTTCAATTCACCAAGTGGAAGTTGTGAACTTATAAGAGAAACATTTACCGTGGTTTTTAATTGATAATGTGCAGATAAATTATCTTTCATGGCAAGTAAGTCTTCTGCCGAATCAATAGTAAATCTATTATTTTCTGTTCCATTTGCAAATGTAATATTAATTGCTATATTTACACGGTCTTGATATTCGCTTTTAATATTCCCACTTCCATCAAGCCAATCTGCAGCAACTATATATAATACACCTTGCATTACCCCAGTATAATTTTCTGCATATTTTATAAAGTCTTCATTTACTTTTAATGATATTTGATACTTTCCATCACTTTCAATATAGTCATCTTCATCAAAAGGATCAAACATTGTATAAGTATTTTCATCAACAGTTATTTGACCACCTTCAAAAATTGCAACTATTTCAGGATTAGTGGCTGTTGTGCTGTTTGTAGCATACGCAATTAAAGTCTTTTCACGTTCAATTGCAGAAAATTCAATAGTATTATCTACTATAGAATTCTGCAAAGATACCATTGCCACTTCTTCATACAAATAAATTCTTATGTTTACAGTATATGAATATGTATATCCATATTGTCTCACATGTGCAATTAAAGAGAAATTCACTTCATCACTTAAATTACTATAAGCAGTAAACGTTAAACTTGATGCATCAAATGTTCCATAATTACCAAGTGTATATACATTTGTTCCTGTTGAAGAAAAATACATTTTATCCACTTTTATACCATTTCTATAAATAGGAACATTTGTTTGTGGAGATTCCCAATACAAATATTCTATACCAAAAGAATCTGCAATATATTCACCAGTTGATGGATTTGAGAACAAATATGCATCTTGGTTTTTTACAGCAATTTCAAGTTGCAATGTTCTTGCTTCAGTTAATGATGTGTTTGAATAAACATAACCATAGGCGGCATTTGTCTTGCTTGGATAAGTATCCATACCATCTTGAGTTTTATATACATATAAATTTTCAATAAAATCATATGATACAATATTAATATAATATGTTAATAAAATCTCATTTCTTATAAAATTTTTAACTTGATATCCATATACAGCCAATTCAATTTGACTAGAACCATTTGCTCTAATATAAACATTAAACTTTTTATTGTTATCTGTCGCTTCCCCAAGTTGAATAAGTTGATTTGACAATTTTGTTTCAACACTATTAATAGCGGTCGAATTCACATCGTCATTTGAAATCACTTTAATATCAAAATATCCAGAATTATTTTTATTATAAACATAAAATAATGTAGATGCTGGTTGATCTTCTGTCGCAGGTGTGTTTACCGTATTGTTAATAATTCTTTGCTCATTTGTGCTTTCAACAAAAACTTTATTTAATGATTCAAGCACTGTAATTGTAAGAGATATTTGTTTACCATTATCCAAACTTACATTATATGTGCCCGTTCCTCTTTGTTTAGGAGTTACTGAAAAATCAAGATAATAATCTATTCCCTCTAAAGAATATGGTGCGTTTTTGTCGTAACTAAAAGACGCAACATCAATACCATTTACTAAAGTAAATTCTATTGAAGAAAATTCAGCATCAGCATATAAATCTTTAAATGAGATTGGTTCTTTGTTATTTATATCAAGATAAATATTTTCTCTATATTCATCTGTTTTAAAATCTAAAACTGTTGCTCCTTTAACAATTTTATATTTAATTTCTGTTGACATTGAATCTTCTTGAATTATATTAAAATTAAGTTGAATTGGTAATTTTTTGATTTCTGTTGTAATTTCAGCCCCATCAAGACCTTTAATATAAACAGTATCTTTAAGGTCTGTGATTTCAACAACTTGGTTTGTATAAACGGTATTTTTATATTTTAATTGAAGATCAGAATTTGTTAAATCTATTAATAAAGAATCATATTCTGCCCCACCTGGAGTTACCGTAAATTGAAAAGCCTGCCAGCCATAACTTGAACCAGCGTAACTATTATAAAATGTGTATTCTTTATCATAAGCATTCAAATCAACATTATTTACCAACAATCCTGTTGGAATTACTCGAACATCAACAGGTATTGAATATGTAAAATTAACATTATCATCATTGCTATTTTCAAAGCCTTTGTAATAAAAAGTTACATCATAATACGTTGAAGAAGCACTTCCAGTATTGCTGTTAATTTGAATATAATAAGTTGTATATCCATTTGATACAGTTTTTCCAAGAATTGTGCTATTTACAACTTTATCATTCTCTGTATCAGCATTCATTAATAATAAGTCATTTGTTGTTTCTATGGTAACTTCTAAAAAAATAGTGTTAAATCGAGCAACTTCACCTATTAATTGACCATTCATAATTGTCGATGTATAGTTTGGAATTAAAGTAATTTTTCCTTCGCTTAATTCATCTATTTTATAAGAAGTATCACTTCCAGGGACAAAATTCATTCCCTCTACCTGATATCCATAAACATGGGAAATGCTATCAGAATTTATATCAACTAAAACATAGAAACTTCTTTCACAATAAACTTGTTCTTCCGAATTAGTTTGATAGTTAGCAATAAATGTAAATTCATCTCCTGCAGAAACAGCAGTTACATTATCTAAATTAAATTCATATCCCTCTTCTGTTTTTTCTACTTCTATGAATTGATATTTAACATTATTACTCCCTGCAACAATAGAACCTTTATCTAAAGTATAAAATTTACCATTAATATCTTCGAATATAAGAAAATTTTTCTCTTGAACAGAAAATAACTCAACACTTACGAATTCATTAACGAAATTATTATCTTTAATTACGTCTTCAAGAACTAAATTACCTTTTTGTTGAGTTTTGCCATAAAAATAAAAGTTTAAATCTCTTTCAGTAGAACTATTTTCAAATATGAAATCAGCAGATGATGGTGTTAAATTAGAAGATGCAGACACATAAAGAGAATTGTCTGCGGCTTCTAATTTATCACTATATTGTTTAACATTAATATTTATTGAGGTCTTTTTACCCCCCTCTAAAGTAGAAACATCTAAAATTGTATTTCCACCCTTTAAGCCTGTTATTGTATATGTAGTTGAATATTCTTGCGAAGCAGTTTGTTCAATTTTGCAAACTTGAGGATTACTAAAAGTAAGATTCAAATCTTTACTCATAGAATCAACAGGATTATTTATTGTGAATGTAACATTTTTTTGTTCATCAACAAACAATTCAATTGAACTTTCAGAACTTGTAAGAGTTGTATTTGAATAATCTTTACCTCCACAAGCAACAAAAAGGAGGCTTGCAAAGACAAGCAACAAACTAAATATAAACATACTTAATTTTTTAGATTTTGTCATATTCAACTTCCTTTTTTATCCCTATTTTTTCTCTTTACTATTTAATTCATTTTTGAAAATATCTTAAGTCCACTTTTACAACAAATTTTAATGCTTGCTTTCAATAATTGATTTAACATAAGGTAAAGGATTTATCTGAACCATTGTTCTTGATGTTGGCGAAGTAATTATAAACGCTTGACCAACACTTGCACTTACAATTCTATTTCTTTCCTCTTTATTAATACCACCCGAGTTCTTATACAATTCAATAAGGTCGTTAACATCATTAGGTGCAAGCGAGAAAATAATTGAATATTGACAAGCATTAATAATCGCTGTTGATTGACGTTTAATTTCTTCTGAACCAACGAAGTCATTAATATTTTGTGTAATAACAATCTGCATTCCACCATACTTACGAATACGTTTTGCCATTGATGTCATGAAGTTTAATGCGATTGGGAATTTAGGATTAATAAACAAGTGAGCCTCATCTACAACAACAATAATTTTTCTATTTGTTTTGTGTAAATCATTATAATCCTTATTATTTATAACTTCACTTTCAATATATTTGAAAACCAATAACATTTGTGCTGAAGTAAGCATATCATTATTCCCTGCAAACAATGATTGGAAGTTGAAGCAAACAAAGTTTTCATTTGTTTCAATAGATGTAGGTCCATTCCAAAGGTTTGAGTTTCTTCCACCCTTTGCAAATTTTCTAATATATGCTTCTGCAACACGTAAGTTATTTAATACATATTCTTCTTTTGCAGTTTGAAGTCTTTCTTGAAGTAATTTATATAAATCGTCAAATGTTGGATAATCTTCTGGTTTTAAATTTTTAAGTTCAGTATTTTCATTTATATTAAATCTATTATAAAGATCAAGAACAAGTGAGTTAATCATTTCAAAAGCATCACTTGATATACCTTGCAAAATTGTCTTTAAAAATTGTTCAAGGAATTGAAGGTGCTGGTTAAACGAGTCATCAACTTTAACTTTTTTAACTTTAACCTTTTCTCCATCTTCGGTCTTAACATCTTCATCTTCTTCTTTATCAAGAGCACGGATAACGTTGAAAGGATTAATAATTCCTTGCAAAGACGTTCCAACATCAATAAATTTTCCATGTAACTTATCACACAATGGAGCATATTCCTTTTCAGGGTCGACAATGAATATTTTTGTATTATCAGCAGCAAAGTTTGCAAGCAATGTCTTTGTTGAGAATGACTTTCCTGATCCTGATTTACCAATAACCATCATATTTGAGTTAACTCTTTGTGCATCTCTTTTAAAGAAATCAATAAATACAGGATATTCGTTATCTCCAAGATAGAAACCTGTATCATCTTGAAGTTCTGAAGAAATGAATGGAAACACTCCAGCAAGTGTATATGTAGGAATTCCTCTTTGTAATTCTTTAATATTATCACGCATAGAAATACCAGTGCTAATAAAAGCATCAATTTGTCGTGAGAATAATTCTGTGTATCTAAAGCCTTCTTGCTTCAATACTGACTTAACATCTTTTCTGGCAGAATCTTCACAAGTAATAAAAGTATTCACATCATACAATTGTTGGTTACTATTTTTAAGTTCTGCAAGTAAATTACGAAGTGTTTCAAGGTGTGTTTGGAGTTCAATTCTTGTTGAACTTTTACCAGTCTTATATAATTTAGTTTCCATATCCATGATGGCTTTATCAATTTTTTTCTCTGATTCATACTTAGGTGCTTTTTTAAATTTCATAACAACTTTTGTTCGGTCGAGTAAGAAGAATGATGCACCCCATGCATTTCCTACCTGTAATGGATATTCTGTAATTGCATATGTTCTATAATTATTTCCATCAATGTTGTATTTTGCTGCAGAAAACTTTATTTTTTCTGGAATTGCCCAATCAACAAATTCTGAAAAAGGAACACTTTCAAGATCTCTTTCATTAAACTCTCTGTTATAATTTGCTCTTAAGAAAATTGCAAGTTCTGGACCTACAAGTCTTTTTGCTGTAACAGGTGTAAGTGATGTTGCAAGAGAAGATACCATTCCGTTTACAGTATTTTCAAGTGCTTCAATATCCTTTCCCATAACTACAAGATAGAAATAATCTTTGTATATTTTATCAGTTCTATTTTTATTTTCGATAAAAGAAACTCTTTCTTCAAAAATTGGTGCTCTAGCATCTATTTCTTCTTGTGTCATTTGATGCTCATATAATTGGTCAAGAAGTCTGTCATATTTTTTATTTTCATTATAAGCATAGTTATCAAGGACCATCGCTTTATTAATTTTTACAATCTCACAAACTTGATTTTCATCAAGTCTTCGAAGGGCATTACCAAAACCAACATCAATTACATTGTTTTGGCTATATTCATTTAATAGGTCAAATAATATAGGTTTGATTTCAAGAACTTCAGCATAATAATTCCCATAGGAAATACATCTATCTTGATATATTGATTCAAAAGGAATAATATCTCTAATGTTTGCTTTTCCTTTCTTGGGTTTCTTTTCATATTTCTTTTTTTGCATAGAAAATCTTGCTAAATGTCCCATTGTAACATAAAACCTATCACTATCTGCAATCTTAAAAAATAGTGATATTCCTAAAATAGCCCACACCAACGCTATCCAAATATGTCCAGGGAAATTTGATGCTGCAAGAACAATTAAGATTGCTATTGCAATAATTGCAATAATAAGGTCTGTTCCTGTAACTCCCCTTACGAATTCAAGTTTAACTTTAGTTCTTCTTGGAATTATTCTGACCATTTTTACCTCGCTAATTTATTTTACTACAAAATATATCAAAAATACAAACGATTAAACGAGTTTTTACAATATTTTATCTTTTAGTAAAAATAAATTTATAGTCAAATATAATAAAATAAATTATATTTTATTAAAATACAAAAATATCTCGAGTGAAAATTTATTTGTCTAAATTTTTGTTTATAACTTAAATAAACTCAATATTTCTTTATTTTACGGGTTAAAAAGTAACAAAAATAATATTTTAAATTAATAATTAATAAATAAAAAAATAAAAAAGCATAAAAATGCTTTTATTCACTGTAAAATATTAAAAAATTTAATTTATTATGCAATTTTGCCTTATTTATTACATTTTGAGTTATTTTTTCATATTTTCTTATGATTACTTCATGATTATATCCAAATATATCAGTTTTAATTTCTTTACCTATTAATGAACTGGTATTCGCAAACAACCTTATAGGTTTTGTTGGATTTATAGCGTCATAGTTAAAGTTTTTATTTCCATTATTAATTTTGATTACATTATCACTATCAATTTTGTCAATTTGGTCTTCAATGTAAACAGTTGGCAATTTTTTACCATTAGTATGAAAGTTAGGTTTAACTTTTAAATTTGTTTTTTTACCATATACAATACAATCTCTGCCTACTTTACAAATATATCTTAATGGGATTTCACATTTATTTGTTATAATCTTTTTTATATGAAATGACGACATTATAACATCTTTTACAACTCCAAGCATAAGACCATTTTTATCATAAACTGGTTTACCGATAGGATTAAGAGATGTATTAATAACATTAATATCAAGCACATTTACACTTTCTATCACTATACAATCTTCACCCGTTGCTTTTATATCATTCTTAAACAACATAAATGTATTTTCACTTTCTTCGTCAACCACAATAAAACCTTCACACATTGTGAAATTTTCATTATATACTATATCAAGAATATATCCTATTCTTTCCCCTTCTCTTAAAGAAATAACTTTTTTTGAAATAAAATCACTTATCTTTTCCATGGTATAAATCTATGCTTAATGTCGTAGTAAATACCAATATAACAAAATTAGACATTATTTTTCTAATTTTTCAACTTTTAATCAGTTTTTCATATATATTTTTTGACTTTTGATTAAATTAATGCTATCATTTTGGTATTAATTTATAGGAGTAAGAATGAAAACAGAAAATAAAATAACAAAAGATATGATTATTGATGACGTTATTAGACTTGATGAAAGGCTTGGTGAAGTTTTTATGGGATTTGGTATGCACTGTATATTTTGTCATTTAGGACTTGAAGAGACTGTCGCAGAAACCGCAAATGTTCATGAAGTCGATGTTGATTTTTTAGTTAAAAAATTAAATGAAGTCTATAATCAATATCATAAAGATGAAAAAGATAAGAAAAATATAAAATAAAGTTGACAAATATTAAATTGAACAAAAAAGGGAACTTTACAAAAATTGTAAAGTTCCTTTTTAATTAGTTTCAAAAATATTTTATTAATATTTATCATTTTTCAAGAATATTTAATTTTTCTTTAATTTTAGTTATTAAAATTTCTATTCCACGTTTATCTTTTGCTGATATTAGCACTTCATTTTCTTTTAATAATATTGGTTTTGTTATTAAATCTGCTTTATTATATACAACTATTCTATTTTGTGTTGCACCAAGTTCATCTAATAAATCATTAGTAATTTTCATATTAACTTCATACTCTTTCTTTCCACCATCTTCTTTATCAAGAGATATATCGACTACATGCAACAATAAATCAGCATCAACAGCCTCTTCAAGAGTAGATGAAAAAGCATCTACAAGTTGATGTGGCAAATCGCTTATAAAACCAACAGTATCTGTAATTATCGCATATTTACCATCACCTAAATAAAATTTTCTTGATGTAGTGTCAAGTGTTGCAAAAAACTTATCATCTGCATAAATATTCTCTTTAACTAAACTATTTAAAAGTGAAGATTTCCCAACATTTGTATAACCAACAAGAGCAATTTTAGGAATAGATGAATTCAATCGTTCTTTTCTTGTAGACTGTCTCTGAACTTTAATTTTTTCAATTTGTTTTTCTAAACTTTCCATTTCTTTTTCAAGAACACGTCTATTCAATTCTAGTTTAGTTTCTCCAGGTCCACGCATACCAACACCGGCACTACCAAAACGACCACTGGTCCCCTGAATTTGAGATAATCTTGGTAAAATATATTTATCTTGTGCAAGTTTAACTTGCAACTTTGCTTCTCTTGACTTCGCACCTTTTGCAAAGATATCAATTATAAGTCCTACCCTATCAATTACCTTAACACCAAACTCACTTGCAAGATTTTTCATTTGCGAACCTGTTAAAGGATAATCAATTACTACAACATCTATAATTTCTTCACAATTTGATATATACTCTTTTATTTCTTTTACTTTGCCACTGCCAATAACTGTAGATTTATTAAAATCCTTAATTATTTGATAAAAATTCTTAACAATATTTAAATCAGCAGAAAAACACAGACGATTTATCTCGTCTGTTTTTCGTGCTAAACTATCATCTTTTTTAGTGCATACAGATATAATTATTGCATTTTCTTGTATTTTCTTTATTTCTGTAATTTTCCCCATACATATAGTATAATGTTTTATTCTTATAAAAGCAAGTATTTAATTAGTTATTTCATCATTGCCATCTTCAACGCTGATAACTACTTCATAATCATTTCCATCTTGAGTTACTATATTAAAATACCAAAACAATTTATCAAAATTTCCATCTTGTCTTGTCAAAATTTTAAGATAACATTCGCCTGGGAAGTTACTTGAATTAATAATTTCTTCAATATCTTTAGATAATGTTTGACTTGCAATATCAATGGCTTTGTTATAATCAACCTCAAAATCTTTGCTAATATTAGAATAATCAATTTTATAATCTTGATAAGAAAGACTAATATTATCATCTTCTTTAAGTGCATATCCTAAATCTGCCATATAAGAACCATTTACTGGATTATAATACATAGTGAGAGTGTTTTCTTGATCATTAATAATAATTTTTACTTGCAACTCATCATTATCAAAAACTTGATTAAAATTTACAACAAATAAAGAAAAATCACAATTAGACTGATGTATGCCATCAATAATATAAGGATTTTCTCTTTGACCAATGCTTATAGATGATTTTACATTTTCGTTATTCTTATCAATACCTTGATAATATATTTTTGTTATTTCACTGAAATTATCTTTAAGTTCACTTTTCCCTTGACAGCCAAAAAATAATAATGGACATATTAATATAATTGCAAATAATCCTAATTTTTTCATTTTTCACCTCAATACTAACAATATGTTTGCTTAAAATAAAAAATGTGTTAAAATTAAAATAGGAGAAAAAAATGAAAAATAATTTAAAATATTACATAATTAAAGCACTAAATGAAGGCTTTGCTTTAGGCGCTATTAACTTTAACAATATGGAAACATTACAAGGAATTGTAAATGCTTGCATGAAAGAAAATTCGCCTGCAATTATTTCTGTAAGTGAAGGTGCATTAAATTATATGGGAGATAATTATGTAATTTGGGACAAATGTTTTCAACTGCCCATAGTAAGGTATTGGCATAGATTTTCTCGTCGCTGAGCCCGTTGAAAGCCGTGAATCCGTTTATGACACATTTGTCACCCTCCATATTGACGGGATAGGTCTTTCCTGTTTCTGTGAAAGTCTGTGCAGAAGAGGGGAAGAAGCAGCACATGAGAATGAGTAGATAAATGTATTTCATATACTATGTATAATTAAAAAACAACGTTTATTACCTGTAATATCCAGATAATAAACGTTGCGAAAATGAATGTTTAAGATTTATTAGAATGCAACTCCCAGACGGATCATAAAGTTGCTTGTTTTGAAGCCATTAGAATCAGAGAATGCATCGATGAAACCACGCTGGTAGCAGAAGTCCAGGTTGACTAAAAACCTACACCGGCATTCAGACCAACATCGTATGCGTTATAGTCAACTGAAGCATAATCTGCGAAATCGCCCCAGCTGATGCTTTCTCCGCTTTCTTTCATTTTGCTTGAGAAGTCATAGCTTACATAGAATCCCAAATGTGGATCGATCTTGATGTCATCGGCTACTCCGATTTTCCATCTGAAGGTGATAGGTGAATATTGTACATTGTGAGCGATGCACTTTGTTTCTTCCACTTTGAAACCACGTGATCCGAGTCTCAGGTTCATGCCCCAGTATCCTCCTGCATCACCTATAGGCTTGTTAAATTCAATGTTGAAGTTATAGCCCATTTTAGAATCTAATCCTTCTGCACCGTCGCCGGCGAAGTTCATCATATTCATACCGACACGGATAAGCCA
>USSZ01000015.1 GCA_900557645.1 uncultured Eubacteriales bacterium
CTTATTCTGCCGCGCCAATAGATTTTCCTGGTAATTCCAGTCTTGATTATAGGGCCCGCAAAGGCAAATATGGGTTATTCTCATCGCATCTAAAATAAAACTGTATGATAAAATCATATTGTAATAAAAATTTGTTGAGAGGTGTATTTATGAATAAGGTTAGAAAACTATTTAATTCATTAATTTTGTCCTTTGTTTTAATGGGCATTATTTGTGCCGGCATTTTTATTTCACACGGAATAAAATTAGAAGATAAATTAATGTCTTCTTATGCCGATGCAATGGAATATGACACGATTTCAAACTCACTTCCACAATATTTTAAAATAGATGTTTCTTCTGGCAATGGTGCTGAAGTTGGAAAAGTTGACAACACAATATATTTGTTCCAAAGTAATAGTTTTAAAGAAGTCAAAATTGGAGATAAAGTTCTGACCTCGGGAGAAAAAAATCAAAATTATGGATATTTCTCTGGAAATGAAGATAGTGCTCAAATTTCAAATCAACAAGAATATTATTACTTTGATTTTCAAAACTCATTATCACTTTACTATAACTTAACCAATGAACAAATTGGACAGGGCTTGACAGGAACAAACTTAATGCAAAATCAAAACATTAAAAATTACGCATTCTCAAATCCTAATGCTTTTGTTCCAACAAATTATAGTTTTACACCTCAACAATTAAATGTTAAATTTAAACTTAACACATCACTTGAAAATATAGAATTTGGAGAAGGAGAAAACAAAAGTTTAATTACTTTAAATAAAGAAGGTTGCTATACCTTGGCTGTTCCTCTTGTTGTCTATTACACAAACAATGGTGGACTGACATTTACTTCTACAGAAACCACCATCTACTACACTTTTATGGTTTTCAATGCCAACACCTATTTTAATTCAACAACAGGACTTCCTAACCTTACAATTTCTTCAAATATTCAACAATCTGTCCTTGCTGAAACAAATACATATTCAAGATATTATTTTTATAATTTTAGTAACGGGTCAAACACTTTTGCCCTTCCTACTATAAGATATAATCCTAATATTTATCAAATAAAAATAAATTATACTGATATTGACCAAGTTACACACTCAACAACAATAGAATATTCAAACGGAGAACTTGTTCAATATGATGAACTTGGAAATATAATTTCAGAAGAAAACTATTTTGTCAAGACAAAAATTGATAATAGTCAGGCAGTTTTAACTTTCTTTGAACTTGGTGTTTATGATATTGGTTTTGAATATCATTATAAATCACAGACTGAAGATGGTGAAATTATCTACAATCTTCCTCTAGAAGAACTTTCTTCTTCGTCTGTATTTAATAATAAAAATCAAAGACTTTATCTTTATGGCTACCAATCAGTTTATTCAGACTATGCAACTATAGATCCTAATACTAACCAACCAGAATCTGTAGAACTTAAAAATATTGATTTTGATAATTCAACCTACAGCGACTCGGCAGATATTACGAGTGGTGTTAATAAAGGCATTACAGCAGAAGATAATGAATTTGGAAGTCTAACTTCTGCATCTCCAGTTATCTCAAAATCAAGTTATTTTAACCCAAAAACACTTTTATCAAAAACCTTAGAATATATACAAAGTGATGAAAATGATCCTATTAAACCTATTTCTTCAAATCAAACACCAATTAAATTTATAAATAATATTACACTTGATTCTGCAAATAGTTATATTTACAATGTTACTGATTTAGATATGTCAAAAATTACTGCAGATGATTTATCAGGTAATAGCAGTTATGAAAGTAAATTCCAAGGATTTAATCAAAATAATGCAGGAACTTATATCTATATAATTCAATATAAATTTGATAACTATATGTCAACTAGTGGAACATTACAAAGTGCTTATTATCATTATCAAATTTTCTATTTCACTGTAACAAATACTACCCCAACTGTAACTATCTTGGACGAAAATTATTCTGAAATTTTTACTAATGGTTATACAAATAAAAATGTTTACATATTAAATGATTCTGAAAATAATATTTACGATGCAAAAGTAACAATCACACTTTCTGCTAAAAATTATGAAAATGGAAATTATTTCTTCCAAGACAGAGATATTACAGAACTTTCAAGTTATGGTATTATTTACCAAACATTTGAAAAAGGCAGTGAAGAAGACGAAGATTACAATAATCTAGTTGCTGGGAAACAAGGTATTTTAATTGAAAAAGACAGCCCTTATGCTAATGCTCAATTTACCGTTAAAATATTATCGGCAAATTCTAATACTCCAAGTGTAAGAACATTTACAATAGATACAAATGAAATTTCAAATGTAACTTCTAGAAATGTTTCAATGTCTACATCTACAACATATAAAATTGGAAACACTTTCTCAAGTTACGCAACAAATCAACCTATGATATTCTCTTGGGACGAAAAGAAAAGTGGTGCTCCAACTTATGGTTATGTAAAATATATTCCTATGGAAAGCATTAACTACTATTCAGCACAAACAGAAGAAGATGATTTATCATTGCTTCTCACTTATTTATTACAAACAAATAAAACCCTTCCAGTTTCTTATAAAATAAACATTGCTTCGGCATCTGATTGGACTGAATATAAAAATTCTTATTCATATTCAACCACAATTAATGCAACTTATGTTAAATCTACAGCAGGCTTCTATATTCTTGAAATCTATGATCAAGCAGGAAATTCTACATTTGAAATATATTTAATTGATGATACTAGTCCTATCTTTGTTCAAAGAATAACATCAACCTCTGTTACAAGAAAACTTATGACTAATAGTGAAAGCATTTCAGTTCCTACTGAAAATACAAAAATTTCTATTGAATGGGCTGGACAAAAAGCAATTTATCTTGAAAATCTTACTGATTATACAAAAATTGATGCTTATAAATATGGTAAAGATGTAACAAATGCTAATACAAAACTTGATGAAGTTCTTGAACAATTCTTTAACTCTAATAACAATTCTAATATAAAATCATTGACCGGACTTGGTGGCTTTGAAGTAAACGGATCATTACCTGCAGGTATTCCAAGTTATAATGGAGACTATCTCATTATACCTATTGAAGATAAAGCATATTTAAAAGATGCTCTGCACTCAACATTTGAAGTTTATACAAGCCAAAATTATGAATATGAAATCCAATTTATAAATGAAAACGATGAAGCAATTGAAGGAACATACAAAATTTTATTAAGAGATAAATCAAATACACAAATAACAAATGATGAAGCAACTAACTATAAAAATTATCCAAGTGGATTCTTAACATTTAATGTTACTTCTGACGCTTCAAGACTTTCAGTAAACTTTGGAAATGGAAATCTTTTAGATTGGTCAAGTTATAGCCTTACAGGAAATCTATATAAAGATGCAAATGGTGAATATACACACAAACCTACTACCGATGATGTTGAAAACACAGAAACAGATTTAGCATATAAATTTGCTTATTATACCCCTATTAACGCAGACAATGAAATCAATTTAACTTTCATACCTGTTGCTGAAAATGGGTCTGAAGTTCAATCAATCGTTTTATATTACTATCCTTATGTAGTAGAAAAAACTCAAATTGGCAACAAAGTTTATAGTTATTATACAATTTCTGACCAATTAGAACAAAAAATTGATGTTTATAAAAAATCAAACGTTGTTTATGAACCTGATGAACAGGTAACTTATAATATTGCTTTAGGAACAAGTGATTTCCCAAATGCAGGAAGATATGTTATTGAAAGACTTTATATTGAAGGAAATAATACCGATAAATATGACTATTTCAAACGAACCATAACCTTCACTGTTGATGATTTTAACCTTATCTCTCCACTTGAAACTGTAACAGATATTGATGGCGAAAATTCATCTCTAGAAAGCATTGTCGGTGGTGATATCATCTTAAGTATGTATAGTGGAGATAATAATTCTTCAATTGAAGTATCATTCCCTACTTTTAATGAAAATGGATTAAATTCTGGTTCATTCTATACACAAGATTCTTTTGATAGTGAAGACGCAAACATAACCTTCTCGGTTGAAGGAAATAAACTTCCTATGACACTTTATATCCCACAATACAAATACACTATTTCAACGAACTCAACTATTAATGAACAAAATGGAAAAGATTATTCAGTTACTCATAATAATGACCTTTCATATTATGGAAACGCATACATTGAACAAAATACTGAAACTGGATATTATGATGTTTACGTTGAAGGCATTGTTGTTCAAACATTCATTCTTAAACAAGATGCAGAACAATACTTAAATAATAATATTGCTACTACAGAATATCAAATTTATGCAGAAGTTAAATTTGAGCCTACAAACGAAGGTCAAACAATTTATTATTATTCTAATGGAACAACTACTGGTGGATTTTTAAATCTTTACCAAGTTGATGGATATAAGGGACAAATACCTGAAGGTGCTGAGCCTACAAAATTCTTCTATCAAGAAGGAAAATATACTGTAACAATTTATCAAGCAAATAATATCGGCTCTACAAGTTCATTCTATGATTTTTATAAATTTGGTTTTGTAATCAAATCACAAGAACCAGATTTTACAATTATTGGTTCTGATGGTTATGAAATCAATTCTGCAAATTCAACAAATACATATTACACAAACTCTGATTCATTAACTATTCAATGGGAAGTCCCTACAAATATGTATCAAGCAAAAATTGATGAAGAACAGATAACTATATCAAGTTTCCCTCAAATAGTTCAAAGAAGCGAAATACAAGATGGAACTAACATCAGATATTTTACTATAGACACATCTAGTCTAATAACTGCAAATAATAGTTATCTTGAAATTACAATGCAATATGAAGGATTTAATTCTGCATATTATAGAAGAGTTACTAAACGTATCTATTTTGATAGATCAGCCCCTACTCAAAATGTTCAAGATTTAATGACAAAAACAGAAACTGCAACTAATAAAGCATTTACTAAAAATTATCAAGAAATCTATATGCGAAAATATTATGACTATAAAAATGAAGAGCAAATTGTATCTGCTGATACAGATTTGAGTTTATTTAGTTATTCTTATTCTATAGATTCTGGATATTTTAAATACTATAGTTATAATGTTACAACTGATTTCTTTAATACTACATTAAGAAATACATTAAATAACTCTTCAAGTTATCCTTATGATACTCAAAATATATACTACAGACAAATTGCTAATTTAGATGATTCATATATTCAAGTTGACAAGTCTTCATTCTCAACTAGCAATTACACAAATCTAAACCTTCAACTTTCTAGTGATAAAATCAACTTAAATTGTGGTTATTATGAAATTGTTGAAATGGACTACGCTAAAAATATGTCAGTTTATATTGTATATGTTATTGACTCAACTAATGAAACAGATCAAAATGTTCGAAATGATGCTTTAACCTATACTAATGCTCAACATGATGAGGCTATCACAATAACAAATAACCAAATTCAAACAGGTTTTAATATCTATTCAAATTCTGATTTTACTCTACAAGATATAAATTATAAATCTGACCCATGGGCATTATTCTATATCAAAATAGCAAATCAATCAGAAATAAGATATATGAAATCTCCATGGCTTAGTGAAGGATTTATTTATAAAGTGATTTTCAATTCTAGTGGAATTGCTTTTGAACAAGTTGAACTTGCATCTCTCTTTGAAACTGTTGAATCTTCTTCTAATAAGCATACAATGACATTAACTGATAGAACTAATGGAACAAATTCAATAATTTATCTATCAATAATGGATGCATCACTTAATACTCAAAAAGTTGAAGATCCTTTAAAAACGTCTGCAATCTTAAATATTTCTGTTCCTACAAACGAACAACAACAAAGCACAACAACAAGTTATGTTTTCCCAACCAGTGTTCAAATCTATCAATTTGACAGCACAAGTACTGCTGAAGACAAATGGAAATTGATTATGATTGCAAACCAAGAAATTTATGGCACTTGGACTCCTACAGATGAATTTGTTGGTGTAAGTTATATTACATTTGAAACATTGGCTACAGGAACTACCCTTCAAATAAAAATTAATCTTGGTGCTAATGCTTCACAAAAAGTAAAATATATTATTACAGATAACTTTGGTAATACTACAACAGTTATTCAACTTGCAAATGAAGTCGCATACAACGAAATAACAGGCGAATCTACTGTATATCAATTACCAGAAAGTGATGGCTCAATCACTTACATTTCAGATAAAACTATTAAATTCTCATATAATACACTACTCTATACAATTGAAATCTATAATAAAGAGAATGAAGATATTACATCAACTATAGAAAAAAGTGAAAACGCAACAAATAATATTTCAGTTTATTCTTTAATAGCAAAAACAGAAAATAATTGGGACGATTATTATAGAATTGTTGTTAAAGATAGCGAATCTGATAGTTTAATTAAAGAATTGCATATCAGAATTTACTATAAACTTCCTTTCCTTACTAATACTCTTAATGATATCCCTAATGGTGGAATACTATTTAATGACAAAAATCAAAAACCTATTGAAGATATTGGTAATATTACCTCTATGACAATCAACTTTAATGGAAAACCTTACACTTCATCTGCTCAAACAATAACTACATATTCTCAAAATGTTACTATTTACTTTAAAGATGGTCAATCTCTTAACTATCAAGGTGAATTTAACTATGAAAATGGCTATCCTTATAGTGTTTATCTATCAAGAGATAATGGTTCTACTTGGGAACTTATTGATGGCGAATCTGCTTCAACAAGTGGATACACAATCAGTGGAACAGGCGACTATTTGATTTTTATCAAATATGATTCTGACACAGTATTTACAAACCTTTGCAAAATCTTTAAAGTTACAATACTTGATTCTTCTGCATCTTACTATTACATTACTGTTGATGGTTTAAATGTAGAAAAAAGCAATATGTCTTATATTTCTAGTGATGGAAAAGAATATAAAACAAATTATTTTGTAAGTGTAAATTATCTAATAGATAAAAATAATCGTGTAAAAATAACCCCTAACGAAGAACTTAATGTTGATATAAAACTTATGCAAACTATAAGCACTGGTGGAGATGTTTGGATTGAAGTTTATTATTATAGTTGTTCAGAATCTGTAGGTGATTTCACTATCATTTATATAGAGGAAACTGACAATATAGTTACACAATTTACTTATGAAACTGCGTCAGGTAATACAACTTCTATTAAATCAAGTTCATCAGAAATAATCGTTGCAAATAAAGAAACTGAAAATAACTTTGATAAACTTAAATTAAACTTTACGTCATTCTATGGTATCAATGAAAATATAGTTAATGTAGAAGTATTAAAATTATTTAATGGAAATTATGTAGAAATATATCCTACTGTTTACACTAATGATGAAACATCTTATATTTATCTTGAACAAGCAGGATCTTATAGAATAAAACTTTATGATTCTTGCACACCTGCAAATGTTCAATCATTTAATGGAAGCGATTATATTGATATTATATTCTTAAATTCTACTCCATTTATTGTTACAACAACTAATACCGATGGAACAGAAAATATTACTGAACCTATTCAAAATGCAGTTTATAACACATCAGTAAAACTTTCATTAACTAACCTTTCTACTTACTATCAACCATCTGGTTATCCTACAATCACTGTTACAAGAAATGGAAATACTTATCCTAAACAAATTACAGGACAAGAATCTTCTTCAGGTTACATTGAAAGAAATCACGAATATACATTTAGTGAACCTGGATATTATAGTGTAAAATTCACAGCAACAAGCACGACAGGAATTCCTATTCGTGAACAAGAATTCAATTTCACTATAATTAACAAAAATGAATCAAGATATGCTTACGAGTTTACAAATTACAGCAATTATTACATTTCTAAAGTAGTAAAAGATGGCGTTGATATTACTGGAGACCTAATTGAAATTTCAAACTTTGATACTATAGTAATTAATGGCAAGACTTATCTATCCGAATTAATTGTAAATTATCTTGATGAAAAAACCGGTGGTGGTAAATATCAAATTACAGTTTGTCCTAATAACCCTGCTTATGAAAACACTATTGGAAATGAATTTACTTATGAATTCTGGATTAATATGGCAAATCCTCCAATAAATGTTTCTATAGCAGAAGGAACAAGCACAACAGATAACATTACGATTACTTTCAATGTTCAAAATTACTATAATGCTATTGGTGATTCATATATAAAGATTGGAAGTAAATACTATTACTACACAAGCGAAACACTTCCAACTTTAGGTGAAACTTCTACTTTGACAATAACTGAAACTGGAGTTTATTTCATTCAGATTTATACATCAAGTGGACACTTATTATATTCATATAAAGTTGAAAAAAGCGAGCCTTTAAATGCTTTTGCAATTATGGCAATCGTATTTGGAGTTATTGCTGTAGGTGCAATTATAGGAATAACTGTAGCATTAAGAAAACGTCAAAAAGTTAAATAATTTGATGTTTATAAACATAAAAAATCCTTATGAATTTCATAAGGATTTTTTTTAATAATATTAATTTTTTATTTATTTTTACTATTCATTTTAATTTTCTTCTGAAGAACTTTGTCCTGTTTTAATAAATCACAATACTCATCTATTTGCTTTTCTATTTTATCAAATAATGCTTGTGTTGTTTCCATTTTTATTCCTCCCTAAATATCCAATGAATCTATATTTTTATTATTTTGTTATATTATTTAAAATATAATATAAAGCATCAAATTAGCAAAAAAAACTGACAAGAATTCTTATTAGAATTTCTTATCAGTTTTTATTTCTTATCTATTTATAAAGTAACGTTTAATTTAATTCCAGGTCCCATTGTTGTTGCAATAGAAACATTTTTGAAATATTGTCCCTTTGCAGCGGCTGGTTTTGCCTTAATAAGTGCTTCAATAACTGTATTAAAGTTATCCATTAATTTTTCTTTTCCAAAACTTACCTTTCCTAAAATTACGTGAACGTTATTTGTTTTATCAAGTCTATATTCAACTTTACCTGCTTTAGCATCTTTAATAGCCTTTGTAACGTCCATAGTAACAGTTCCACTCTTTGGGTTTGGCATAAGTCCTTTAGGTCCTAAAACCCTAGCAACTCTTCCTACAACACCCATCATATCTGGAGTTGTAACACAGACATCAAAATCAAGCCATCCACCTTGAATTTTTGCAACCATTTCTTCAGCACCAACATAGTCAGCACCTGCTTTAGTTGCTTCGTCGGCTTTATCACCTTTAGCAATAACTAAAACTTTTAAATCTTTACCAGTTCCATGAGGAAGAATACAAACTCCTCTAACTTGTTGATCAGCATTTTTTCCATCAACACCAAGTCTTACATGAAGTTCAACTGTTTCATCGAATTTTGCTTTTGGAAGTGATAAAAGTGTTTCAAATCCATTTGCAATATCGTATGATTTTTGATTAATCATTTCAACACTTTTTGCATATTTTTTACTTACTTTCATGTCTATCCTCCTTAGTCAACAACAACTACGCCCATACTACGAGCAGCACCTTCAATCATTGACATTGCAGATTCAATAGACGTGCAGTTAAGATCTGGCATCTTTGTTTCAGCGATTTGTTTAATTTGTGCTTTTGTAATTTTTCCGACTTTTGTTTTGTTTGGAACTGCAGAACCCTTTTCAATCCCAATCGCTTTCATAATAAGAATAGCGGCTGGTGGAGTCTTAAGAACAAACGTAAAACTTCTATCTGCATAGATAGTAACAACTACAGGAATCTTTAATCCTGCTTGAGAAGCAGTCTTCTCATTAAATTCTTTTGTAAAGGCACCAAGGTTTATTCCATGTGGTCCAAGTGTTGAACCAACTGGAGGTCCTGGAGTGGCTTTACCTGCATCAAGTTGTAATTTAACAACTGCAGCAACTTTTTTCTCTGCCATTTTTTCCTCCTTTCGTGGTGTCTGATCGGTAGCAGTTCCGATCTCCCACAATCTTTTTTAAAACGGATTTCTCCGAGTGTATATCCAGTGAATTACTTCACGTTATACCAAATTATTGATTGATTTTGCGAACTTGTGATAATTCTACATCAACATTAGTTTCGCGACCAAACATTTCAACTATTAAACTTACAACACCTGTTTCAGTATTTACAGTAGTAACAGTTCCAACCATTCCATTAAGTGGTCCATCAACGATTTCAACTTTATCGTTTTCTTTAAGGTCAACCTCGACTTTAATCTTTTCAAGTCTAAGTTTTACCACTTCTTCATCAGTAAGTGCAAGTGGTCTTCCTTTTGGTCCTACAAATCCAGTTATTCCACGAGTTCTTGTTACATTATGCCATAAGTCATCAGCATATTTCATTTTAACCAAAATATAGCAAGGCATTGCTTTTCTTTGAACAAGTTTTTTCTTCCCGTTTTTTTCTTCTACAACATCTTCCATAGGAATTATTATATCAAAAATTCTATCTTGAAGATTAAACTTCTCAACTACAGTTTCCAAATTTTCTTTTGCAACATTTTCATAACCTGAGAAAGTGTGAAGAACATACCATTTTTCAGGAAGAGAATCAACAAACTCTTTGTATGATTTTTCATCTTCACTTAGTTCTTCAACGTTATCAACTTCTTTTTCTTTATTTTCTGTAGTTTCTATAGTGTTCAACTCTTGGTTCTCTTGGTTTAAAATAGTATCTTTTTCTTCCATAATACCCTCTCTATCTTAATAATCCCATGAGTAGGCCTAGACAATAGTCTATACCAAAAATAACGACAGCAAAAACAATAACAACAACTAAAACAACTCCTGTTTTTTTGCAAACTTCACCAAAAGTAGGCCAAGTAACTTTTTTAAGTTCAGAAACAGTTTCTTTTGCTTTCCTTTTTAACTTGCCCTTTTCTTTTTTATCTTTTTTCTTTACATTTTTCTTATTGTCTTTGTTATTTGTTTCTTTTTCTTTCTTTTTGCTATCTTTATCAACTACTTCTTCTTTAGCAGTTTGAACAGTTTTATCTTCGGCAACTGGTGCTTCATTTAAAACTTCTTGATTCTCTTGATTTTGAGAATCTACTTCTACTGCAACATCAGAAGTCTGATTTTGAGTGTCTATAACTTTCTTCTTTGGTTTTTGAGACTTCTTGTTTTTAGACATACGACCCCCGATTATTATTATTTGGTTTCCTTATGAACAGTTCTTTTTCCACAACGAGAACAGAATTTTACTATTTCAATTCTTTCTGGGTTTGCGGCTGTATTTTTACTTGTTGCATAATTTCTTTCTTGACATTCTGTGCAAGCAAGAATTATGTTTTTACGTTTTGGTAATGCCATTTTCTTTCTCCTAACAAAAAACTAACACCCCGTCATAGAAGTGCTAGTATTATAATATCATAGTTGTTTTTTGTTGTCAACTAATAATTAATCTTTTTATAAATTTTATATATTATTTATGCGATTTTTGTTTTTATCTTTATTATTTTAATTCTTTCTCATAAACATCAGCATCAACAAGCATTACAAGGTCTTCATCATTACTTGCTTTTTTTACAAATTCAAATTCTGAAGGCATATTAAAGTCTAAGTCATATTTTTCAACATATATAAAGTATTCTTTTAAACAAGCCTTTGCATACAAAAACGCCTCTTCCACAAACTTTCCATCAGTCGTGATTTCAAGGTCTGGGAATATTACTTTATATTCATCATTTTCTTTATCTTTAATAAAAACAGCAGGATAAGTATAACTTTTCATGTAATGCTCCTTAGATTGATTTTAACATAATTAAAAATAATTTCAAAACATTTAAACAATTTTTTATAACTTTATATAATTTTTAATATTATTGTCGATTTTCAAAATATTTATTTAAATATTTACTTATATTATACTTATTTTTATTATAATAAATATTTTTAAATTTATGACTTTATAAAAATTATTATTTTAAGACCTTTTAATTATTCGGCATGGTCTTTATCCCAGCAACAATTTTTATATTTTGTACCACTTCCACAAGGACAAGGATCGTTTCTTCCTGCCTTAGGTTTATCGTTATAAACAGTTTTTTGAACCTGAAGTTTTCCTTTTGCTTTTTGTGCTGCTCGTTCCTCTGGTGTCA
Source organism: uncultured Eubacteriales bacterium (assembly GCA_900557645.1). Taxonomy (GTDB): domain Bacteria; phylum Bacillota; class Clostridia; order Christensenellales; family UBA1242; genus Caccovivens. Next base: position 12,210 of record USSZ01000015.1, read on the forward strand.
ATTCTTTTCCTGTAAACAATATTTTTACTGGTTGTGGCTGAGGTTCTGGTGGTGCTTGTTGAATCTTGGCATTCAAAAGGACTTTACATGTATTTTCTTTGATTTTATAAATCATATTATCAAACATATCAAAACCCTCTTTCTTATACGCAAGGACTGGGTCTTGTTGACCAAATTGACGAGATATAATTTCATCCTTCATTATCTGCATATCTTCAATCTGGCTCATCCAATTAATGTCGACCATACGTAAAAGAACATTTCTCTCAATATCTTCAAAATTTATTCCTAATCCCTCAACATCTTTTTGTCTTTCTTCATATTTTTTATCAATTATTTTTAATACTTTTTCAATTACATCATTTACATCGCAACCTTCAACAAATTCTTCTGTAATTTGATTGCTATCTTTTTCAAGTAATCCATTTTCAAGTTCTTTATTTAATGCTTGTAAATCCCATTCATAATATGGTTTATCATCACTGATAATTTTATAAACTGATTTAGCCACAACTTCTGGGAACATTCTCATGATTTGCTCATGAACAGGTTTACCATCTAACACTTCATTTCTTTCTTCATAAATAATTTCTCTTTGCTTATTCATGACATCATCAAATTGCAAAACTGTTTTTCTTATACCAAAGTTCTGTAATTCTATTTTTTGTTGTGATGCTTCAACTTGTTTTGCAATCACTTTCATTTGAATAGGCATATTTTCATCTACTTTAAAGAAATTTAATACCTTTCTTAATTTTTCAGTTGCAAAGCGTTTGAATAAATCATCATCGAGTGAAAGAAAAAATACGCTTGAGCCTGGGTCTCCTTGACGACCAGCACGACCTCTTAACTGATTGTCGATACGTCTAGACTCATGTCTTTCGGTTCCAATTATGTGAAGTCCTCCAAGAGATTTTACTTCTTCCTTCTCAAGGTCAGTCATTTTTTTATGCTCTTTATAAAGTTCTCTATAAACTTCCCTTGCATGATTTAACTTTTCATCTTCAACATAGTTAAAGGCTGTAGCATAAGAAATATCTTCTTCATCAAACCCCTTTTCTCTCATTTCCTTAACGGTCATAAATTCAGGGTTTCCACCTAATAAAATATCAGTTCCACGACCAGCCATGTTTGTGGCGATTGTTACAGCCCCTTTTCTTCCTGCTTGAGCAACAATTTCACTTTCTTTTTCGTTATTTTTAGCATTTAATACTTGATGTTTTACTCCTGCATGTTTAAGTGCCTTTGATAAAAGTTCTGATTTATCAATATTAATAGTTCCTACAAGAACTGGTTGTCCTTTTTCTTGGCATGCCTTTATTTCTTCGATTATTGCTGATATTTTTCCCCTTTCAGATACATACATTATATCTGGATAATCAATTCTTTGCTTTGGAAGGTTTGATGGAATTGTAACAACATCTAATTTATAAATTGTCCTAAATTCTCCTTCTTCTGTTTTAGCAGTTCCAGTCATACCAGAAAGTTTTGAATATAATCTAAAGAAATTTTGGAATGTTATTGTAGCAAAAGTTTGATTTTCATCTTTTATATCAACCCCTTCCTTTGCTTCAATCGCTTGATGCAAACCAGAAGAAAATCTTCGACCTGGTGAAAGACGACCTGTAAATTCATCAACTATAACAACTTCATTATCTTTGTTTACAATATAGTTTTCATCTCTATGCATAATAAAGTTTGCACGTAATGCATTATTTATATAATGATTAATTTCAAGATTTGATATATCTGACAAACTTTCAATTTTATAAAATGCTTCTGCTTTAGATATTCCTCTATCAGTCAAATTTATTTGTTTAGTTTTAATATCAATTTCAACATCACTATCTTTTCTTAAAGTTTTAACAAATTTTTGAGCAGTTACATACCCCTCTGAAGACTTTCCACCTCTTCCACTTATAATTAAAGGTGTTCTTGCCTCATCAATCAAAATGCTATCAACTTCATCGACAATAGCAAAATTAAGTCCTCGCTGAACCCTTTCATTTTTATTTCGTGCCATATTATCTCGAAGATAATCAAAGCCAAGTTCGTTATTTGTGCAATATGTGATATCTGCTTGATATGCAATCTTCTTTTGCTCATCATTTTGTCCATTTAATGTTACACCAACTGTAAGTCCTAAAAATTTGTAAACTTTTCCCATCCATTCAGCATCACGCTTTGCAAGATACTCATTGACAGTTACAACATGGACACCTTTCCCTGTAATCGCATTCAAATATGCTGGCAATGTCGCCACCAATGTTTTTCCTTCACCAGTTGCCATTTCTGCAATTCTGCCTTGATGAAGAGCAATTCCCCCTAAAATTTGAACATAAAAGTGTCTCATGTTTAATACACGAGAAGATGCCTCTCTGACAACTGCATAAGCCTCTGGTAATAAATCATTTAACGACTCACCCACCTTATATCTTTGTCTAAATTCGTCTGTGCAAGCCCTTAATTGCTCATTTGAATAACTCTTATATTTATCTTCTAAAGCAACAACTTTATCTGCAATTTTTTTTAATTTTTTAACTTGAGATTTATTTTCATTCCCAAAAAGTCCCATTTTTACTCCTTAAAATATTTTAATTAGAATAAAAAACATTAGATAATTAAAACACCGAAATTTCAATTCAACTTTTTATTCAATTTTTAATTAAACGTAAGCCAAAACATAAATAATAAGTTTATAGACTTTGTTAATACAAAGTATTGTAACAAATTTGTTTTAAATTTCAAAATGTTTAAGGGACTAATTTCATAAATAAATATTCATTAATTTATTTTTAATACAACAAATTTCAAAAATTGATAAAAAAATGTAATTATTGCAAAATATAAAATCAGTGTAATTGCATTATGATTTCAAACCCTTTTTAAGTCGTTTTTATCTTACCATTACTTGACATCTCTATATATTAATGATATTATATATCTATATGAAAATCTTTATTAAAAAGAGGTGTATATGTCAACTGTTAAAAATAAAGTCAATATAAAACAAAATGGTGAAAATATTCGTTCTTTAACACAAAATGTTTCTATGGCAGGTGAAGTTGGAAATGGCAATGGAACTATAATGCAATTTGTAGGGAAATTTCCTTCTGACAATGAAAAAGATTCTTCATTAAAAGAAAAATCTATATTTTCTTTAATTAAAGAAGATAATAATATAAAAGTAAAAATTGAACTTCCTTCTATCTTTAAAGATAAAAATGGGAATTCTTTATCTAGCAATTCTGAAATTGTAAAAGATCTTGATAATCTTATTTTAAACGTTGGAGAAGACAACAATAACCTTAATAGACCTGTAACATTTACTGAACAACATGGTGGACTTATTGTAAAAATAAAGTCTAAAGATGGACAAGACTATACAATCACATCAACCCCTACATCTATTTCAATTGATTATGGTTCATCATCATATACTTATTCAACACAAAATGAAAGTTGTATTGATGTAAACATGACAACAGATGTTGCAAAAGGAATTTTTAGTGAAAACTCAGAATATAGCAATTATTTTAAAACCCCTGATAGTTTAAATAATATCCCTTCACACATATTTGGACTTTATGCAACAAATTTAAAAGGAACTAACAAAATTCAACTTGGTTCTTATACTATATTTTCTTTTGATTTTGCTGGTGAAAATACTAAACAACCTAATATTTTTGTATCTCAACCTGATGGAAAATTATTTTTCTTTAATTCAGGTAAATTTTATCGATGCAAAGAGTATTTTTTCCAATATAATCAAGCAACAAAAGAACCTGCATTAATTGTTGGAACTACTTATAATAAATACTTTAAATTTAATGTAAAAACAGAAAAAGAAAATGATCAATTAAGTCTTTCAAATGATTACGAACAATTAATATCATTCTTTAAAAACAATGGCGTAACTTACAACTCAAACAATGATGCTATTACTAGAGATGAAGACAAAATAAAAATTAAATGTGGCGAGAATATTTTTGAATTCTTACCTGAAGATAAACGTGAATACGAACCTCAAAGATTTAAAATAAAACCAGATACTATAAATTTTAATTTAATTGATAAAACACCTATAGATATTCCTCCAATTTTTATCCAAATAAACAATTTCTATGAAAATTTTATTACATTTTATAATAGTCATAAAGAATATCAACAAATTCTTCTTAATGTTTACAAAAATATAACCTCTCTTCATGAAGAAATTGATTTAACTATTAATTCTATTGAAAACATGACCATTGAAATGAACGAACTTAACAATGTTATACAAAATTTTTCCAATAGAATTAATGATATTTATAACGAATTTCACTTATTTTTTGAACAACACCCTGCTGATAAAGATGTTATAGAAATTCACAATGAAATTACAAACATCTATAATATCTATAACGATACCTATATTAAAAAGGATAAAGATCCTGTTGAACCTGAAAAGCCAAAAGAAGAACAAAAACAAGAACAAAAAGAAGAACCCGAAAAAGAATCTGAAGAAGAAAAAGAAAAAAAACATTTTGATTTTAAAAAGCCAGTTGAAAATCTTGGTAACATAAGTATGCTTCTTGGCATTTTTCTTATGATAGGTGCTATGATTCCTGGTGTTGGTGCAATTTTTGCAACCATAGGTGCAGTTCTTACAGGACTTGGGGCGGCTGGAGTTGTTTTCGCAGATAAATTTGTCTGGGATCCTTACGAAAAAGCAAAAAGAGATCTTAACTCTGAACAATACGAAACACTTGAAGACGATTTCTTTGAAAATGAAAATGAACTTGATAAACTTCATGAACAAACTGCTGAAAAATTTGCTGATCTAGATAAATTAATACAATCAGAAATTGAAGATGGTGGAAATTTTGTTGCAAAGGAATTTGCAGATTTATATAACAAATATGGTGTTGGATTCCCTGAAATAAATGGAAAAGGACAATCTAGATTTGAACAACTTGAATCTATGGAAGGATTTGCAATAAGACGAGGCATATATGACCAAGAAGGAAAATCAATTATACATGAAGGTCTTATTGATCAACTTAAAGCAATAAACCTTTCTAACGACCAAAAAGAACGTGCAAACCTTATTAATAAATTTATAAATGATAATTTTAAAGAAGTTGAATCTGAAGATAGAGCAAGATTAATTGATTTATTTGAACCTAAAAATCAAGCATTTTTAACTGAATTCATAGATGTTTTTTCTAAAGCACATTCTGCACAAGAAGTTGAAAGAAAACTTTTTATTGACCAACAAAGATTTTTAGGTGGCGAAGATGAAGGTATTTCAACAGATAGAATTTCTAGACTTGTTTCATACTCAAAACTTACGCCAGAAAGTAGAAAAGCATTTTTTGAACGTTATGGAGAATCAATATTAAAATACTATTCTGTTCAAGACAAAACTAGTTATCAACAAATCAATTCTTTGGTTGATAGAGTCCCTGCTGAAGAAAGAAAGGAAATCTTAGCAATACTTGATCAAAAATACGACAATATTAAAAAAGCACAAGAATCAATTAAAGAAACTGCTAAAGATAATGTTACAAAAATTGATAGACTTGAAGAACAAAGACAGTATGCTATATCTATAAATGATTTAACCCAAAATAAAGACAATGGCTATGATTTAATGAATGAAACAGAATACACAAATTCTGTCAACAATTATCTTCAAGAATACACTCTTGCTTACTACAACAACAATACAAATATCTCAAATATGCAACAAATGAGAAAAGGTGTTGAGCATCCAAACTATCTTGATTCTCATACTCAACAAATAAATCAAGTTATGATGACTACAGCAGATAGTTTCTTTGCCGAACCTAAATCAAACACATCTGCAAAGTATGCGAAAACTCTCTATGACGCAACCCAAAGATTTTATAAAAGTTGTGAAAATTTTGGAGTTGCTAAAGAAGTTGCAGAACTTTATAGAGCAGGAACAGATATTTCTTCTATTGTTCCTTCTCCTGAAAACACAAACACAAATTCAGAATGCACAATTCAAAAAGTTGCAACTAGACTTGCAAGCGAGGTTGTTTCTGAGTTTGAGAGTCAATATACAGTAACAGGGAAATCAGTTCAGGATAAAACTGGTAAAAAGGTAAGTGTCGCTACAGAACCTTTAAAAACACAATTTTCAAGATATAGTCAAGCGAAAGAAGTCATTGAAAGTTCTAAAGCCCTCACCTCACTTCAAACATCTCAAGAAAGAGGACAAGCAAAACAATTCTCTGAAATCGAAAAAATCGTTGCTCAAGCAGATGCTAGTTTAACAATTGATATGCTTAAAGATCCTAATAACCCTTTAAATGCTCAATATAAAAAATTAATTCAAGAATTTAGGAAAAAATCACCTGCTTATATTAGTGATAAGCAAATTGAAGCACTTGCAAGAACTCAAATTCATCTTGATAGACTTCGTGAAAACGCCCAAAAATATAGCGACAAAAATAACCCTGAATATAATCCTAATACTTTTGCTGAATATTCTGCTGTTTATTCAAACGTTGAAAACTATATGAGAGCATATATGAATGGTGGGTTAAATGCTCTTGTTGTTGCAAATGCACATAATCACGCTATGGGACATGGAGATTACACATATTCTCGAGAGAGTCTTGGAAATGCAGGAAAAGTTATTACTGACCAATTAACAAGAGAAAATTCAGTTAATGAATTAATAGGAAGATTTAATACAAAAGACCAAAATAGCATTAGAGATTATATGGAAATTGGTCTAATGGCTGGAGACAAACCAACTTCAGAACTCTTAATTGAAGCATTAAAGAAAAATCTAGGAGAACGAACAGTTGAAGCACACGCACCTACTTATGATAATTATAGAGAAAGTTTTGTTAAAGAAGGACAACCTTTAGATATTGATGCGTTAGAAAATGATACGTTAGCCCAAATAGATTCAATGAATGCAAGAAGTCATAGAGAACTTTCAACTCACGAAGATCTCCTTCGTGAATGTCGTGGAAATTGGGGAAGAGACTTTATTGCAAGACAATATGAACAAGAAAGAAGAAATGTTCGTGAACAAAACAACCCAGTTATAGAATACAACTCACCTCTTGACATATTAGAAAAACGTTTTGGAATTGATAGAGATAAACTAATCGCAGAAATTGAAACTGCTCAAAAGAGTAACCCAAATATGGATGGCAATTTCTTTATCAATAACCTATTAAAGAAATTTGGTTTGAATAAAGAACTTTATGATAAAGCAATCAAAGCCCTTCCTAAAGAAGCACAAAAATTTGATTTTACTAAAAGTCTTAGTGCTGATGATAAAACAAAAATTGAAGTTGACAATCAAACAAAAAAGAGCGAAGATATTAAGACTAAAACAGAAATGTTTAATGGGTTATGGGCAAATGTTGAGAATGGAACAGGTTATGAAGAATTTATTGCATTCTTTAAAGATAAAAATAATTTTGAATATATAGAACAACTTAACCTTTCTTATCAAATGGTAGATGTCGAAATCCCTACTGGCTCTGGCAAAACAATATCTAAACAAAGACAATACGATATAATTACTTTACTCCAAGATAAGTCTATCAGTGATGATGAACGTCTGGAAAAAATTAAAAATATAGGTTCTGCTTTCAATTTAAAAGATGCTGGAAATGATATTTATCAAAAAGCAGAAATTGATTTAAAAGAAGTTAAAGACGAAAGAAATGCTAAAAATTCTAAAGAAGTTTCTATTGCCGAACAAGAAGCAGATATTCAAAGATTTGATATTACAAGCAAAAACTTTAACAGATTATGGGCTAATTTAAAAGAACATCCAAATGATGAATATGTTCAAAAAGCATTCTTGGCATTCTGTAATAGCAATAATGGTTCCGAATTTGTAAATAATCTTAATTTAAATGACAGATTCGTTATTGATATAACTGTATTACTTGGCAACCACTCTATTTCAAGTGAAGATAAGATAACTGCCTTGACAGAATATGAAAACGATTTTGATGTGATGAATGCTACACAAAAGGCCAGAGATTATAAAAAATATCAACTTGACCTTTTAACAGCAAAAAATAAAAAAGAAAAAGATTTCTTAACTGCTAAATACAATTTAAATTTAACAAAAGAATCTGCAAAAAAATTTAATTCTTTATGGAGTGAAGTAAAATTATCTTTAGATGAGGATAGTATAAACAAGTTTGTAGAGTTTTTAAATAATAATCCAGAATTTACTAATAAATTAAATCTTCAAAAATCTAGTTCAGGTAAATTTAATTATGAAATTATTGGATTATTACAAGAAATTAAAGATTCAGAAGATGACTTACCTATCAAATTGCGAAGACTACAAGATTATGAAAAACAATTTAAAGTTAATGTTGTCGCAGACAATCTTGTTATAGCAGAAGAACAACAAGTTGAAACATTAGAAACAAAAACACAAGCACAAACTGAAGAAGAATTTGATGTTATTGATAATGGTGATAAACTTGCTCAATTTGATAAAATTCAAAAAGATTTATTTGATAACCTTTCAGCAATAATAAATCTTGATAATAATACTTACTCAGAGAATGATATTAATCAAGCCATAAATGCTTTCTTAAATGGAGATTATAATACTTTAAGCAAATTTAATATTAATTATGACGAAGTTCAATTTGTTAATTATCAAGCCATGATTGCAAAACTTGAAGAACTTGGAAATGTTGATACTACAAAATATAAAGGAAAGATTAAAAAGTCAATCATAAAATCTCTTGAAACAATCAAAAAACAAATTACAAAAACAATTAAACAAATTAAAAAACTTTTTGAAAAACTTCGTGCTCCTCAAACTGATTATTTTCAAACAATTAGAGAAATAAGCAAACATTTACAATCTCTTCGAAATGATATCTACAAGGCTCAGAAAAATGCTGAAAAAGCATTTGGTAAAAAAATTAAAACTTCAACCACCCTTACCGATTCTCAACTTATGGACAATCTTGCAATAAGTGCAGGAATGATCAGATCTAGAGAAGAAAAAGAGCGTAAAAAACGTGAACAACTTGAACGTGAGGGACTTGAAAGAGAACAAGCAAGAGAAATGGAAGATGAAAATAATCGTGAAGAAGAGCAAGCAGAGGAAAATGAATAACACAAAAATTTATTATGAGAGTTTGATTATTTAGTCAAACTCTTATAATTTGATATAAAGGAATGATAAATATGAAAATTGGAGTTGTTGGACTTCCTAATGTAGGAAAAAGCACACTATTTAATGCAATAACTAATGCCGGTGCTGAAAGTGCAAACTACCCTTTTTGCACAATTGAACCTAATGTTGGTATTGTTGATGTGCCAGATGAAAGACTTTATAAACTAGGAGAACTTTATAATACTCAAAAAATAACACCTGCTTCAATAGAATTTGTTGATATCGCAGGGCTTGTTGCTGGAGCAAGTAAAGGTGAAGGACTTGGAAATAAATTTTTAAGTCATATAAGAGAAGTTGACGCAATAGTTCATGTAGTGCGTTGTTTTGATGATGAAAAAATAATTCACGTTAATGGTTCTATTGACCCTCTTAGAGATATCGAGATTATTAATCTTGAACTCGCACTGGCTGATTTAGAACAAGTTACAAAAAAACTTGAAAAAGATGGCAAACTTATTAAAACTGGAGATAAAAGTTTAATTGCTGGCGTTAATTTAATGGAAAGAATAAAATCTGCTCTTGAAAACAACAAGCCTGCAAGAAGCATTGAAATTAATGACGAAGAAGAAATCAAAGTTTTAAAAAATCTTCAACTTCTTACTGCCAAACCAGTAATTTATGTCGCAAATATAAGTGAAAATGATGTTGGCAAAGAAGAAAACAAATATGTCAAAGCCGTTAGAGATTTTGCTGATAAAGAAGGTTCTAAGGTAATTTGTCTTTCTGCCAAAATTGAAGAAGAACTTGCTTCTCTTGAACCTGATGAAAGAGCAGTTTTTAAAGAAGAACTAGGCATTAAAGAAAGTGGACTAGAAAAACTTGTCAGTGCAAGTTATGACCTTCTTGGACTTATGAGTTACCTTACTGCTGGTGAAAAAGAGGTTCGAGCATGGACTATAAAAAAAGGAACAAAAGCCCCTGCTGCTGCAGGTAAAATTCATACAGATTTTGAAAAAGGCTTTATAAAAGCAGAAGTCGTTTCTTACAATGATTTAATTGAAGCAGGATCTTACCTTAAAGCAAAAGAAAAAGGAAAAGTGCGAATTGAAGGTAAAGACTATGTTGTTCAAGATGGCGATGTAATTTTATTTAGATTTAATGTTTAATTAAATAAACAAAAACTATAAATATAAATTATCAATAAGAAGGAGGAATCAAAATGGATAAAGAAGCTTATTTCACAAGAGGACAAGAAATAGTTAGACGTTTAAATGAATTGACATATGAAGCGTATTTTGTTGGTGGCGTGGTACGCGATTATTTATTAAAGAAAGATTTTACTGATATCGATATTGCAACTTCTGCGACACCGGAACAAATCTATCAAGAATTTCCTACTGTTGATATGACATATGCAAGTAGAGGGTGTGTTACATTTACTGAAGGGGAGTTTAAATATGAAATTAGTACCTTTAAAGAAGAAACATACCTCAACAGAACCCGTAATCCTAATATGATTCATTTTTCAATGCATTTGATGGAAGACATTAATCGCCGCGATTTCACGATAAATGCTATAGCTATGACAGATAACTTAGATATAGTTGATTTATGTGGCGGTAAAAAGGACTTAGAGAAAAAAACAATTAGAGTAATAGGAAAACCAAAGAAACGTTTTCAAGAAGATCCATTGAGAATTTTAAGAGCATATGA
>USSZ01000016.1 GCA_900557645.1 uncultured Eubacteriales bacterium
AATATTTATTCTGATAAGGTGGGGGTCGGTGGTTCGAGTCCACTCATCTCTACCAGATTTGAGAGCAAAATTTGCTCTCATTTTTTATTTAAAAAATCGCTATAAACCTTTATTTATAAGGATTATAGCGATTTTTGTTTTTTCTATTTTTAATAAAGTTTGTTCAATTTTTTAAATTTTCTTATTTTGTCGATTTTTGTCAAAAAAACTCTCTAAAACTGCCTAAAACTGCTACATTTGCTGTCAACTGTTGTCAAAACTTTCGTCTAAAACCACTTTATATAGGTCAATAAAATTTTAATTGCATAATTCTATTTTAACGTAATTTATACTTTACAATTAGTTTATTAATTTAACCTTTTATTGAAGCCAATACCTATCAGTAGTTTTATCCCAAACATCTTTTAAAAGAATGCCTTCAACTTTGGCATTGTCCTTGAAATCTTGGCTATTATTGAAAAAAGTTGTTTCTTCGTTTTTAGAATTATAAAGACGAATTATAAGATTTTTATTCTTATCATATACAAGTTCAACTGCATAATATGTTCCATTATATTCAAATTGCATTTCACTATAACCATACAATGCTTCAATAAATTCTTCAAAATTAGGCTCAAATGGTTTACCTTCGCTATAAAGTTTTTTTGCTTTATTTAGTGAGATAAGGTTTGGATATAATACATCAATTGGATTTATGTCCGCAAAATGATTATTTTTCCATTTACAATAAGGACAGTCGCCTTGATCATAAATATCTTTTTTTATTATCTTGCCACAAACTGAACAAGGTTTATCAAAAATTTCATCATAAATATTTTTATTTTCCATATGCTCTCCTTTTAGCAATAACTGGAATTTGTTTTATTTCCAAATTCATCTTCATATGCAGGTCTATCTGGGTGTTGTGGATTATTCCAATCCCAACTATGATCGTGTGGCCATTCATGTTCTCCGCCACCATGAGCCCAATCTCTGTCCCATATTGCATTTCCGTCTGGACCATACCATCTTTGCTGTATAAGTTTCCCGTCTTCGTTGTATAAATCTTTTCTAGTATTTGGGTTTCCAGTAGGTTTTAAATCACCTATTCTACCTATTTGCTTACTTATTCCGCCACTTGGTTTACACATTCCCATTATAGCACCTCCTGTGGCAAAATTTCAAAGTTTTTTGATATGGTTTCCCCACCAACACCAATTAGTTTAAATTTTAATTGTTTACCGATTATGTCTTTGATCTTTAATTCCGTTGTATATGGCCCTACTGTGTTATATTTTGTTTTTTAACTAGTGGAATTCCGTATTTGCCAATTTTTTCAAATTCGTTTCGAACAAGCCTTTGCTTTTTTCTACGCTTTTCTTCTTCATAATTAAATTCGTCAAAATTGAATTTTTCATTGTATGTCATTGTTTCTCCTTTTAAAATGCAAAAGGTTAAGAAGATTTTTTCTCTCTTCTCAACCTTTTTAGTTAATGTAACATACTTTTTCTTAAAGTCAATCTCTTTATGCCACAATTTTTACATTTCAAAATCTTTATGTCTTTTTTGCTTTTCTCTTTCTTTTTTCCATTGTAAATATTCTTCTAGTTCATCTTCATCTAGTTCTTGTTTGAAATCATTATTTTTATCTGTATTTTTATTAGTATTATATTGATTATTTATAACATCAGTTGCTTTTTGGAAATAACTTTTATCAACTGAGTTATATATTGTAATTGTTGTTTCGACTGATTTATGTCCAAGTAGCGCTTGTATAACCTTCGGATTTTGATCAGCTCCAAAAAGCATATTAGAATACGTATGTCTTAAAGTGTGAAAGTGTATTCCATATTTATCAAGTCCATATTTTTTAAGAAATCTATAAAAATCTTTTTTGTTCCTGTATATGTTCTAATGCTTCCATCTTTATTTGCAAAAACCAAACTCTTTTTATCTATCAAATTTATGTTGTGCAAATCGCCATTTAGTTCTTGTTCAACTTTATAATCTTTAAGTGCAGAAATTAGTATTTCTGGCATAGGGACAGTCCTTACCGAACAACTTGTTTTTGTATCACTTATAACAGTTACACGCTCTGTTATTTTACCATTTTTATCAAATTTAGGAATTGTAGTGATTGCTTTTTCAACACTAATTGTTTTTTTGTTAAAATCAATATTTTCCCAATTGAGTGCCAACGCTTCACCAGTGCGAAGTCCTGCAAACATCATAACAAAGCAAAGAGGCTTTAAAAATTTATGATTATTTAAACAATCTATAAAATATTCCCTAATCTCTTGTGGAATAGCCTTATATTTATTTTCACTATCGTAAATTTTTCTTTCTTTACTTTTAATTTTGACTTTTTGTATAGGATTTGCTAGCATAAATTGATTATCAACAGCATATTCAAAAAATTGCCTAAGCAAGAATTTAGTTTTCTTAACATAATCCAAACTTAAATTTTCTTCTAACATTTCATTCAGCATTTTTTGAATTGTTAAAGATGAAATTTCTTGCAATTTCATATTACCAATTTTAGGCTCAATATATTTCTTGAATTTAATCAAATTGTTTTCAAATGTTCGTGGCGTAACTTGAATTTTCTTGAATATAAACAACCACTCACTCATCAACTCTGACAGGTTATGATTTTCAACATAATCAAAATTATTGCTTTCTATTCGTTTTGTCAGTTCTGTCATCTTTTTCGTTACTTCCATTCTTGTTTTTCCATAGACAGTTTTTCTAATTATTTTGCCATCGTTATCATATCCAACTGTTGCTGTTCCTGCCCATCGCCCATCTTTTCTTTGATAAATACTTCCTTCATTGTTTGCGCGTCTTGTCCTTGTAATTATACGATTTCTTTTAACCATTTTGCACCTCGCTTTTATTATTGTTAAGTGTTAGCCAAGTAACAAAATTGAGCACACTTACAACCTGTCTTTTACCGACTTTTGTTGTTGGGAAATCTTTACTTCTAAGTAGCGTTCTTACATTATCTCTACCAAGTCCAGTTATCTTGATTAAGTCATCACAGTCTAAAAAATCTTTACCATATTTCAAAGAAATTCTATTCACTTCATTTTGTATTAAGTCATTTATGTTAATGTTTGTATTGTTCATTTTCCCTCCTCACAAACTAAAATTTCTTTCTATTACACGAAGTGCGAGAGAAAGCGCTTGCATTTTCGCACACACGACAAAGTAACATCAGTTAAAGATAAAAACTTGTTTTGCAAACTTGTTTGCATTTGCGTGAGCAAATATCTTTAACTGATATATCTAAATAAAAATTTTCTATTAACCTCTCTATTTCTAATCTCTATTTCTTCATTTTTAAACTGTGATTTAATCATAAAAAAGAAGAAGTGGGCTTCACACTTGCTTAAAATAAAGGAAGTAGGTTTGAGTCAAAAATGTAACATAATAAAAAGGCTTATTTTATAAGGCTTTTTGTTACTTTTTTGTATTCAAGACGTTTCTTCCGCTTATCCTGTATCTTAAAATTTGATAAAGCGAGTCACATCAAAATCACATTTCAAACTCTTTTTGTTTTCTATATCTCTCCAATTTGTTATAGAATTTCTTAAAATTTTCCATTTCATAAATTTCTTGATTATGATAGTATTCAAGACAATCAAAAAGATATTGCCATTGCCTTTTCCTTTGGCGTTTTTTGTAATATCTATCTCGTTTTGTATAAGTCGTTATGCTTTCAATCTTATCTCTAATATGACCAATCTCTAATGCTGTTTGAATTGTCTTATTTCCTAATCTTCGCATAATGTCTTGCTCGTAAATTTCAACATTGTATTCATCAGGAATATGCTTGTAATTTTCTTTTTGCCATTTGTTTAATTTATAAAGTTCATATAAAAAACTTGAAAAACTTTTTTGCAAATTTTTGTTGCTTCTAATAAGGTTATTCGTGATAACATCAACATAAGATTTTACACATTCCATATTCTCACTATCATAACTTATGCGTCCAGATTTAGGCATCATATCATACAAATTTAAGAGTTGCTTTTTAAGTCCTTTTCTTAGAGTTATTGCATTTGAAAACATTTCATACTTATCTGTTAAATCTTTTCTTGTTTTAACTATTTCAGCTGTTTTGTTAGTTAATGCTTTTTCGAAAATAGCTTTGCTTGTTATCAAAACATTTTTAGGTATTTTACCAGAGTGAAAAACAAGTTCGTTATTGTTTTTATAAAACTTTGGTTCTTTCTCGAAAAATGATATATGGATATGTTTATTCTCAGTGTTCTCGTGAAGCCCTGCATACCAAATAATATTGTCTTTATCTAGTCCCGCACGAGTGAAAAATTTAGGTAGTTCTTTTTTGATAAAGTTATATGCTTGCTCATAGTCTCTACAATACATTTCACCAAATTCTTCTCTAAATGAAATTACCATATCCCATATACAACTTTGAGTATTTCTTAATTGTTCTCTTAATTCTCTTTTTTGCTCATCTGTTAAAAGTCCATCTTTACTAAACACTCCACAAGATTTTTCATTATTGCCAACATACTTTGTATAATCTGTTGGGGTATTGTCTATTGAACCAGTATCAACATAACTTACATAGTTATAACTTGCTGTGCAACTTAAAAATTCTCGTTTTGCAATTTCTTTTTCTTGAGTAAGTTTATATTTATCTTTTGGTTTGTAATACTTACACAATAAAACAATATTGTCTTTCATCTTTTCATCCTTTCATAAATAGCGTTTAAGACATCTTCCATTTTATCAAGTCGAGATAAAATTTGTATAAGAAAAAAACATCATTGCAATTTGCAAAGATGTTTACTCCTTCTATTTTATTAACTACATGTTTTTCTAAATCGTGGGGTTATTTTTGCCATTTTATAAAAAATTTTTTAAAATTTATTTTACCTCCTCTATAATATTAACTACAATTTTTTTCAAATCGTGTAGTATATTTGAACAATTTTTTCAAAAAAAGTTTAAATATTTTTGATTTATATCCCTCTCACTTATATACAAATCGTAATACACTTTTGTGCCTAAAAGCCCCTAAAATAAAGGGTTTTTAACTTAAAAGTAAATTTCAATTTTTGATATCCCACTATTATATATAAGGACATTTTTTTGAAAAAATTTTAGGCAGTAATTGTATTTTTTGAAAAAACTTAAAGAAAATTTTAACACAAAAGAAAAAAGACATCGAAATCGATGTCTTTAAATTAAAATATACAAAAGAAAACTTTTCTTTATTATTAATTTCTTTTGAAAGTAAATACTTACACAAAAAGTAATAAAGTAATAATATATATACGATACACACTTTTTCAAAACCACAAAATAATAGTTTGTAATTTTTGGTTTACTAAATATTTCTCAATCTTTTCAACTTTTCCTTTTGTGGCTAAATTTTCAATTTATTCCTTGCACAACTTCAATATCTAATATTTTTTTTCGCTCTTTCCAGTCAGGCATATGAATTGTTAAAAAATTATAAAAATCATTATTGTGATTTGGATATAGTAAATGAGTCATTTCATGTAAAATTACATACTGAATACCTAATAAATTTGCTTTGTAAAGATATTCGTTAAAAGTAATAGTTTTATTTTTTACATTACAATTTCCCCACATCGTTTTCATTTTCTTTATTTTAACTTTTGGAAAATCTAAGCCATATTTTTTAAAAATATTGTTAAAAAATTTTTGCATTTCTTTCACATATACTTCTAATGAAATTTTTCTCCACCAAGCTGTAAAAATTTCTGTTGCACATTCAAAATCATTTGTATTTTCTAAGTAAATCGTAATTTTATTAATGTCTTCTACTATTTTTTTGTTTCCTTTTTGTAAATAGATTCTTTTATCTTTACCTAAAATTTGAATTGTACAACCATTTCGCAAATATGACATGTTATTAATGCCTGCTGATTGCTTAAACTTATATAATTGAGTATTTATCCAATTTTTGCGTTTTTCTAAAAAATTTGAAATCCATTCTTCTGAAATATTAAGCGGAACAGATAATTTGATTGTTAAATCTCTATATACTTTTAAATGAACATTTTTAATGTTTTTTCTTTCAATAAATATAAAAACATTACCATTTATTTCACCCAATTCTAATTTACAAATGTCCATGATTAATACCTCAAAATTGCAGTTTTCATAATATCATCTTCAATTAAATCAATTATATCCACAACACTCTCTTTATTCGTATCCAACCCTAAATCCTCAAATAAATCAAATAAGCTATCATCTAATTTCCTATGAATTTGTTTGTGAACATTTTCATTATGCTTCCAATCTCGCTTTGTTATTTCAAATATAATTTTTTTAATACTAATCGACACTTCAGCGATTTTTTCTTCAGCTTGCAAATCACAATTTATTTTTTTATCACGCAAGTTGTTCAAAATAGCGCCATAGAAAGCTTTTGAATCTGAATCTGATTGTATGATTGATGGGTAATCTTTAGATAAAAATCCTTGTCTGAAATCATCTGCTAAATTTTCCATTTGAGTTAAATAAGCATCTGCATTTCTAGAAACTTCATATTCTTCCAAAGTTCTTTTTATTTTCTTTGAAAATTCCTCATAAAGAAGTGGATCATCATATCTAACTTGTTTTAATTTTGCTTCCACTCTTGTTTTAATGAAATCAGCTTTCGCTTCTTTGGAATCTAACCCATTTAAGACATCTTTCATTCCTTTTTCATCACCAATTGAAACAGGATTTACAACAGTAACAACATCTGTTGCATTTACAAAAGTGTTTATTAAGTTTTTCATGCCATCTTCATATTTTCCAAAGTCTTCCACTGGATCATAACGACATGCAACAGCATCTCTTAATTTCTTATAAAACAGCCATTTATCTTTATAAAATTCAATTTTATTATAACCAACTTCTTTAAATATTGACCTATTTGATAATGCTAAAAATAAAAGTTTTTCAAATGCTTTTAAATTTTCATAAAATTCTTTTCTCGTTTCTTCATTTTTTAAACTTTCTTGCCATTCATTACTTGTTGCATTTTTAGATAAAGAGAACATTTCTTCAATTTTCTTGTATGCTTCTTCTAACTTGTTTTTTTCATCAACCGGCCCAAAAATAGCATCTTCTATATCTTCTTTATTAAATTCATTAAATCCAGACTCAGCATCATCATACATATCTATTGCTTGATTTAATTTTCCAAAGATACCCCAATAATCAACTATAAGACCAAAATCTTTATTTTTATATACTCTGTTAACTCTTGCAATCGCTTGTAATAATGAATGTTGTTGAATTGGCTTATCTATATACAAAACGCCTGCAACAGGGGCATCAAAACCTGTCAATAGTTTATCTTTCACTATAAGCAAATTTATATCTCCTTCTGGATTTTTAAATCTACCCGTAATTGATTCATCATATTGTTCATCATTTCCTGCGAATAATGGTTCAACATATTTTTTATGGTATTCTCTTATCTTTTTCAAAGCATTTGTTGTTATATCATTTTCATCTTCGTCTTTATCTCCAAAAGAAATACAAACAGCTGGGTGAATATCATCGTTTCCGTTCTGTTTTATGATTTCAAACATTTCCACAGCTGAAGCTCTTGACGAGCAAGCAACAATCGCTTTTAATCCTTTTGGCAAGCAATAATTTCTAAAATGGTCACAAATATCAAAAGCAATCAAATTTAATCTGCTGGAAGCCTCAGCTAATTTTTTAAATTTGCTATATTTTTCTTTTAAAACTTTTTTTTGTTCTTCGCTCAAGCCGTCAGTTAAACTGTCAAAATAGGTGTCAATAGTTTTAGTTGGATCATTTTGAACAACTCTACGACCTTCATACACCAAAGGCACAGTAATACCATCTTCTATAGCACTTCGCATTGTATAACTATGAATAGGATCACCAAATTGCTTGTAAGTATTTTTATCCTTTTTTGCAATTAATGGAGTCCCAGTAAATGCAATCATTTTTGAATTTGGCAAAACTTCTTTCATATAATTATACATTCCGCCATAATTACTTCTATGTGCTTCATCAATTAAGACATAAATGTTATCACTGCTTTTTTCAATATATTTGTTTTTTATAACCGTTTCAAACTTATTTATAAGTGTTGTAATAATAACCTTACTTTTATCTTGCAATAATGCTTTAAGACCTTTACCAGTCCCTGCTCTAGATGGATTCATAGCAGTATTTGCAAAGTTGTCCTTTATTTGTTTGTCAAGATCAATTCTATCAGTAACAATTATAAATCTAGGATTGTCTGTTGCCTTTTCTTTCATAATCTTTTTTACAAGCATAACCATAGTTAAAGATTTACCACTACCTTGCGTGTGCCATATAACGCCACCATCAGAATCTGAATTATCAACACCATTAATTCTATCCATCGCATGTTTAACTGCAAAAAATTGTTGATGTCTAGCAACTTTTTTTATATTGCTATCAAAAATAATAAAATTTTGAACAATATCTAAAAATCTTTTTTGTGATAACATTGACACTGCAATTCTGTCTTGCTCTAAAATTTGACCATCGGGAGAAACTTTCTCGCAAATTCCTTTTTGCCAAGAAATAGTATCTTTATCTTCTCGCCACTCAACAAAGAAATCAGCACCAGTCCCACTAGTCCCATATTTAACACTATTAGGATTTACAGCAAAAACAAGTTGACTAAACTTAAATAATTGCTGTATATAGTCTGGCATCATATTTCGAACATTTTGCTTTATTCCTTCTTTAATATCAACTGAAGATTTTTTACATTCAATCACTACCAAAGGCATTCCATTAACTAAAAGAACAATATCAGGTCTAGCATATTGTCCATTTGTTCTTTCAACTGAAAATTCTTCCGTAACTTGCCAAATATTATTTTCAGGGTGGTCAAAATCAATATAATGCAAATCGAAAGATTGAACGCATGGAGAATCTTTATCTATTGTAATTCTTTCTTCAACACTAATGCCCAAAGTTAACAAGTTGTAAATTTCTTTACTTGCCATAGCAAGTCCTTGCACAAGAGAAACATCGATTGCTCTTACAGCTTTTGAAATTGACTCGCCTGAAAAACGATAGTTGTTATTTTTATATTTATAAGTTTGCATATTTAAAAACTTGACAAGTTCATCTTCAAACAACACATTACTCAACTTGCCACGCTTTTCTTCAGCTTCACTTCTAGACACATACTTAAATCCAAGTTTTTCTAGGACTTTAATAAGCCTATCTTGACACTCGGGCCTTTCATTAAAAATTGTATGACTTACCATGATTTTCTCCTTTAGCATAATATTTGAATATTTTTGTTGTTTTTGTTCCAAACTTCAAAAAATTTTTCTTTGTGTTCTAATAAATATTCTTGCAAAATTTTCACATCTTTTCTACTATCAAAAGGTTCCACCTGTAATGTATCTAGCCATATTCTAGCATTTCTATTACCATTTACAAAAATATGTGCATGTGGTCGAAACTCTCTATCCGCAGTTGCATTGTCAATATAAATCACTATTTTGTTATTGAACTTTGGAGATATACCATCAAGAATAACTCTTTCCCTAATTTCATAATATCCACCAAAAGTTTTAAAGATTAACTTAGTAAATTCTTTTTCAAAATCCATAATCTAGCAAACCCTTACAATACCAGTTAATAAAAGTTGCATAAGTGCTTTTTGTTGTAACTTATATTGTTCTAATAATTTTTGTTGTAGTAATATATTTTTATCCAGAAAACTTAACCATTCAGCTATTTCTAATTGTTTTTCTAATTCAATAAAAGGAATTAACAACTTTTCTAAAGCATTGCTTTTTATACCATTTTGAGAACTTCCTTCAGAGTACAAATCTTTTGTTTTATTAAAATAATCACTAAGAAAAACTTGTTTTAAAAAATTTGAATTTAAATTTATTTCATCACACAAAAAACCGTAAAATCCTGTTGACAATATATAATTATCTTCTAAATTCTTATTTGCTTTTATTACTTTAATACTATTCGTCATTTTAGCAAACCATACTGAGTTCTCTAATGGTTTCATTTGTGCTCGACTTGGTCTATTTTCATAAGTAACTACATCCTCAATTAAAACAATTTCATCTTGAATAATAGAACTTGTTGATAAGTAATTTTTTGTGCCATCATATTTTTGCAACTCTTTAGGTTTAATTTCTCTTAAATAATTTTTATTTAATGCTTCTTGAATAGAAATAGTTTCATATTCTCCATTAAAAACCCTTTGCATAAGGGCTTTCTTTTGAACTTTTAATTTATCAACAAGTTGTTCTTGCAATTCAACTTGCCTAGTCGCACAATCTAAAATCTCCGCAATTTTCTGTTGTTCGGATTTTGTTGGTAAATTTATAAGAACTTGTGACAATAACTCTCCATTTGTAAGTGCTCTTGTCGTATAAGAACTTTTTTTAGTGATTTCATTTCTCATAAAATCTAAAGAATAACAATATTGGTTATATTCATTTACTATTAAGTTGCTTATAGGTCTTCCTCTTAAAACAAATCCACTAAAAACACAATCTTTAATATCTTCTAATAAAACAGAAGTAAGCCCAATTTCATTAATAGTTTCTGAGGTTCGAGTAAAGAAAACATCACCTTTTTTAGCACTATAATTTTCTATCTCATTTTTATTTAATGTCACTTTACCTTTTACATCTTTTAATTTTAAACCTCTTTTTCCCCAAACATCGGTATAGTTTATTATGGGTGTTCCTTTCCCAAATGCACTTTTTTCTTTATTTAAACCATTTTTAAAAATAAAAATATTTTTAAGAGTGTTTTCTTCCCACTCAACAGGGCAAATTCCAACGGGTGTTTTTTTATAACCCGCTGGCACAATCCCTTTATTTATTAACTCTATCCTTTCTTTAATCTCTTGTTTCATAAATTATTCCTAATTATTTTTATTGCTTGGACTGTTATTTTTTTGAGTACCAAATTTTTCTGCTATTTCTAATAATTTATTTATTCCATTTGGTTCTTCTAACATTTTCATTACTATTTGTAAACCTATTTGATCTTCTGCTTTTAATTGAGCAGTGTGTGGTTGTATATTTGATTGTATTGTATTTTGTAATTGTGCCTTTCGTAATAACATTTCCTCTTGAAGCTGTGAAGATAAGCCCTGTGGGAAATAAAAATCCTTTATTTTATCCCAATTAAGTTTTTTATATCCTATAACTTTTGCCATTTCTTCAAGTAGTTTTAATTGTTTATCTTGTAAAATATTAGGTTTTTTAGGGTTTTCTGCAGCTCTATTTGCTTCTTTCTTAAATTCTTGCCATGCTTCAATTACTGCCGGATTATCATAATAAACTACTTCAATGTTATTTAAAGCATTTACACTTTCTTTTAAATGTATAGCATATCTATAAGCCATTAATGTTTTGAATATCTCTCTTTTTGCATTTTTCTTTTCAGATTTTTTTTGGCAAATTATTGTAATAATAGTTGCTAATAATCCTGAAATCAATGATGTGGATACAACTAATAAAATTTCTCCCATATTTTTCTCCTTAATTTAACCCTAAATTTTTTAAATACTCAGCAAGTTGTTTATCAACTTCTGCGAGTTCGACTTTTATATTTTCAATTTCTTTATTAACTTGATCCAAATCAATAATTGGTTCTTCTTCAAAAGTGTCAACATATCTTGGAATGTTTAAGTTATAGTCGTTTTCTTTAATTTCTTCTAAAGTTGCAATGTGACTATATTTTTCTTTTTCTGCCTTATCATAATTGCCACTTCTATATGCTTTATAAGTTTCTACAATTTTATCAATATCTTCTTTTCTTAATTGATTTTTTGCTTTGACTTTTTTACACTCTTTTGACGCATCAATAAACAAAACATCCGTGTTTTCTTTTTGTTTTCTGAAAACAATTATTGCAGCAGGTATGCTTGTCCCATAGAAAAGGTTTTCAGGCAAACCAATTACGGCGTCAATTAAGTTTTTATCTACTATAGATTTTCTAATTTGCCCTTCACTTGCCCCTCTAAATAAAACACCATGTGGTGCAACTGCAGCAACTCTTCCGTCTCCACTCATACTATAAATCATGTGAAGTAGGAAAGCCCAATCTCCTTTGCTTTGTGGGGGAACACCTAAATCAAAACGATGCCATCTATCAAGCCCTGCTTCCATTTTAAATTCAACTTTTTTCTTATTGCTATTTGTATCATCGCTATCGTCAACTACAACTTCTCCACCTGGATTAAATCCAATTGCCCATTTATCCAAACTAAAAGGCATATTTGCAACAATACAATCAAATTTCATTAAATTGCCATCACTATCCAAAAACTGTGGATTTGAAAGGGTGTCACCCCATGCGATTTTAGCATCTTTAATATCATGCAAAAACATATTCATTTTTGCCATTGAAATTGAACTGTTGTTTTTTTCTTGTCCATAAATTGAAACATTTTCAAACCCAGCCTTTTTTGCCGCTCTTATAAGTAGCGAACCAGAACCACAAGTTGGGTCGTAAACTCTGTCCCCGCGTTTTGGCTCAACTATATTAGCCATTATTTCACTTACTTCTTGTGGCGTATAGAAAGAGCCTGCTTTTTTGCCAGCCATTGTAGCAAATTCGCCAATCATATATTCATAAGCATCACCAATAACATCTGCAGGGACTTCATTTTCTTTTGTTTCAATCATGCTAGGTCTTAAATCAAGAGTTGAAAAATCCTGAAGTAATTCACGCAAAATTGGATTTTTCTGTTCTTTTGTTCCAAGATTTGCTTGACTATTAAAGTCAATGCCTCTAAAAATTCCCGATAATATAGGATTTAATTCTTCAATTTTTGTTAAAGCTTGGCTGATTATTGCACCAATATCAATATTGTTTTTATTTTTTAATAAATAATCAAAAGTACATTCATCTTCCAAAACAAAAGAAAGATTTTTTATTTGTCTTTCAAGTCTTATACCTTCATATTCTTTTTTTAATTCGTCAACATTTTCTTTAAAGGTGTCACTTAAATATTTCACAAATAACATTGACAAAACATAATCTTTATAATTTGATGCGTCAATATTATCCCTAAAAGTGTCCGCTGCTGCCCATAAAGTTTTTTTAATATCTTCTTTAGTTGTTTTCTTAAGATTTGTCATTTTATTTTTCTCCTAAATTATTATAAATTTTTTGTTGTGTTATTTTTTGCTTTAATTTTTCCTTTACCATCAAATTTTCCATTAGTTGATTTTTCTTTTTATTTAAAAGCCAAACCTCACCGATTATTTTTTGTTTACTTGTATCTATTTCCATTACTTCTATTTGTTCTAGCATCTCTCTATTTAAAGCTTTTGAAAATGTACTGTTATTAGTCAATGCATTAAGTTTTTCAAGTTGTTGTTCAATTATGAAAGCCAAATACTTTACATCAATCTGTTGAGTTCTTACAATTACTAAATTGTTGCCTAAATATGTTTCTCTATCATCATCATAAATATTTATATACGTTGGATTGTTGCGTTTTATCAAAATATCATTTTTTACAGGTTTAATACAAGTCTTTAAATCAAAATCAATATATGTTGCATTTATTTCAGTTACATTATTTTCTTTTAAGTCTGCTTGTGTAACCCAAAAATTTTTTTCTACATTTGGTATTTTGTTTTTTATAGGTATTGAAAATAATAATGTACAAATATCTTTTAATTTCATCATAGCTCCTTTATAAAATAAGAATATAAACTAGGATAATATTCTTAATTATCTATCTTTTAAAATCTTGGCAAATTTTCAAGATTATCTCGCTTAATATGATTGCCATCTGTTCTTAAATATTCATTATCAACAATATGAATATGGTCACCTACATGAGAATCATAATAAGTATAAGCAATAGAACCATAGGTAAGCCAAATAATCATTTGTTTTTTTGTATAAACTGATCCATCTTTGCACTTTACTTTTTCTATTACATTATCATTTTCGTCATATCTCACGTGTGTAACATAGTAAGTCATTTCATTTCTCCTTTATAAATAAATTATAAAAAGCCTTCAACATATTAAAACTAGTTGTGTTTTTAAAAGTTTTATGATATACTATATGTGTCGTTAGATAGCATATCTAAGTGAAGTAACCCTTTTGATACCTAGTATTGAAAGGGTTTTTACTTTTTACAAACGTATTATATATCAAAAAAATTAAAAAAGCAAGCAAAATCTAAATGTTTTTGCAAATTTTTGTTACTGTACATTAAAAACTGTTAAAAAACTATTTAAAAACTATTTAAAAAATATTGAAAAATATTAAATTTTCAAAATTACGCTATATACGCTATAATAAATACTTTTAATCCTTTTATATAATAAAAAAGTACCCAAAGGCTAACTTTTAGTGCTTCCAAATTCTTTATACAATATTTTTGAAGATGGAAAAAATTTGTCAATACGTTTTTTCATCTCACCGTCAGAAGTTAAAACTAGTAAATCTTCCTTTAAATACTTTCCCTTAAAACATAATCTTAAAATATACATATCAATTATATCGTTTATATCAAAACCAAATCCATATGTTGCATCTTTTCTTTTGTTTTTAACTTGCGTTGGCTCAAGAACTCTAAAAAACAACTTTTGTATATTTCCATAGAAATATTCGTTCATAACATCTTTTTCAAGAGGCGGCCAAACCCTTTTCACCAAATTTTTTATTAAATCCTTATATTCTTTTTTTACATCATTTTCAGTTGTTTGTGGATATTTCTCATTATAATATGTTTTAAACCACTTATAAAAAGATTGAAACACATCGTAACTTTCATTAAAATTTTTATTTTTATAATCATCATTTTTTAGTGTTTCATTTAATTTTATTAATAATTTATTTATGTTTTTGTACGAAACTTTTGTTTTATTTTCAAGCTCTTGCAGAAAAAGAGTAACTAATTTCATGATTTTTTTATATTCAATATCTAGGAAATTAACAACACAATGCTTAGTTACTTCAACGTTAATCCTTACTCCATTAAATAATGAATTGTATATGGTTGTATTTATATCCCGCAATGTTGTTTTGATTTGTTTTTCCCTTGTATTATCATTTTCTAAACTTATACTTAATAAACCGATAAAAATATTCAACATTGTCATGAAGATTTCAGTCATAAATCCAGCAATCTTGCCAGCAATTAAATTTCTTAAATTACTTAATACTTTTTCTTGTTCATCTCTACATTTTAGATGAAGATTAATTAAATCATAATCATCAAATTCTTTTCTTATATCTGGTGATGTCACAACTTGGGGACATAGAAGATTATAAAATTCAAATACATCTTTAGAAAAATCGCTTTTAAAATCTTTTAAAACTTCGTAAAATGTGTAAATAGTTAAATAACATTTTGATACTTCATCAAATTTCATCTCTTTTATATAATTATACAATTTTTCTATGTTTACACCATTTTTGTTTTTTGGCTCTTTATTTTTATGATATTTAAGTAAATCTTTAACCACACATGTATCTAAAACAATTTTTTTTAGCATTTATACTCCTATTTAAAAATATATCTTTTAAAATATTGTTTTAATATTTAATTTTAAAATAATCTAAATATTTTTTGTATTTGTCTTGGGCGGATAGGCATGTATCTAGCAAAAAGCCTTTTTCGTTTTGCCATTCTCTTAGTCCACGATAATAATACATCTTTATCTCATCTTCTATAATAAATGGAACGATATTGTTTGTTAAACATTCCTTAAACATTATAAGTCTACCAATTCTACCGTTGCCATCTTGAAAAGGGTGTATATTTTCAAAATGATAATGAAATTCAATAATATCTTCTATAGTTTTATCTTTTAGCGAATTGTATGTTGTCAACAGTTGTTTCATTTCTTTTGCGACATTCTCGGGTTGACAAGTTTCATTACCACCAACTTCGTTTGGGCGACTTTTATAGTCTCCAACATTAAACCACGATTTTAAACTATCACTTGTTCCAACTTTTAAGGTAAAATGTAGTTCTTTTATGAATTTTTCAGTTAAGGGTTTCTTTGCATTATCTATAATAAGGTCAAAACATTTAAAGTGATTATTTGTTTCTACAATATCATCAACTTTAACTCCTTTTGTTTCTCCAATTGTATTTGTTTCAAATATAAGTCTTGTTTGTTCTTCTGTGAGAGTGCTACCTTCAATATGATTTGAATTATATGTTAATGCAATTTGTGTTTTATGATATATTCCTCCTTTAAGACGCATATCTTTTTCTTCTTTTAAAATATTCAAAAGTTCATTATCGCTAAATTTTCTTTCATCAACTCTATTAGGTTTTATAGCATCTTCTGGAATATTCCAAGTTTTACCTGTTAAAAAAGCTCCTTTAATTCTGCCTTTCGCACAATAATTTCGAACTGACCTTTCGCTCAAACTCCATTTTTTCGCAACTTCACTAACTGAAAGATATTTCATAATTTCTCCTTACAATTTTTTAGATAAACTTCTCATTCTTGTTGTATAATTATTTTTTAAATAAAAATTCTTTCCAATTTCATTAGGCTCAAAAACATCAATATGACAATATTCACAACCAATAGATTTAAAATAATATTCCATTTTATTTAATAATAATTGTCCAACACCTTTATTTCTTGTTTTTTTACTCACTATAAGTTCTTCAATGTGCCCCGTTTTAGGACAAGTGTAATCGCACAAATCATATTTGTCATATTTAATTAGATTGCCACAAATTAAACCTATAACTTTTTCTTCTTCAATTGCTAAGAAAATGACTGAACAATTTTTTATTGTCTTTTCAAAATACTTTTTTCTGTAATCTGGCGTTATTATATTTAAATGCCAATGATCAATAGAAACAATATATTCTTGAAGTTCGACAAGAATATTTTTAACATCTTCTTTATATTTTGCTTTATATTCAACGATTTCCATATTTGCATTATATAAAAATATCGGCAAAAAGTCAAGAAAATAAACATCTTGATTTTGCCGATAAGGGAAACTTTCTAAATAAATATAATTTGCTTGCAGAGATTTATCGATATTTTTAAAGGTTAAATAAAATTATAAATAAGAGTATACGATTTGTTAAGTTTTATGATATAATATGTCTATGAAAGATAACATTCAATTACAAAAAGAAATAAACAACTGCTCTCTCTGTGGAGCTTTACAAAAGTTGACAGAAAATTCAATTCAAATAGGGACAACACCTTTTATTGTAATTGGAGAAAGTCCTGCTAAAGATGGTTGGATTATTTCAAAACGAGCATTTTACAATAAAGAAAACAAACTTCAAGCGAGTGGAAAAGTTTTAGAAAAATTGTTAAATAATATTGGACTTTCAATTAATGATATTTATTTTACCGAATGTTGCAAATGTATAATAGGAGATAGAAAACAACTTGATAAATGTTCTCAAAATTGTTTACCAATTTTACATAAACAAATATACCAACTTCCTTGTGAAATTCTTATTCCTATGGGCAAACACCCAACACAAGCATTGTTAGGAATTAAGATTAAAAAATTTGCAGATTGTGTTGGTAAAGAATTTGATATAAAAATTAGTGATAGAAAATATATAGTTTTACCAATTTATCATCCGAGTCCACTAAACCCAAAAGGATATAAAGATAATGTGCCAATTTTCAACAAATTGAAAACCTATTTAAAATAATAATAATCTACAAAAGTATTAAATAGTTTTAGATAGTTTTACATAGTCAAAGTTGTTCAATTTAAGTACTTCTGCTGTCAACTGTTGTCAAGTTATAAAATTATTTGATAACAAATTTATTTTTCAATGTCTATACGCCTTATAAAATATAGGGTTTTGCGATAGGGTATTTAATTTTTAAATAAAAAATATTTATTCTGATAAGGTGGGGGTCGGTGGTTCGAGTCCACTCATCTCTACCATAATTAAATAACCATATAAGTATAAATTATCTTTATTATAGTGGTTATTTTTTTTATAACAAACATTGATTGGAAATAATAATAGTGAATTTAAATAATATAAACAAAAAGAGAATTGTATAAATTGTTAATTACACAATTTTAATCAGTTTTAACATTGAAAAAAAATGATTGTTAAGTATATTTTATTAATATAAAAACTCCTAATTAATTAGGAGTTTCTTGTTTTTTATAATGCTGTTCCTATTTTAGGTATAGATAAATTTTTTAAATTAACTTTTTCAATTTTTAATAATTTGATTTTTCTATCAATTCCACCTGCATATCCAGTCAAATTACCATTAAAACCAACAACTCGATGACAAGGAACTATAATTGAAATAGGATTATGTCCAACAGCACCACCAACGGCCTGTGCTGAAACTTTATTCCCTGTTTCTTGTTCTATTTGTTTGGAAATTTCTCCATAGGTTATTGTTTTTCCATAAGGAATTTTTAAAAGAATTTGCCAGACTTGTTTTCTAAAATCAGAAGCATTTTCTATATTTATAGTAGGTATAAAATCAGGTTTCTTGCCTGAAAAGTAAATATCAAGCCATTCTTTAGTTTTTTTAAATATTGGTAAATTGAATATTTGCTTTTCTTCTAAAAGTTTATTGTTAAAATATTTTTGTCCTTTAAACCATAAACCAGTTAATTCTTTTCCATTGCTTGCCATTATAATTTCTCCTAAAGGAGAATAATATGTATTGATAAAATTCATTTTATGCTCACTTTATGTTTTTTGATTTTATAATTATATTTATTTGGAATTGTATAAAATAATAATTAATTTAATAAAATTACCATAAAATTATAGAGTCTATATTAAATTTATTGCTACTTTGTATGATAATTGTGTGCTTTTTATTTTCAAGAAGATTAGATATAAATATAAGTTCATCTTTATCATTAGAGTTTTTAAAATTGATATTTGAAAGTTTATATCCATCAATTATTATTTCAAAATTGTCAAAATTATCAAAATTTTGTGAAATAATTCCAAATCTAGTGCCTGTAAATTCAAAAGTTAATGATGCGTTTTCTCCAATATATATATGTCCAAAGTTTGCTAAAGAACTTTGAATTTCCCAATTACCATTGTATGTAAACATTGAGTCATCAGGTGAAATCATTTTTCCATTTGTTATCGAATAAGAAAATTCGGCATATCTATATGCAATATATTTTATTCCAGTTGCTGATGTATCAGTAACAATCAATTTGTAGTATCTAAAATTTGTTTCATCAAAGTTTACAATAACATTTGAACCATTTAAAGACACATTTTGAACATCTTTTATTAAAGTTAATTGTTCTAAAGTATTTCCTACATATATTTTAAATGTTGTAGGAAGATATTTTTTAGTAGGTTCACCATAAATAGTCAAAGTATTTGCATTTATTTCTTTACCCAAATCAACAGTTATTTCAAAAGGATTATTTTCGTTTATATTATTTTTATTTGAGTGTATATAATTATTTTTGTTATCATCAAATAACGCATCAATAGGGTAGTTTTTATCCCAAGGTTGATAGTTTGTGCTAATAAGTGTTTGTTCTACTTGTGGGGTATTAGAATAGTTGTAAATATAGTTTCTTGTATAAAAATAATCAGAAGTAAACTCTTGTGGGATATATGAGTTTCTATAAGCATTTAGGTAGGAAACATTTACTGTATCACCATTAAATTGTCCCCAACCTACACCTATATAACTTCTTGCATAAGTTACAAGTAATACTGCCTTAAAATATAACCATTGTCCTTTTTCTAACTCAATATCTTTATAGGTTGAAGGGTTTGAAAGGTCAAAGTTTGGACTTTCATTTAAGTTTTCAACTGTTGCAGCAAGATCAAAATTATTATTGTCTAAAGATATATATAGATTTGCGTATTTTCGTCCTCTTAATGCGATTCTATATTTGCCTGTTTCAGAAATATATATTTTCCCTTTCACTTCCATTATAGCGTTAGAAGTTGGGTTTGGTTCCCAAATTTCAGAATTACTATTTTGAACATTATTAATGTTATCTTCTATTAAAACTGAATTATATCCAGCATAATTATTTATAAAAGCATCATTTATGTCTTGATACATTGTGTCATCATTGTAAGTATAGATAGTTCTTTCAAGAATGTTGCTTTTTTGTTTTTGTTTAAGTTCAATGACAATATCAACATCATCAACATTAAAAGCACCATCATTTTTGATTATAGAAATAGATACTATGATTTTCCCTGATTCTGAATAGTTTTTATCAGGTAAATATGTATATGTATTATCTCCATTATCAATAACCGACCCATGTTCTGGTTTTGTAATGTTTGTGATTGTGTATGAAAAACCATCTGGTATTACTAGGTTATTTTTCAAATCAATTATAAAATTTTTATCAAAATCTATTTCATAAGGTTGAACTGTTGAAATATATTTTTTTTCTCCATCAAAATAAAAACTTCTTCCTGTTTGATAAATTGTTGAAATAGGCACAAACATAGGATAATTTTTCTCTTTATAACTTTCTTTCACTGAAGAAGAAATTGTTTGATGAAGAATCTCTTCAAAATAATATGACATATCATGATGAGTTGCGTCATTAAGTGCTTTATACCAAACGTCTACTCCACCTGAACCATTTCCGTTCTTTGTTGCATTAATAAAAATTTCTTGTCCAAAATTATGTAATATGTTAGCGTAAGAGTCAAGTGCACTATTTGCTTTAGTATTTGCAAGAGTTTGTTTCAAAGTCCAACTTGGATTTGTGTATCTGTTCCAACCAACAGCATAATTACCTTCATTATTGTTATCAAGATTCCTATTCGATGAAATTTTAGTAAATAAACTATAAGATACAAGACTTATTGCATTATTGGTCGTTTCATCTCCTGGTGCAAAACCATATCTTTGATAATGATGATTAAATTCATGTATACAACCCCAAAAAGCATCAGGAGCATTGTTTACGGCACTTTCATAATCAAGAGCAGCCGTCAAACAATATGTCGGGCAGTTTACTGTGTATCTTCCAACGAAAGCAACCATACTTCCAGCAGCAACAAAAGGATCGTAAAGAAATGTTATTCCTATATTCCCAGGAGAACCAGAAGGAACTTGATTTGAAACAAGTGCAATTTTGTCCCAAAGAACTGCTGCTTTATAAAGTTGATCATAATCAAATTGCTTTGCTCTATTTTTTGGACCAGAATGTCGAACCCCATCATCCCATACTTCGAGGTCAAAGTAAGGTGCTGAAGAATCTTTATTCATTTCAAATTCTTCTTGAGAGGTATAACCTAGTATAAAATGGGAATAAGATACACCTCCTGTGATTTTTACACTAAAAGTAGTGCCAGATTTGACAGGTTTAATATATATCGGACCACCAAGAAATGACCCTACGTAATCTACCGATGATTTTGTTGTCATGGTATTGACTATTACGGGCATACGATTAAAATTTCTTGCAAGCCAAATGTTATTTGCTTGCCCATTAGTTAAGACTTGACCAATATAAACAACAAGACCACCTGTTTTTTCAAAATCTTCTTCACTCATCTCTATTTTTATGACTTCACCAGCAGGTGCATAAAGACCAGTTATGTGATTTCCTGCACTACGAGATTTTATTGTGATTTCTTTAATAATTGCTGGTTCATCATCACTAACATCACCCTCATACATTCCAATAGATGCAGTATGTTTATAAAGTTTTCTATCAAGAAGAGTTCCGTTTAAATAAAGATTTCCGTCAGAGTCCATGCTATCGTAAGTAGATGAAGACGCATTTAGATAACTATTTTCATTTAATATTGCTTGTTTTTCTTCATCCGTTGCAGTCAAATTTGTCCCATATACTGGATATTTTTCAAGTCCTTCATTAGAGATTTCCGGTGTTTGTCTAGCGACTGTTCCTAAATATTTGGCTGAATATCCAACTTTAGAAGAATTTGGGTAAGCATAAGAATATTTATCTTGATATTTGTTATTGTCAGATGAATTATTAATAATAAATAAAATAGGCAACACTGCCAAAAAGCAGATTAAGATTGCACATA
The DNA here is from genome assembly GCA_900557645.1 of uncultured Eubacteriales bacterium. Taxonomy (GTDB): domain Bacteria; phylum Bacillota; class Clostridia; order Christensenellales; family UBA1242; genus Caccovivens. Next base: position 22,004 of record USSZ01000016.1, read on the forward strand.
AAATAAAAATAAAACTTTTTTTCCTAGTCATTTTATCTATTCCTTTTAATATAAAGAATTGTTTTAATAATTATATCAAAATTAAAGTATTAATTCAATAGAGAAATAAGAAGAAATAACAAATCATTATAATTATTAATATATATACTAAAAGAAACTGATATATAAAAGTATTGAATCGGAGTAATGATAGTTAATTTTTTTTATAAAACATAAACAACTCTTAATATGAAGGTAATTAAGAGTTGTTTATTGTTATTTATTATTTTATATAATTACAATTTTATAAAAATTGTTTTTTTAGTTTAATGTGTAAAGTATTTGAAAAATAATCGTTATTAATAATATCAAATGCATGAAGCCAATTTAATGCAAATTTATTAAGATTATTTGCATAATTTTTGTTATAACTTTTTTTAAGTAAAATAGTTTTTATACCTAAATCATTGACACTTTGAGCATGATTGAAATTATCTTCTATTAAAAGAGAAATATTATTTTCTTTGCAAAATATTCCTTTATTTAAACAGTTTACAACAAGTTTATCATATTTAAAATTATATTTTTTAGTTTATTTTTAGCCTTTGTAATTAGTTACATAATAGAGAAGACAGGTTATTATGAATATAACTTACAAAATAAGATGGTTATGACTAATGAAGCAATGAAACAGTTTGAACAAGATATTAAAGAGGGTAAAGATGTAAGAAGAGAAGATTATTTAGTAAACACTGAGAAAGATTATACTAGTACTCTAACTAAAGGTACTAATAAAGTATCTATTAAAGTAAATAGTATTCTAAAGAAAGGAATAGAAGGAGTATTTAAAGTAATAGGTAGTTTTGTAGAAGATTAGCCCTTCGAGCATCAAATCTCTCAGGGAATCAGCAAGCCTAAGGTCTTGCTGATTAACAATAATATTATAGTATCTAAAGTAAGATTAA
>USSZ01000017.1 GCA_900557645.1 uncultured Eubacteriales bacterium
TCTATATAAATATTTATAATATCATCACTATCAATATTAATATTTCCACCATTGGGATTAATTACACCATCTGATGATGAACCAATATAAAGATTATCTTTAAATTCATCTGAAACGGTTTTTAAATAATTAAAATTAATATTTAATTAAATAATAATTTCGTTTTTTTAATTATTTTCGACATTTTACCAGTATTTTTTTGCTCTTTTTTCTTTATTTTCTTGTTTTACTCGACCTATTACAAAATCTTCCTTTGCAACATTTTCTGTTACAGTTGTTCCTGCACAAATATAACTATCATCCTCAATATTTAGTGGGGCAATCAAATTGCTATTAGAACCAATAAAAACATGTTTGCCTACATATATTCTATTTTTTGTTCTACCGTTGTAATTGGCAAAGATAACACCACAACCAATGTTACAGTTATCTCCAATGTCAGCATCTCCAATATAAGATAGATGGCTTGCCTTAGTCCCATTTCCAATATTAGAGTTTTTTATTTCAACAAAATTCCCAATTTTGCAATTATTACCAATTTGAGTATTTGGTCTTATATGTGAATATGGTCCTATGGAACAATCATTTCCAATATGACTTTTTTCAATTATAGAGTTTTGTATAATACAATCAGTTCCTATGGTTGCGTTAGATATGATATTATTTGGCATTATTATGCAGTTATCTCCAATGTATGTATTATCATCAATATGGTTGTTTTCATAAATGGTTACATTTTTGCCAAATTTAACATTTTTGCCAATATAGCAACTTTTTTTGTTAATGAATTTTGTCATAACATCTCCTTTGTTAAACATATAATTTTTGAATTGATCTTTATCTTTTCACAGAAATATATATGAAAATAAGTTATTTCTTGTTTCCTGATTTTGATTTAAAGCATAAGAATAAATAAAGGAGATTTTTATGTGTGGTATTATTGGTTATATTGGGAGAGATGTCAAAAAAAATCTTATTGAGGGACTTGAAAGACTAGAATATAGAGGATATGATTCGTCAGGATTAGCAATTTTACATAATAAAAATTTTTATGTAGAGAAGGCGATTGGCCCAGTTGAGAATTTAAAAAATAAGGTTAAGAAAAATGAATTTGATGGAGTTGGTATTGCTCATACAAGGTGGGCAACTCATGGAAAAATAAGTATAGAAAATTGTCATCCACATTTTTCTTCTGATAGTGATGTTGCATTAGTTCATAATGGTATTATAGAAAATTTTGAAGAATTAAAAGCATCATTAGAAAAAGATGGTAAATATTTTTATGGACAGACAGATAGTGAAGTGGTGGCAAAACTTTTATCTAAAAGATTGACTATAAATAAGTTAAAGAATGTTATAGAAAAAATAAGAGGTTCATTTGCTTTTGCAATTATTTCTAAATTTAATAAAGAGATATTTTTTGCTAAAAATAAAAGTCCTTTATATGTTGCAAAAGGTGAAAGTTGTGCAATGGTTGCAAGTGATCCATGTTGTTTTGTAGGTAAATGTGATAATTTTTTTGTTATTGAAGATGGTGAATATGGCAAAATATCATTAAAAAGTTTTGAAGTTTATAATAAAAATGGAAATATGATAGAGAAAATACCTCAAAATCTTAATTTTGACTATGATGTTTCAAACAAAGAAGATTATTCTCATTTTATGATAAAAGAAATAAATGAAAGTAAAAAAGTGCTTCACAATATTATAGAAAGATATAAAACAAAGGAAATCATTGACAAGTTAAAAACAATAAACTTAAAAAAAATTAATAGAATATATTTTATAGGTTGTGGAACGGCTTATCATGCTGGTTTAATTGCTGAAAGATATTTTAAAGAAAGATTTAAAATTGATATTTTCACAAGAAAAGCAAGTGAATTTTTATATGAAAAAGACATTGTTGATGAAAAAACATTATGTATTTTTATATCACAAAGTGGAGAAACGGCAGATACTATTTCTGCATTAGATAAAACATCTAAATTTAATTCTACAAGCATAGCAATAGTCAATACAGAATACAGCACTATTGCAAAAAGATGTGATATTATGTTTCCAATATGTGCAGGGGAAGAGAAGGCAGTTGCTTCAACAAAAGCTTATTTTGGACAATGTATAGTATTATTTATTATTGCTTCTTACTTGAATGGAGAGGATTACAATAAAAATTTATTAGATTTTGAAAATAAAATTGATTTTGGAAATGATGAAGAAATTAAAGAACTTGCAAAATTTTTATTCAATAAAGATAAAGTATTCTTTATTGGAAGGGGATTTGATTATATAACGGCACTTGAGGCATCTTTAAAACTTAAAGAAATAACTTATATCTTTTCTTATGCTGAATGTAGTGGTGAATTAAAACATGGCACTTTGGCATTAATAGATAAAAATGTTCCTGTTGTAGTAATTGCAAATGATGAAGATTGTTTTAATAAAACGTTAAATAACGCCTATGAAGTTAAATCAAGGGGAGGTGAACTTATTTTAATATCGTCAGTTGAAATTTCTAACGATATTAAAGATAATTTTAAATATATAATCAAAATTAATGAATGTTTAAATGATTTGAAACCACTTCAAACTATTATAATTCTCCAAAAACTTGCCTATTTTACAGCAATTAAAAGAGATATAAATCCAGATAAGCCAAGAAATTTAGCAAAAAGCGTTACAGTAGAATAACAATTTAAGAAAAGGTATGATTCAAAAGAGATTCTATTCATAAAATTTTTAGAATCTCTTTTTTAGCAAAAAATATAAAATTAATTGTGTTTTTATTTTAAACATTTTGCAAATCTATTTAAATATGATAAAATAAAAGTGCATGGGATTGTTTACACTTTTAATTTATTGAAGAAAAGTATATAATAAATAATGAATATTAATAAATGTTATTATGCAGGTATAATTTAGTGGTAAAATGTGCGCTTCCCAAGCGTAATTCGCGGGTCCGATTCCCGTTACCTGCTCCATAAATTAAAAAGGAGATACTATGTTAAATTTACGAACTACTTTACTTTATATAGTAAAAGATAATAAAGTTTTATTAGCAGAGAAAAAGCGTGGCTTTGGTGTCGGAAAAATAAATGGTGTTGGTGGGAAAATTGAACCTGGTGAAAGTATTGAACAGGGTATGATTAGGGAAACGTTTGAGGAGATAAATGTAAAACCTATAAATTATGAGCAAAGAGCAGTGATTCATTTCAGTCTTTTCTATAAAGGAGAATGGGCAAAAGAAGATACTTATGTTTTTGTTGCTTCTGATTATCAAGGAATCATTCAAGAATCAGAAGAAATGAAACCTCAGTGGTTTAATATTGATGAAATACCTTTTGATAAAATGTTTTCAGGAGATAAACTTTGGGTTGGAGAACTTTTAAAAGGCAAACATTTTGAAGCATTTGTAGATTTTGATAAAGATTTTAATACTAAATCTTTTGATATAAAGTTTGATGATGAAAAATAATCAAAAAAGTATTAAGATTGTTTATAAAAAGGCTTTTAAATTATGATAAAAGGAGAAATTAATGAAAAGATGTGTTGTTTATTTCAGTGCGACTGGGACTACAAAAATTCTTGCAGAGAAATTGTCAAAAGTGATAAAGGCTGATTTATTTGAGATTATACCCAAACAACCATATACAGAAGATGATTTGAATTGGATGGATAAAAACAGCAGATCAAGTCGTGAAATGTCAGATAAAAATTCTAGACCTGAAATAGAAAATAATATAAATATCAAAGATTATGATGAAATTTATTTAGGGTTCCCTATTTGGTGGTATACAGCACCTACGATTATTAAAACTTTTTTATGCTCTCAAGATTTCTCTAATAAAATAATTTATATTTTTGCGACATCAGGAGGAAGTGGACTTGGAAAAACTGATAAAGACCTTGCTCAATGTGTTGACAAAAGTTCAAAAATCGTTGCAATGAAAGTTTTTGAAAGTAGTATTTCAGGGCAAAGTTTAAAAAATGAAATAGAAAAATATAAAATTTAACAAATTATAAAAAAAATTCATATATAAATTTTGATTACAAAAGATTTTTTGATATAATCCTTAAAAGGAGGGAAATATGAAAAAGTTTTTAATGACAACAATTGTAGTGTTGTCTGTAGGACTTGCAATGATTTTAATTGGAAGTATATTGCAAGGAATCACATGGTCAACAGGATTTGATGGCACAAGTTTAGCAGAAGCCTTAAATAATGTTGGATATATTGTTGCAATGCTTTCTGGGGTTGTTTTAGCAGGCGTTGGTGTTGCTTATGCAGTTCGTGGAGAAGATAAAAACTGCCCAAAAGACAAAGAAAATAAAGAAGATAAGAAATAAGATAATTATCTAAGTAAAAAACAAAGACTTGGTTGATGCCAAGTCTTTATTTTAAAGATTTATTAAACTTGATTATATTGTTTTATTTTGATATAATAAAATCATGTGTAATAGATTAAAATACATCAACAAAGTTCCTGATCAATTTCATAATGATGAAAATTATATTAAAAATACGATTGATTATTTTTGTAATAAAATGAAGATAAAAAGTCGGATTTGTATAAAATTTATTGACAATGCAGACTTAGATAAATATACAGATAAAAATGAATATGAGGAAACTGATTGTTTGTTAAAAAGTTATTCTGTAGAGAGACATGAATTGATTATAACAAATTCTGTTTTAAATTCAATTAGTTTTGATGGTGGGGATCATTTCTGTTTGTCAATATATCATGAGTTAAAACATATTGAAGATTTTATCAATATGATGAACACAAAGTTATTTGATTTTAATTTTTGTAAAGTAAGACAAAAGAATTTTGAACAACAATACATATCCACAGGTTATTTATTTTGGACTGAAATATATGCATATTATGAAACTATTTATGTAGCCAATATAAATAAAATAAAATATGAAAAAATTACTTTTAGTAGGTTAGTCAAAAATTATAGAAAAACAATAGATTTAGATAAACAATTTTATTATAAACAAGATTTAACTTATGATGAAGCAGTAAAATATATAAATTCAGTAAAATCTTTTATATATTTATGTGCAAAATTTATGGCATCATTTTATGTAAAACATTCTAAAGTTCCAATTTCAAAAATTGAAAAAGATAAAGATTATAAAAGGGTTTATTCTATTTTATGTGGATTAGAACCTAAGGTTAGAAGATTGTTAAATAATTCATATAGTAAAAAATCGTATGATAATTTGTTTAAGCTTGGTAAGCAAATATGTGAAAATATACAATGGAAAATTTTTAATGTTGGACTAGTAAAAAGTAAAGGTTCAGTAACAACATTTTATTAAAAGAAGATAAGATAAAAAAGGAATAAATAATATGGAAGAATTATTTTTAGATGCCAAAGATGGATATAAGTTGAGTTTGAATATTTTTGAAGTTGAAAATTGTAAAGCAATTGTTCAAATTGCACATGGTATGGAAGAACATAAAGAAAGATACAATGATTTTGCAAAATTTTTAAATAAAAAAGGTTTTACAGTAGTTACTGCAGATATGAGGGGACATGGTAAATTTGCAAAGGATTTAGGATATTTTGCTGATAAAAAGGGATATAAACTTTTGATTTTGGATCAAGTTGAGATTATTACTTACATAAAAGAACGATTTAAAGGTAAACCGATTTATCTTTTTGCTCATTCAATGGGAACAATTATTTCTAGAGTAGTCTTGCAAACAAAATCAAAATATTATGATAAAGTGATTCTCAGTGGTTATCCAGCATATAATTCTGCAGCAAGTTTAGGTATCTTTATTACAGGAATTTTAAAGAGTTTGCATGGAAGTAAGTATAAATCTAGGTTTATAGAAAATTTAGGTGTCGGAGCATTCAATAGAAAAATTAAAAACCCAAAAACAAAAATCGATTGGATTTGTTCTAATGCAAAAACGTTGCAAGATTATTTTGCCGATCCTCTTTGTGGAAAGGGGTTTACTGTATCTGCTTTTAGTGATTTATTTCATTTAGTGAAAGATATGAATAAACATAAAAATTATGTAAATGTAAATCATACTTTGCCAATTTTATTACTTGCTGGTTCTGATGATCCTTGCACTAGAGGAGAAAAAGGAAGAAAACATTCATATAAAATTTTGAAAAAAGCGGGTTTTAATAATATAAAAGTAATAACATATCAAGGAAAGCGTCATGAATTAATAAACGAAACTGATAAAGATATGATTTATGATGATATAGCCGAATTTTTAGAAAAATAAAATGCTGAAATTCAGCATTTTTTGTTTTAATATATATTACAAGTATTATAAATCTTGAAATTTTGTTAGTTTGACACCTGCTTCTTCACATATTTTTCTTGAAAATTCATCAGGATATCCTTCTTTATAAATTACTTCTTTTATTCCTGCGTTGATAATCATTTTTGCACATACCACACATGGTTGATGTGTGCAATATAAAGTGCAACCTTTAAGACTAATTCCTTCCTTTGCTGCTTGAATAATTGCATTTTGTTCAGCATGAGCAGCATAACAAAGTTCTGCATGAGTGCCACTTGGAACGTTTAGTTTATTTCTCATACATTCGCCTTTTTCTACGCAAGTTTGAACACCTGATGGTGCACCATTATAACCTGTTGTCATAATTCTTTTATCTTTTACAATAACTGCTCCCACATGTCTCCTTAAACAACTTGACCAAGTTGAAATATGTTCTGTTAAATCCATAAATCTTTTATTCCATTTATCCATAATTTCTCCTTTATTTTAAATTATTATATAATAAAAAAGTGATAAAAACAAATACTTAAAAAGTTAGATTACATAAAATTTTATAATTTTATTAAATTCGATAAAAAGATTTGTATTAAAAAGTAAATTGTTTTATACTATAAACAAGGAGGGAATTATGGCAAAAATAGGAAAAGATTATTTTGGATGGAACAGAATCTTAAGCATAATCTTGGCAATTATTCCAGTAACAGCATTTATTTTAGGCTTTGTAACAAGACTTGCTGAAGGAAAAATTGTTGCAGCATTATTGCGTTTGATTTTAGGTTGGAACATCATTTGGCTTGTTGATCTTGTTCTTATGATTTTAAATGGCAGAATCATGCGCTTATTGAATGTTTAATTTTTATTATTTTAAAGAAAAAAACACTTTTAAAAGTGTTTTTTTTATTTAATGATGAATGATAAAAATTTTATTAATATAATTGAAGAATTATTAAAAAAATTAAAAATAGATATTAGATTAAGCAGATTTATAAATTCTGACAACATTTTTATGAATAGATATTAAAAAACTAATAACAAATGTTTGACTAAAATTAAAAAATGTTTATAATTGTTAAGGTATAATGAAAATTCTTAAAGCATCTTAAGGGTATTGAATTTGCAATAGATTTATGTTATAATCTATATTAAAGAGAGGTTTTCATGAACAGTTTATTGTTAAATTGGTTTGATGATTGGGGAAATTCAATCAGAGAAGGGCTTGGAGAAACAGGACTTATAATTTTAATAGTTGTCTTTTCATTTTGTGCTTTATTTTTATTTCAAAATATTGCAAGAGCATCAATAAATAAAACTAAGATGAAAATTAAATGGGGACAAATATTTTTCTTAATTATATTTGTATTGTTTATAATTTGGTTCTGTTTTCTTATATAATTAAAAAGGAGAATATATGATTAACTTTGTTTCAACTTTATTAGAGGGAAATGGCGAACTTGCACCTGATTTTTGGACAACCTTTTTACCAATTTTGCGTTATATTCTTTTTGGAATTATTGTAGTTTGTGCAATTGTTATGATTATCACTACACTTATGCAAGCAAATGATTCTAATAATGGACTTGATGCTTTCACTGGTAATAGTCAAGAAAGTTATTATTCACAGAATAAAGGGGCTTCCCGTGATGCCATATTAAAAAGAATTACAATTTCTATGGCTGTTATTATTTTTGTTTGTATTATAATATTCTTTGTAACTGAAATATTTATTAGTAAATAATTATAAGGGGTAATTATAGATGCAGGCAAAACAAAAAATTTTAGATTTGTTAGCAAAAGATAGTTTAGCGTATTCTGGGCTAGACAATCTTTTTTATTTTATATCTTCTACTTATTCTATAGATATAGAAGAAGTTAAAAGAGATTTTTATAGATTGGAAAGAGAAGGTTATATTTTTGAAGTTAAGAAAGGCAAGTTTATAACAATTCCTTCTCACGGTTATGTCAGAGGAACGTTTATTGGAAACGCAAAAGGATATGGTTTTTGTCAAATAGATAATTCTGAAAAAGAGGATATTTTCATACCAGCATCAGCAACCTTGAATGCAATTGATGGAGATAGAGTTATAGTCAAACTTTTGTCTGAAAGTGAAGAAGGCACAGATGGGCAAATCGTTTCTATTTTTAAACCAGTTCAGTATGTTGCCGGTGTTGTTGTTCGTTTGAAAAGGGTAAATTTTCTTGAGCCTGATAATAATCATATACCATTTAAAATTAGACTTGTAGGTGGTAATATAAAATACCAACAAAATGATAGGGTAGTAATAAAAGTAAATAGAAGTAAAACTGCATTAATTACAGGTGTTGTAACTGAAGTGCTTGGAAAAAGTGATGATGTTAAGGCTTGTGAACTTGCAATTATAAGAGATCATCAACTTTATGAAACTTTTTCTGATGATGTTTTAAATGAAGTTAAAAAATTACCAACTAAGGTTTTGCCAAATCAATTAAAAAATAGAGTTGATTTAACAAACAAAGTTATTTTTACCATTGATGGAGAAGATGCAAAAGACCTTGATGATGCTGTTTCCATTGAAAGAACTGATAAAGGTGGCTATATATTAGGTGTCCATATTGCTGATGTTGGTGAATATGTAAAATATGATACAGCACTTGATGACGAGGCTTATGACAGAGGAACAAGTGTATATTTCCCAACTTCTGTTTTGCCTATGCTTCCAAAAGAACTTTCAAATGGAATATGTTCTTTAAATGAAGGTGAAATTAGATTAACTCTTACTTGTGAAATGGAATTTGATAAAGATGGCAATATAAAATCCCATAAAATTTATGAAAGTTATATAAAAAGTAAGGCAAGACTTAATTATACAAATGTTTATAAAGTCCTTTGTAATGAAACTGCAGATGCAAAACATGAATCTGTGAAAGAAGAATTAAAAATTATGCATGAATTGTCTTTAAAGATTCAAGCAAAGAATAAATTGATGGGTTCACTTGATTTTGAAATCCCTGAAGTTCAGTTTATATTTGATGAAAATGGCATGGCAGTTGATTTTGCTAAAAGAGAGCGAAATGATGCTCATCGTTTGATTGAAGATTTTATGGTTCTTGCAAATCAAACAGTAGCAAAGGAATTTAGTGATAGAAAAATACCTTTTGTTTATCGTGTTCATGAGAGTCCAAGAAAAGAAAAGGTAATTGCTGTAAGAGAATATTTGATGGGACTTGGAGTAAAAGTTCCTGCTTTGCCTGAAGTAATTACTCCAGAGTATTATCAAGAGTTAATAAATTTAACAAGTGGGCAATCATTTACTGAAACGGTTAATAAAGTAATTTTAAGGTCGATGCAGAAAGCAAGATATACCAATCAATGTTTAGGGCATTTCGGACTTGCATTGAAGTATTATTGCCATTTTACATCACCAATAAGAAGATATCCAGATTTAACAATTCATAGAATAATAAAAGAAGTGCTTCATAAAAAACAATTATCAGGTCATAGAATAGCAGAACTTGAAGATTTTACATTTGAGGCAGGAGAACAATCGAGTTTAACAGAAAAGAATGCAGACAAGACAGAAAGAGAAGTTGATGATTTATGGAAAGCATATTTGATGAAAGATAGACTTGGCGAAGAGTTTGAAGGAATAATCTCATCTGTAACAAATTTTGGGATATTTGTTGAATTAGAAAATACAGTTGAGGGATTAATAAAAGTTGAAGATTTGCCAGATAGTGGATTTTTGCTTTTTGAAAAACAACTTAAATTAAAAGGACAGAGAATGTCTTTCTCTGTTGGAGATAAAGTTGTTGTTAAACTTGTTTCTTCAAATATCTATACAAGAAAAATAGATTTTTCATTTGAGCGCTTTGCTTAAATGTATTAAAGCGTGCAATCTTTTAAGCACGCTTTGTTTTATAAGAGAAAAGAATTCAAAACATAAAAATAACTTAAATTTAGGTTAAAAATAGTAAAAAAATAACAATTTTACCATTTTTTATTAAAAAATTATAGTTTTTTTTGATGTTTTGTTAAAAATTTTTATATAGGGTATTGAAAAATGATAAAATCAGTGTTATAATAGGAGGCGAGATGAGGATAATAACTAATAACAAAAAAGCATTCCATAACTTCTTCATTTCAGATTTGCTTGAAGCAGGAATTGAACTGAAAGGAAGCGAAATAAAATCTGTAAGTAGTGGTAAAATAAGTTTAAGCGATAGTTTTGTTGTTATTAAAAATGGTGAGGCTATTCTTAAAAATTGTTATATTGCTCCTTATGAGAACTCTTCGCAACTAGACAGTGAAACGAAACGCTCAAGGAAATTACTTTTACATAAAGAACAAATCTTGAAGTTAGAGCGTAAAATAATGGAGAAAGGATTCTCTATTGTTCCAACTAAAGTTTATTTTCAAAAAAATAAAGTTAAAGTTGAAATCGGTCTAGCAAAAGGGAAAAAACTTTATGATAAAAGACAGGTCCTGAAGGATAAGGCTGTCCAGAGGGATATTGATCGTGTGCTTAAAAGTTACTAGCCCACTTAAATGGGGGCGTTACTGGTTTCGACGGGGAGCATTGGTCAAAATGTAAAGCATGTGGTGTGCCTGCACCTTAACTAAGGCAATTTGCAAATAAACGCAAACGAAAATAAAGTTGTTCGTATGGACAATGCAAGTTTAGCTTACGCTGCCTAATCGAACAAAAACAATTTGGTTAAAGATTTAACCTGCTCTAGTTGTAATTTCGCTTGATTACTTCAAAGGGTATTAAAAATAAGCGCTCTGCAATCATAAATTTGTCTTTATAATGATTGTATATAATAAAAGACTGGCTAATAAAAAGTTGTTTATGGCTTAATTATTAGTAAGAAAAAAGTATAAACTAAACATGTAGAAAAGTTTTGAACAAGTTTTTCGGAAGTGGGTTCAAATCCCACCGTCTCCACCAACATTACATACGATCGAATTTACATAAGCCAAATTTTATAAAAGGAAGTGAAATTTTATGACAAGTTCAGTAATTATTACTATTGTTGTTGTGCTTGGAATTATTGTAGCAGGAGGATTTCTTCTTTACTTTATTGGTGATTTACTTATGAGTTTATCAAATAAAGGTAAAGATAACGAAGCAGTTAAAAATGCACAATTAAAGAAACAAAAAGAACTCGAATCAAGAGTTAAAGCACTTGAAAATAATCAAGGCAAAGAAGGTTCAACAACCATTCTTTATAATGGGGCAGTTGTAGAAAGTTATAATCCTGAAGAAGAGGAAAATAAAGAGGTTGATAATGCAGTTGAAGAACCTGTAAATGTTGAAGAAAATACAGCCTCAGAAGAAGTTGAAGAAAAGACTGAAGAAAATGCAGAAGAGTCAAATGAAACTGAAGAGACTCCTGCTGAAAATGTAGAAGAAACTGAAGAAAGTGAAGAAACTACAGAAGAAGAACAAGCAGAAGAAGACGAGGCATCTGAATATATTAGACAACGCAGAGCAGAACTTATGGAAAGACTTGCTAGAATGCAATCTGCAGAAGATGATGAAGAAGAAACAGAAGAAAATGACGCTGTAGATGTTTCTGAAGAGGAAACTGAAGAACCTGCAGAAACAACAGAGGAAGAGACTGAAGAAGTTGCCGAACCAGAGGAAGAAAAGACTGCTGATGTTGTTGCTGATAATAAATTTGATGAGGCTAAAAATAATGATGAAGAAGGAAAAAATAGCCTTGCTTCAACAATGAGTCTTGAAGAATTAGAAGCAAAACTTGCTGAAGAACAAGATAGACTTAAGGCTAATGAAAAAGAACTTCGTCAATGCAAAAAAGAATTCTTACCACTTAGAAGAGTTAAGAAAACTCTTGAAAATGATGAGAAAAAACTTCGTAGAAAAGAAGCACTTGTTGCAAAACAAAAAGTTGTTCTTTATGGAGTTAATAACTATGCAGATATAGATGAAGAGAAGGCTAAAAAATTGGCAGAAGATCTTGACCTTCTTGATGGACTTAAACTTTCAGTTCAACATTGTGAAGAAGTTATGGCTAAAAATGAAGAAAGATATCCATTACTTGAAAAGATTTATAATTTACTTACTTCTCAAAATACAGAAATTAAAGATGATATAAAGAAACTTCAAGAAGCAATTGATGAACTTAAATCTTCAGATACAGATAGTGCAACAGATAGCACTGATGCTGAATAATTGAAGACGCAATGCTGTTTGAAGGCTTGTCCTAGCAATAATGCATTGTATGCTTTGAAAGGACTATGATAAAATTTTCACTATTGATATATAAAAATCACAGGGGATTTCCTGTGATTTTTTGTTTTTATAAAAAAAATCTTGATTTAGTTAATAAATGCATTATAATAGATATAAAAGGGATATTTATGGGGCAAATTGTTTATTCAGATGGCAGTTCTTTATTTGAGAAAATTGAAAATTTTAGAAAATTCCGTTCTAAAAGTGGAAAACATTTTAAAGAGATGACTTTATGGGAAAATAGTGATTATGGTTGTCATTATGCAGATGATTCAGATTATATAGATTTAATAACAGAAAAAAGACAAAAAATTCAAATGCCTAAAGAAGAGTGCGAAGGGTTATTTAAGTTACAGTTACCTAGAAGAAATATAGAAAAAAGTTTAAAACTTAAATATTATTCTGTAGGGCAAAATAATAATGATTTAATTGTAGAATGTTATTTAACAGATTCTCAAGATGAAAATAATCCTCATGTTATAAAAGAAATTTATTCTTTTGTATCATCTATGATAAATAAAGATCCTAACAAGATAGTTCAGTTGCAAAGATATGATTTAAATGGTAAATATTTACATCAAAATAAAATAATTGGGAAACTGGCAGAGAATAAAATTATTTTTGATGAAGAAATTGAATTATTGACGAAATATTTTTGTGAAACTGTTCAATTTCCACACTTTCATTTTTCAAGCAATACATTTAAGGATAGTCTTGCTATAAGCCTTGACAATTTAATAAGATATATATTTGCTTTAATAACAGCAAATGAAAATGATATGATCAATAAATTTTCTTTAGGTATGCCTTTTTTGAAAATTAAACAGCAAGGAAAATATTCTCAAATAAATGTAACATCATTTGTTGATAAAGTTGATAACAGATTAAATAAACTTGCCCAAAAATATGGTGGTATCAAAGAAAGAAGGATTATTGAAAAAATAAATAATGTAATTCATTCATTAGATTTAGCAGATTTAACGACAAATTCAATTGAAGCATGTTTGTATAAACTTTTTATATTAAAGGTGTTAAATGATTCAAGTTCTGATGGATTTTTTAAAAAATATAGTGATAAAATATTTTCAAATAATAATGTAAGTGGTGGAGTGCCAAATTCTAATTCAAATTTTGATGATATAGAAGGAGATTATATTGAGATTGATCCAAAATTTATAGATGACCTAAATAATTTACAACTTCAAATAGCAGATAAAATAACAACAGATTTAGAAATAGAAAAAATATATGATAGAGATAACGATAAAGATGATGGAAGGGAATTATGATAGAAAAATTAAAGAAAATTATAGAAATGTTAGATAGAAATAAAATAAAATATATTGAAAAAGATAATAAAATTGTTATAGATTTTCCATTTTTATTGTCAGACAGAAATAATTTAATTGTTGAAATAAAATCTAAAGATGAAGAAACATATATTTCTGATGCTGGTTTATTTTATCGAACTTATGGTATAATTGAAAGTAAAATTTTAGATTTTTTCAGCAAAAATAATATCGAATTTAAAGAAAATGAATTATATTATAAATTATCATCAAAATTCGTATATTATGATATTGATAAGTTTGTTAAATGTTTGATTAAGGCTGATTTTCTAAAAAATGGAGAGATAAAATGAAATTAGAAGAATTTAAGCAAAAAATAAAAGAATTGAATTTAAGAGTATTAGATTGTGCAAATGATTGCTTGCAGTTATGCATTAATATTGGTTCTAATCTTTGTGATAGTTTGTTAGGAATTGTTGTTTTCGTTAAAGATGATAAGATATATATGACAGATGATTATTTCTTGATAGAATCTTGGACAGGTGATGAAGAGATTGAAAATTTTGAACCTTTAGATAAAATCAAAAATTTTGCCCAAAAATATAACATTAGTTTTGATTTTAAGTTAGAAAAAGTAGTTGATCTTGCCGGTGATATAAAAAGACAAGTCATAGATTTTTTTAAAGTTGAGTTGTTTGCTGATTTGATTTTGTCAGAAAACGTAAATAAAAAAGGACATAAGTAATATATGTCTTTTTTGTTTTTATTGCAGAATTTAAAATAACATTCAATATAGTTATCTCCAATCAATCGGTTCTTCATTGTTTTGTTTTAAAAACTCGTTACATTTTGAAAAATGTTTGCATCCGAAAAATCCTCTATAAGCAGATAATGGACTTGGATGTGGTGCTTTTAATATCAAATGTTGCGAGGCAATTAAATCTGAATAACTCTGTGCATAAGAGCCCCATAATAAGAAAACAATAGGTTTTTCTCTTTTTCCTATAAGTTCTATAATTTTTCTTGTCAAGATTTCCCAACCTTTATCTTTGTGAGAGTTTGCTTGTCCACGTCTAACAGTCAAAACTGTGTTTAAAAGGAGGACACCTTGATTTGCCCATCTTTCAAGATTTCCATTATTATAACATTTAATTCCAAGGTCATTTTCTATTTCGGTCATAATATTGACAAGTGAAGGTGGAATTTCAACATTTTCAGGGACAGAAAAAGACATTCCTTGTGCTTGCCCTGGTTCATGATAAGGGTCTTGACCAATAATTACAACCTTGATTTTATCATAAGGCACATGATTTAGTGCATTAAAGATTTTGTCCTCTGGTGGATAAATTTGATATTTGGCATATTCATTTTTCAAAAATTCTTGTAGTTTTTTGAAATAATCTTTTTGAAACTCATCTTTAAGTAATTCAAACCAACTTTTTCTTATTTGTATCATAATTTCATTATATTATAATTCAGTTAATAGGTCAAATAAATTTGACGAATAATAAAAATATAATTTAACAATAAAAAACTTCTATTTTAAATTATTTATCACAATTTCATTTGGTAAATAAATAACTTATAAAATTAAATAAATAATTTATAAAATAGAAGATTTTTATTTTCTATTGATTAAAATTTTTTAAAAGAACAAAAAAATTATTTTCTTGTTTCGACTGCAACAGCAAGTGCAACAGTTGCTCCAACGATAGGGTTGTTGCCCATTCCGATAAAGCCCATCATCTCAACGTGTGCTGGAACTGATGACGAACCTGCAAATTGAGCATCGCAGTGCATTCTTCCCATTGTATCGGTAAGACCATAACTTGCAGGCCCACAACCCATATTATCAGGGTGTAGTGTTCTGCCTGTTCCACCACCTGATGCAACAGAAAAATAGTTGTGTCCATTTTCAAAACACCATTTTTTATATATTCCTGCAACAGGGTGTTGAAAGCGTGTTGGATTTGTTGAGTTGCCAGTGATTGATACATCAACTTTTTCATGCTTCATGATTGCAACTCCTTCTGGGACATCATAACTTCCGTATACTTTGACTTTGCTTCTTTCACTGTTTGAAAATTTCTTTTCCCCGAGAATAGAAAGTTCACCAGTTTTATGGTCGTAAGATGTGTTTACAAATGTAAAGCCATTTATTCTTGCAATGATATAAGCAGCATCTTTGCCAAGTCCATTTAAAATAACATTTAAAGGGGTTTTCCTAACCTTATTTGCCGATGTTACAATTCCAATAGCACCTTCGGCAGCGGCAAAACTTTCATGACCAGCAAGGAAACAAAAACTTTTTGTATTTTCATTTAAAAGCATACTTGCAAGTCTTCCATGTCCTAGACCAATTTGTCTTTCATCGGCAACTGAACCTTTGACGCAATATGCTTGCAATCCTTCACCAAGTTTAAGAGCAACTTCAGTTGCTTTATTTGTGTTTGTTTTTAAAGCAATGGCAGTGCCAAGTTCATACGCTTTAACAGCATTATCAAAACATATTGGCTGAATTCCTTTTACAATTTCTTCAACATTTATGCCAGCATTCAGACATATTTCTTTTGCTTCATCAAGACTTTTGATATCATATTTTTTTAAAGTTTCTTCAATAGAAGTGTGTTTAACTGTTAAATCCATTATTCAGCCCTCCTTGGGTCAATTATTGTAACTGCTTCATTAAATCTTCCGTAAGTTTTTGTTGCTTTTTTAATTGCTTCTTTGCTATCAACACCTTCACGGAGAGATTTCATTAAAGAACCTATTGCAACATATTCATAACCAATAATTTCTCCATTTTCGTCAAGCCCTTCTTTAGTGATGTAGCCTTCAGCAAGATTCAAATATCTTGTTCCTTTGCCTTCTTGAGAATAAACTGTTCCAACATTGCTTGAAAGAGTTTTTCCAAGGTCTTCAAGGGCAGAGCCTACAGCAAGTCCACCTTCAGAGAATGCAGATTGACTTCTTCCGTAAACAAGTTGAAGAAAGATTTGTTTCATAGCATCATTGATTGCATCACAAACAAGATCGGTATTTAATGCTTCTAAAAGTGTTTTTCCAGGAAGTATTTCAGCAGCCATAGCAGCAGAATGTGTCATGCCAGAGCAACCAATCGTTTCAACAAGTGCTTCTTTGATAATGCCATCTTTGACATTTAAAGTAAGTTTACAAGTTCCTTGTTGAGGTGCACATTTTCCACAACCATGAGAGAAACCAGAAACTTGACTAATTTCTTTTAACTGAATCCATTTTGCTTCTTCGGGAATAGGAGATGGACCAAAACCTTTTATATTCATTGGACAACTCATAAATTTTTCCTCCAAAAGATATTTTATATGAAAAGACTTAAAAAACAAAATAAATTAAGATAAATTATTTTTAAAAGCAATTTTTAAAAGTAATGAAATCAAATTTAAAAATATAAGTTTAATATCGAAAGAATAAAAATGAAAAATCAATTTAAAGTTTCTCAATTATCTTTGACAAATATTTGCCAATTATTGAGATATTCTTTATAATATAAGTATGGATATTTTAAAGAATTTTTCTAAAAATTTGATGATTATGTTGACAGAATAAGGAGTTACTAAAAATCAATTTTCAAAAATGATTGGCGTAAGTTCTTCTTGTGTGAGTAAGTGGATACTTTGTCAAAGAGAACCAACTTTAACCAACATATACAAAATTTGTAAAGTTTTGAATTGTACATTTGAAGAGTTGATTTCTTAATTTATAATTTGTTAATATTTTTAAAGTTTGATAAAAGTATTGACAATTTTTTTTTTATATTTTATAATCTCAACTAATGATTGAATAATTTTTCAATTATTACAAAATTTTTATCAAAATGGTGGAACATTATTAGTAGTTTTATTATTTGTGTTCAGAGATAGGGTGGTTTGGTGAAAACCTTAACAAAATATTAAAATGAATTACACTTGTTTCAAGTTTTGCGTTATTCCACGAACGGAATTAATAAGGAATGAAAAACATTTGATGTTTTGATTTTGAATTTAGGTGGTACCACGAACAGCACGTTTCGTCCTATATAATTAGGCAACGTGCTTTTTTAGTTTTATTTATGTTGTTGTTTTTATTAAGTCGATTTTATGGAAATGGGAGAAATGCGTTGCTTTGACTTTGTCAAAGCATGATTGCAAGATTGCAATCATAAAAATTAGAAACTAATTTTTAAACGCATTTCTAAGTATTCAATAAAATTAATTTAATTAAAGAAAAAAAAGGAGAAAAACATGGTTGATAAGAATTTATTTAAAGAGTTAAAAGAAAGAGGGCTTTTATATCAATGCACAGATGAAGAAGCACTTCAAAAACTTTTAGAAAGTGGCAAACCTATTGCTTTATATGAAGGCACTGATCCAACAATGGATAGTTTGCATATAGGACATTGTGTCCCATATTGTATTTTAAGAAGATTTCAAAAAGCAGGACATAAAGTATATCTTTTAATGGGTGGTGCAACTGCTTGTGTTGGCGACCCTAGTGGGAAAAGTGAAATGCGTCAATTATTATCTAAAGAAGATGTTGATAAAAATATTGCAAAAATCAAGCAAAGTTTATCAGTATTTTTAGATTTTGATGGTGATAATCCTGCAGAAATTGTAAATAACGCTGATTGGTTTAAAGGCTATGACTATATTGATTTTATGAGAGATATAGGTGTTCATTTTAATGTCAATAAAATGCTTTCAAGTGAAATTTATGATAATAGATTAAAAGAAGGTGGGCTTACATTCTTTGAAATGGGTTATATGCTTATGCAGGCATATGACTTTGTTCACTTAAATGAAAAGTATGGTTGCTCTCTTGAATGGGGTGGTGCTGACCAGTGGGGAAATATTGTTGCTGGGACAGAACTGGCAAGAAAATTAAACCTTATTGATAATAAAAATAGAGTTATGATTGGTGCGACAAATCCATTGCTTCTTACTCCTGAAGGGAAGAAAATGGGAAAAACTGAAAAAGGTGCTATATGGATTGATAAGGATAAAATTTCTGCTTATGATTTTTATCAAGGCGTATATCAGACGCCTGATGCTTGTGTTGAAATGATGTTTGCTTTGTTTACAGATGTGCCAATGGATAAAGTTCGCCAGTTAATTAAAGAAGATATTATCAAAGCAAAGAAAACAATGTGCTATGAGATAACTAAATTTGTTCGTGGTGAAGAAGATGCAATCAAAGCACAACAGATGAGCGAAAATTTGTTTACTCATGGTGGTGATGATGCCCCAGAGTTTGAAATTGGTAGTGAAGAGATTGGCAAAGGAATAAACATCTGTGACTTATTATTTATGACGAAACTTGCACCATCAAAAAGTGAAGCAAGAAGACTTATTCAAGGTGGGGCAATTTCAGTTAAAGGTGAGAAGATAAACGACTTTGCGTTGATTATTAAAAAAGAAGATTTTGAAAATAATTCTTTATTGTTGAAAAAAGGTAAGAAGAATTTTATAAAAGTTGTGATTAAGTAAGTTGTAAAAAGTTATAGATAAAGAAGAGAAAAATTCAATGGAAATTAAAACCAATTTTAAAAATACAGTTGAGATAATAGAAAAGAAGTCAAAGTTTTATGGATATTTGCTTGAATGTTCTACAGAACAAGAAATCAAGTCGACACTTGAAATGTTAAAGAAAGAACATAAAAAGGCAACACATATTTGTTATGCTTGCAGACTAAAAAATCCATTTTACGAAAAGGCTGTTGATGATGGAGAACCAAGTGGAACAGCAGGACGACCAATTTTATCAGTTTTACAGAAAAAAGATGTAAGCAATGTTTGTGTTTTTATTGTTCGATATTTTGGTGGAATTAAATTAGGTGCAGGTGGACTTGTGCGTATTTATGCAAAAACCACTTCTGAATTATTCAAATAAATAATTAAATTAATTCGACAAAAAAAATAATATTTTTTTTAAAAATATTTATAAAAATATATTTAAAAATAAAAATTTAATTATTTTAATAAAAATAAATAATTTTTAATATTTTTATTCAATTATTAACTATTTAATTATTTGTATTTTTAATTTATAATTAAAATAATATTAATTATTTTTTAAGGAGCAGAATTTGAAGCAAATCACAGAAATTAAAAAGATAGGCAAGGGTGATAGATATTATCTATATTTAGATGATGAGTTTTTTGGTGTGTTTGAAGCAGAAATTTTGGCAAGATATGCTTTGAAAACAGGTCAAAGTTTTGATGATAGTTTTTTTGAGAAATTAAAATTTGAAAATGGTGATTATGCTTGTTTTAATCGTGGACTTAGTGTTCTTGAAAAAAGTATGAAAACTGAAAAAATGTTGAAGGACTATTTAAAAGAAAAAGGTTATCCTGATGTTTGCATAGAAAATGCTGTCGAAAAAATTAAGAGTTATGGCTATATTGATGACAGTGCTTTCTGTGAAAGTTACATAAATTCATATTGTAATAATAAAAGTAAAAGAAAATTGAAATATGATTTGCTTGCAAAGGGAGTTAATGAAGATATTATAGATGAAAAACTAGAAATGATTGTTGATGATGAAAGTGAATATAAAATTTGTTTGAGACTTGCAACAAAATATTTGAAAAATAAAGAAATAGATTTAAAGACTAAACAAAAGTTTTATAATCATCTGGCAGGAAAAGGTTTTGGATATAATCTTATTTCTAAAGCATGGGAGGAATTGGTAAATGGTAGGAATTGATATTATTGATATTGCAAGAATTGATAAGAGTGAACAGTTTTTAGATAAAATAGCAATTGAAAGTGAAAAAGAATATGTCAAGAAATCATTTTGCGAAAGTTTACGTCATCAAAGAATGGGTGCATTATTTTGCGTAAAAGAAGCAGTCATGAAAGCATTAGAAATGGGCAAAAATAGTGGTGTTGTTTTTAAGGATATAGAGTTGCAACATGAAGATAGTGGAAAACCTATTGTAGTTTTGCACGGGAAAGCATTAGAAAAATATAACAATTTTTTTAGTGGTAAAAAAATTGAAGTATCTTTATCTCATACGCCAGAGTATGCAACTGCAATTGCAATGATTATATAAATATTAATGTCCGATTATTTGTTAATTTGTAGTTGAAATGTAAATTAAATCTTTAAATAGATGAAAAATGAAGGAGTATATTTTACTCCTTTTTTATTTATACTAAATTTAATTTTTAAGTTTAAAAATTTGTTAGAAGGAGAATAATTATGTCAAACACCAGCAGATATGCAAAAGAACTTCAAAAAAAGGTAGATGATGTCGAAAAGAATTATGAAGATTATGTTTCTTACGTTTTGCATGAAAATTTTTTAGATGTTCAGCATATTATGCTAGTAGAGGAGAAAGTTGATTTAACAGATATATATCAAGAACTTTCTGACCTTGAAAAAGCCGACCTTATAGATTTTTGGAAAAAGGAAGATAATGGACAGTCAAATAAGAAGAGGAGAAATCTATTATGCTGATTTAAGCCCTGTTGTAGGAAGTGAGCAGGGTGGTGTGCGTCCTGTGCTTATTTTGCAAAATGATATAGGAAACAAGTATTCTCCAACAGTGATTGTTTCAGCAATAACAAGTCAACTTGGTAAGGCAAAATTGCCAACACATATTGAACTTTCAGCAGAGAGATATAATCTTCCCAAAAATTCGGTAGCATTATTAGAACAAATCAGAACTCTTGACAAAAGAAGACTGCAAGAAAAAGTTACAACATTATCGCCTGAAAAAATGAGAGAAGTAAACAAAGCACTTCTTATATCGCTTGGATTTTAATAAAACGCTAATGTTTTCAGAAGATTTAATAATAAAGACTATTTTAATTATGAAATCAAATCTTCAAATGTAGAATTTAAAACTTTGCAAATTTTGTATATATTAGTTAATTTAGGTTTGCTTTTATATAATAACCATTGACTTACGCAAGTTGGACTTATTTCCAACAATTTCGCAAATTCTTTCTGATTAAGCCCTTTTTCTTTCATTTTATTTTTTACATTTTTTATAAAATCATCGATATAAAAAGTGGTTTCAGGAAGATAAATTAAATCAGGACCTAATCCTGATAAATGAGCTAATGCACTTGAAGCTGCTAACCATCCAGCGCTTCTTCCCATTATTTCTATTATATTTACTTTTGCATTTCTATAAGAAAGATTATCAGATACAATTTCTTCAACTGTATCTTTTACATATTTAGCTGCACTTCCATAACCTGGAGTATGATCGATTTCAACTAAATCATTATCGATAGTTTTTGGAATTCCAATAACATAACATTGATAATTAATAGTTTTAAGGAATCTATCAATTTTATAACAAGTATCCATGGA
>USSZ01000018.1 GCA_900557645.1 uncultured Eubacteriales bacterium
CGCGAGCTGGGTTCAGAACGTCGTGAGACAGTTCGGTCTCTATCTATCGTGGGCGTAGGATATTTGAGAGGAGCTGTCCCTAGTACGAGAGGACCGGGATGGACCTACCAATGGTGCACCAGTTGTCACTCCAGTGGCATAGCTGGGTAGCGATGTAGGGAAGGGATAAATGCTGAAAGCATCTAAGCGTGAAGCCCACCTCAAGATTAGATATCCCATAACATAAGTTAGTAAGTGCCGTTGTAGACTACAACGTTGATAGGTCGGAGGTGTAAGTACAGCAATGTATTCAGCTGACCGATACTAATAGCACGAGGGCTTAATCACGGAAAACTTAGCTTCTTAGTTTCTATTATGTAGTTGTCAGGGTTTTATAATCAACCTAAAAATGATTAAAATACTTGACAAGTTTATAAGGAAAGTATATAATCATAACATAATTTTAGTAATTCCAAGTTTTGACTTGTAATTATACCATATCCAGTGGCGATAGAGAAAAGGATCCACCTGTACACATACCGAACACAGAAGTTAAGCTTTTCATCGTCGAAAATACTTGGCTGGTGACGGCCTGGGAAAATAGAACACTGCTGGATTATCATTGGACCAACTGCATGAGGTTGGTCTTTTGTTTTTATAAAAATATTTTTTTATTGAATTAGATTATAAGTTTTGTTTGTAAGTGGAATTATTAATATATTTACATTAAGAATGTTTCAACATATAAAAAATGTTTATTAATTTCTTTGTTTTCTATTTTATTTTGATGTTGAAAACTATAATTTTTATTAGTATGATATAGATGAATAAAATTTTTAATACAGACTTTTATAAAATCTTAATTTTTTATTGAATTTGTTTTATAAAACTTTTCAATAGACAATTTATCCCCCATAAAACAACTATTTACTGAAATTTAGAATATATAAAATCAATATGGGCAAATTAATTGAAATTGAATAATCTTATTACTGATTATACTCAAGTTTATAACAATTTAAAATTGGATACAAGTATTAAATAAATACCATCATATATAAATTTTTTAGTATTTTTAAAATTTTTTTATGAGATCATGGAAATCGCGACTCTTGACAAAAATTGATATTGGTATTATAATAACTAGTGAATGGAGGAATAAATGAATATTTTGTTAAAAAGCAAGTATGCTAAATATTCTAAAAAATTAGATGATCTTGACTATGAATTTTCTCGTTTAATTGAACAATGTAGGATAGATCTTGCTGAACTTCAATATTTACCACTAAATGAACATAAACAAAATCGTTGTAAAAATGTTTTACAGGAAATCATTTCTAGATGTAGAAGAGAAAAAGTAGATGTTGAAAGAGGTAATTTAATCATTAAAGAAGCAATTAAGTCGTTTGATAAAGACTCTTTGGGAATAATTAATGTTATAGAACCTGTTAAAGATATTATTCGTCATGGAAGTAAGCATGCTAAAGAACTTAAAAATGTTCAAGGGCAAGTGTTGGCTTCATTTACTAAAGAAAATTTACGAGAAAAGGCAATTGTTGAGAAAATTCATGCTAATGATGATATTGAAAGGAATATTTAACAAAAAAAATGAGGTTAATGAAGACCTCATTTTTTTATAATTTGACAAAAAATAATTATGATAAAAAGTTGAATGGTTCAAAAAAATTAAAAAATAAAATTTATGATACGAGAATAATATTATTTATTAAAATAACGATAATTTTTAAAAATAGTTTAAAAAGAAGAATTGTAATAATTTTATATAAATTTCTTTTTATTAGTTTACATAATTTAAAAAATAAACTTTATTTAAAAGTTAATATGGTTTATTCTTTTTTATTATTACATATAACTCCAAAAATTTTAAATATTGATTTTATTGTATTTATGATGTATAATAACTATAAGGTTTTAAAAATGTTTATAAAAAGAAATGAATTAATTGCTGTATATGTTAATGTATCGTGGAAAACGTCGTTTAGTATTCAAGAATACTTGGCTTTTGAAGAGTTTATAAAGAAGGAATATTTTAAAAAAGGTAACAGGCTTATAATTCTTTTAACTGATAGTTGTGAAGATATATTCCCAAGTAAGATAAAATTTTTGATAAATCCTAAAGAGGGGGAAATAAAGTGTCCACAAGGAATTGGTGTAAAAGAAGTTTATGATTATTTATCTTTAATAATGAATAAAGTATTGTTTGAAGAATTATCAGACTTAACACATCAATATTTCAACTTTTTAGATAGTCAAAATAATATAGAAATAGATTTGTAACAAAGGAGTTTATAGATGGTTTTACAAGATAGAAAAGAAAAAAAGATAAAAAAGAATCAAAAATAAAAAACATGGTTATTTTAGGTTGTTCAGCATGGGAAAGTTTTAAGTTATATTTAGTGAGTGATGATTTAAGGGCATATCGTTTGTTTTTTGATGCATTTACATATTTTTATTGTGATGGAGAAAAAGAAGAAAACCTTGGAACGATAAATGGAATAAGTTTAGGATATAAAAGTCTTGTAAAAAAATATCCTAAAATAGCGAAGAAAATAGAGCAAGAATTAAAAAATAAAGGTGTTAATTTAGAAGGAATGGAATTTGAATATAATAAGTTACTAGATTGTAATTTAGAATTATAAAAGAGCATTATGTATGCTCTTTTAATTTTTTTATAATTTCAATATTTCTTTCTTTATATCCTTCTTTAGTATAAAATTTTAAAGCATTTTGGTTTGGAGCAAAAACGTCGATTGATACATAGTCGCAGTTTAATGATATAAAATATGTTTCAATTGCATTAAGAAGTTGATTTCCTATATGTTTTCCTCTAAACTGTTTTGTAATAATAAGTTTTAAAATCTTTCCTTTTTTAGGACAAGAATTTGTTAGTTTATCTTCTTCATCTTTTTCTCTATGATTCCTGCTATTAATCCTACAATATTATTATTTTCTTGTGCTAAAAAAAATTTGCCAGAATATTTTTTTATTTTACTATAAGTTAAATCAAAGTATTTTTCTTTATATTCATTTTTTAATTTTTGTATTTTTTCATCGTCTATATTTACTATGTAGTTTTGCAATTCAACAAGCAAATTTTTACATCTTCAATATAATTATTTGAATATTCTATTATTTTTATCATAAGATTCCTTTTAATAAAATTCTTAACAAGATAATAACAAATAACTTATTAAAATCAAACTAATTTTAAATCATTTTTAAATTATTTGTTATTTATAGTTAGTTATGATAAAATTATTCAATGAGGTGATAAATGAGTAATATAGAAAAGATTGATTTTATAAACCGATTACATTTAAAACACGATGAAAATTGTGATTGTGATGAGTGCAATCATGAACATAATGAAAAATATGATGCAGATGGAATAGACAATAAAGAGCATTTACTTGATATGTTTAGTGAAGCAGATGTTTTGTATCAAAATATTAAAGATAATACAGATAGTGCATTTGCAATTTTGAAAAATCTTGAAGGCAAAGAAGATGAAGATATTTTAGATGTTATAAGAATAAATTGCAGTGAAATTTTAGAAGTAGAAAAGCAAACAAAAGATATATTTGATAATATTAAAAAAATTGAAATTTCTTTAAAAGAAAATTTAGAAACATTATCTGATGGAAAAATTTCATTAATAGATGAATATTTTGAAGCGTTACAGAAATGTGAAATGGTTTCTAATGAGAGTTTCGAAAAGTTATTAAAAAGACTTGATTAAGGAAAAATAAGAACGGTAATTGATAAATTTTATTAATACATAAAATTAAATATTATGTTATGACTAGATTTTTGAAAATTACTTTATGGTTCAGGCATATGGTTATTAAACATAATAAATAATATTATAATATAGTAGTATATAATTTATGATTAAAAGGGATTAAGAATGGAAGCAAGAGATGAATTTTTAGAAATATTTTATGACAATATTGAAAGAGATGGAAGTGATAAACTTTTAGAATGGCTTGAAAAATCTGACTTTTTCACTGCTCCTGCAAGTGGAAGAAGACATTCGGCTTATAGGGGTGGTTTATGCCAACATTCTATAAATGTTTATAAAAGATTTGTAAAACTTCTGAAGGGCGAATATGGCGAAAATTGGACAAAGAAAATAAGTCCTGAAAGTGTTGCTATTATGGGACTTTTGCATGATGTATGCAAAGTGAATACTTATGTGGAAGATGTTAGAAATGTAAAAAATCAAGAAACTGGTAAATGGGAACAAAAGCCATATTTTAGATATGAGGACAGTTTGCCTTATGGACATGGAGAAAAATCTGTTTATATTCTTTCTGCTTTCATAAAACTTTCTAGAGAAGAGGCATTAGCAATAAATTGGCACATGGGAGAATATGATATTAGAGTTAAGAATGGAAGTTATATGATGGCAGACGTTTATTACAAATATCCTATATGTTTTTTATTACATGTTGCTGATCTTACAGCGACATATCTTGATGAAAAACCTGCTGAATAACATTTTGTAAAAAAATTGAATAATTAGGGTTTTATTTAAATTTCACTATTGACAATCTTTTGACTTAATAGTATAATATAACTAAACATAAGGAGGGAAATCTCATGGCAGAAAAGGATCCAAAAAGAAATTTATCAGATGAGGATAACAGACTTATAGAAGATTCTGAGCATTTAACACGTATTGTATCTACTTTACTTAAGACTTTTGAAGAGGATAAGGAAAGTTTAAGAAGTGCAGGGCGTAAATTGCAAGATGAACTTTTGAAATTAAAGAATTCTGCTAAGTCTAAAAAAGGAAAAGATGATATTCAATTTGTAATCCAATTGCTTAAAGATTATGGAGAGAAAAGAGTAGGCTCTAAAAATTTTGTTTCAAAATTAAAGAATCTTCTAGAGGTTAATTCAAAAGAAATTGAGTTATTAAGAAGACAAACTAAAGAAAAAGATTATACAATTGATAGAACTGGGAAAAAATTGACTGGAGCAACTGCAAAGATAAAAGAACTTCAAAAACAATATAAAGCAAAGGTTGCAGAAGTTGATAGAGTTTCTGAAGATGCTAAATTATCTATTGAAGAGAAAGATAAGCAAATTAAAAGATTAGAGTCTGAAATGGATGAATTAATTTTATACATGGATGACGAAGTGAAAAAAATAAGAGAAGAAGATAATGAATTTGCTAAATTAGCAGAAGAAGAAATTAATCGTATCAGAGAACAAGGCGAAAAAGATTTAGAAGAGGCTTTTGAAATTATCGAAAGAAAAGAACAAAAACTTAAAGAAAATAGTTATACTTTAGAAAGAACTCAAACTAAATTAAAAAATGCAACTGCAAAAATTAGAGATCTTCAAAAACAATATAAAGAGACATCTGCAAGACTTAGTGAAATGTCAAATGAAAATAGTGGTAATGCAGAAGAAAGACAAAGACTTCAAACTAGACTTAATAGTCTAAGAAGAGATATAATTAGACATGAAATCTATAATCAATTCGGAATTACTTTAACTACAGAAGCAGGTGAAGACAGAGCAGTTGCTGCAAGATATGAACTTTTTAAAGAATTTAAAGATAGAAGTAAGAAGACTAAAGAGCAAAAACGTAATAGACAGGCAAGTAATTATGATGCAACTCTTCAAAATGTTATAAATGCTTTGCGTGAAGACAAAATTGTTGGGGCAGAGAATATAACTTTTAGGGATATTGATGGTATTGTTAAAGATGAAATTCAACCAACATTGGTTAAAAAACATCCTTTTGAGGCAATTAAAACAATTAGATCAAAAGATGGTTCAAGAAAAGTTAATGACAAAACAAAAAAGAGTTTAGTTTTGAGATTGGCTTCACTAGGAGCAACTTTGATTTTAGGATTGGGATTATTAGTTTCAGCAGGAACAACTCTTGGAGTTAATTTAGGAAATGCTCATGATACAATTGGTAATCAACAAACTGAGATTACACAAGGAGCATACGAAAGCCAGGAAGAAACATTAAGTGCTATGATTAAGGAAGGTTCTGCATATATTTATGACACAGAAGAAAATGCAGATAAAAAAATGCAAGGCATGGGTGCTAATTCAAATGGATTTGTATCACTTACAGTTGATGATCATGTAGTTGAATTATACAATGAAATCAAAGATGCAAGTGAAAAAACTGCTGAGATAATTGTTCTTGATGAAGATAAACAGGCTATTGATGGTGCTTATGTTCAAACAATTGAAACATTTGAAAGTGCATTAGAAAATAACAATGAAACATTGATGCAAGAATGTATCACAACACTTCAAGAATATGCAAATACAATTGGTAATGCTTCTAAAATAAGCAAAGGCAATAATGAAGAGATTGTAACTGCAAGTGCTGATACATCTACTAACGTAACTTACTATCAACAAGCAAACCAAGCATGGAATGAAATGAATAGTTATCTTGATCAACAATATTCTGAAATCATTGATCTTGCTACTACTCCTGTTCTTGATGTAAATTTTGATGTTAACGAAATAAAATCAGACGCAGATTTAACAGATATTCTTACTAATGGAACTGGTGCAGTTAAAGATGTGTTATCTTGCAAATATGAAAGAGAAACAGGAAAAGTTTCAATGCTTATTGAATGTGTTTCAATGAAAGGTTCTTATACTGTTGAGACAAAGTTTAATATGACTCCAAATCTTAAGGTTGTTGATAGTCATACAATTGCAAATGGAATGAAAGAAGCAGGATATAATATTACTTCAACTAAATTTGATACTACTTTATCTTCTGGACTTGAAGATACTAATGTTACAATGAGTGTTAATGGAGAAAAAGTTTCAGGTAAAGCAAAAATACTTTATAATATTGATGCTGTTTATTTTGAAAATCAAGGTAAAAATGGAACTACAAAAGTTACTGCTGATGCAATTGTTATGATAACACAAGAAGATGGAACTATTGAATATAGAACATTTGAATATGATACAAATATTGCAGGTAAAGTTGATGAGAAAGAAGTTGAAAGTGATGTTTTAACTGAACTTATCAACAAAATTAATGCATCTCTTGATCAAGAAGTTCAAGTTGATAACAATGTTGAAATGGAGAATGAATAATAAGATAAAAAGAGACAATAAAATGTCTCTTTTTTATTTTTATAATACAATATAAATAATAAATATTAAGTAAATATTAAGAATGATTGTTTTTATAAAAAAATTTTATAAATTTTACTAATGAAATATAGAAATAAAAATATGCTTATAAATAAAAGTTAGAAAATTAGTTAAAACTGAAAGAATGATGAAAAAATTGACTATAATTTTATGAATTGTAAAAAAATAAGCACTAGATAATGTATTATCTAATGCTTATAAAATATTTCTGGTGGAGAATATCGGAATCGAACCGATGACCTCTTGCTTGCAAGGCAAGCGCTCTAGCCAGCTGAGCTAATCCCCCATTTCTTAATGCTCTTAAATGTTACCATAAAATTTCAATTTTGTCAACATTTTTAATAAAATTTTTATAGATTTACTTTCAAATTAATTATTGTTATTGATTTTTATTTTTGTAATTAAATGTTTTCAACCTTGTATACAAAATATTTGTCAAAAATAAGAATTTTAGTTTTGTAAAAATCTATTTTTTTTTGCGTTTACTATTGAAATATGTTTTTTAATGTGATATAATATGATTAACGTGGAGGGGTTATGTCTAAGTATTTGATTAAAATCTTATCTATTTGTGCATTTGTTATCCTGATTCCATTGATTATTGTCGGTTCTGCTTTATGTGTAACCGAAGCAATGGCATGCACATTAAAAGTTCTTGATGGTGGAGTTGAAGGTGGCTATGGAACATCATCAAATGTTACTATTTTTATTGATAATGAAAAACAAGATACAAATGAAATCTCTGTAAAGAAAAATACTGAGGTTACTGTAACTTATGAAGGAATAGGCTATGACTTCGTTGGTTGGTATAACGGAAATTATGAAGAGATTGATAGAGAAAAAGACCAAGCAGTAAATACATCAGTATCATATACTTTCTTTGTTAGAGGTAATACAACATTAACTGCAGTTAGAGATGTTAAGGAATATACTATAACTTATGCAGGAGTTATGGATGACGGCTCGGATGTAGTTATTGAAGAAGGTGAACAAGGCAAAACCTATAAATATGGTGAAGCACTTAAAACATTAGAACCTGTTGCTGGTGCAACTTTTGATGGTTGGTATGTTGTTAATTCTACTGATGTATCATCTTATAAAACAGCAACATTTGCAAATTCTGGTGAATATACTTTAAATCCAGCATGGTCAAATCAAATGGTTATATCATATCAAGATAAAGATACTGGTTATGTTATTGCTCAAGATAGAGTAACCGAGCAATCATTAAGAAATTATCAACTTGTTGATTCTGAAGATTCAAGAGTTGTTGATTATCTTACAAATAAAAAGCCAGGATATGATTTTGTAAGTTGGGTTGATATTAATGGTGATGATGTTAAAGCAAATGAAATACCATTTACAGTAAATACTGAATATGTTATGTATATTTCACTCAGCGAAAGATCTTATAATATTACAGTTCAAAGAAGTGAAATCGATGAAACAACTGCAAATGTAACTTATAAAGTAAGCAGTGGATTCTCAAGTTATAATACTGAAAGAGAGGGATATAATTTTGTTGGTGTAAACTATAATGATACACTTTACACTTATAATTCTGAAACTAATGATTATGTAAATAATGGTATATCTTTAGGAACTGTTCTTGTAAATGAAAATGCTTTGAATGTAAATGTTGTTGCTGTTTGGGAATGTGTTTATCCTGATTTCGCACTTTATATCAATGGTGTTTCAAATTATGAAATTGAAGGAATAGGACAAGGAAATTGGGAAGTATTTGGAAAAAATGGTGATGAATATACTATAATAAGTGATATTCAAAAAGCAGTTATGTTTGAAGATAAGGTAGGAGAAAATTATTACAACACTGATTCTGATGTTCTTGATCTTGCTTTTGGTGGATTTGAAGGAATTTATCGTCAAACAGGAATAGGAACTGGTGAGTATGAAGAAGTAACATTAAAAACTCCTCTTGAAACAGTTGAAATTAGAATAAATGATATTGCAAAACCAATTCCTCTTGGAATGGCAACTGGTGGAACAATAACATTTAATGATATATTCAATGCTATTCAATCTGAAATTGACAGTGGAGATTTAACACTTGATATAAGCACTATTTCAAAAATTAGTTTAACTTTCAATTTTGTATTAGCATAATTTAAAAATCAAAAGGCACTCTTTAAGAGTGTCTTTTTATATTGATAAAAGTTTTCAATTATTTTAAATTTTATTTATTTTTTAGTTATTAAAAATAATAAGGCAAGGTGTATAAAAATTATTAAAAAGAGATAATTGATTGTATTTTAAATAAATTTATGTTAAAATCATTTTATGAATATAAAGAGTGCTGTTTATAAAACAAGTGTTGTTAGTGAAGATAAAATTTTATATGATGGTATGCCGGAATTTGCTTTCGTAGGTAGAAGTAATGTAGGTAAATCTTCTTTAATCAATAATCTTACGAATAATAAAAATCTTGCAAAAGCGTCTTCTACTCCGGGTAAAACAAAAATGATTAATTATTTTGTTATTAATAATCAGTTTAAATTTGTTGATTTGCCAGGGTATGGCTTTGCAAAAGTTGGAAAATCTCACTTAAATATTTGGTCAAGTTTGATTGATGTTTATTTGAAACATTCAAATGATCTCCAAACAGTTTTTGTTCTGTTAGATATAAGGCATATTCCTTCAGAACAAGACAGACAAATGATTGAATATCTTGTTTATAATAATTTACCTTTTATGGTTATTGCTACTAAGGCTGATAAAATCGCAAAAAGTAAGATTAAGGCTTATTTAGATGTTATTGTTAAAACATTAAATATAAGACAAGAAATGATTATAGTAAGCAGTAGTCAAACAGGCTTTGGAAAAGATAAAATTTTAAATTATATAGAAAACAAATTGGAAGCAGTGTTATGATAGAAAACAATAAAATTTTTAATGCTACAGTTACTGGATATGGTTATGATGGAGAAGGAGTCTGCCGACTTGATGGCAAAGTTTGTTTTGTTCGTTATGTATTGAAAGATGAAGAAATTTCTTTCAAAATTTGTAGTGAAAAATCATCTTTTTGTAAGGGAGAAGTTTTAAAAGTTTTAAAAGCAAGTTCTTTAAGAGAGATGCCTCCTTGTCCTTATTTTTCAAAATGTGGAGGTTGTGCTTATCAACATACTTCTTATCAAAATGAATTATTAATAAAAAAAGAATTATTAAAAAATCAGTTTAAAAAAGTTGGATATTTTGGCGAGATAAAAGTTTTTCCAAGTTCAAAACAATATGGATACAGAAATAAAATAAAACTTTTTGTTGAGAAAGGCAAAATAGGGCTTAAAAAAAGTGAAAGTAATAAAATTATAGATATTGAAAAATGTTTGTTGGTAGATACTCTAATTAATCATGCTATTCCTAAAATAAAAACGTTTGTGGCTGCACAAAATTTATATGATGAAATTCAAGAAGTTGTATTAAGACAAGAAAATCAATTTTGTTTAATTAATTTTGTTATGAAAAATAATATTTTAATAAATTTTCAAGGATTATATTTGATATTGGGGTCGGAATATGGCATATATCAAACTTTTAAAAAACAAACTGTTCATAAAATAGGACAAAAGTTTTTATACGCAAATGAACTTGGATTAAAAGCAAAATTTAATGTTAAATCATTCCATCAAGTTAATAAATATTTGACTGAAGAATTGTATAATGCTGTGATAGACTCAATAGTAGGAGATAGTGTAGTTAATTGTTATAGTGGAGCAGGAGTCTTAAGTGGGGTGATATCCAAACATTGTTCAAGAGTTGTTGGTGTCGAACTTGGGAAAGAAGAGCATTTAGATGCAGAGAATATGAAAGAAGAAAATGGGCTTTTCAATCTTTTAAATATAAATGGAGATTGTTCAAAGATATTATATAATTTAGATGAAGATTTTGATACAATTATAGTTGATCCACCTCGTGGAGGACTTGAAAAAAATGTTATTCAAAGTATTGATGAGTCTATGAGCAAAAGAGTAATTTACATTTCATGTAATAGTGCTACATTAGTGCGTGATTTAGGACTACTTAAAAATTTTGAAATTTATAAAGTTTCTTTATATGATATGTTTGCTAGAACGGGAGAATATGAAACATTAGTTATTTTGAATAGAAAAATATAAATTTTAACTTTTAATTGCTGTTTTTTGAATATTTATGTTATAATATTTTAGAATAAAAAAATAGGTATTTCTAAAAAATAATATTAAAATACTTCATTTTGGAGGATAAAATTATGGATAGAATTGTGAAAAGACCAGAATTTGTTGATTATCAAGAGGCTTTAGATACTTTTACTGAATGGCGAAAAGAACTTAATACTTGTATTGATGAACAACCAGAATCTTTTAAGGATATGTTTTCGGCAGTTAAATATATGGCTGCAAGTGAAAATACTATTGCTATGGATGTTTTAGCATATTATTATAAAACGGGAGTTCCTCAACTTTTACCAGAAAATTATATGAGATATATTGAATGGGAACTTATAGCAGCAGCAAGAGGAAATGAACTTGCGATTGAAAAAGTTCAGTTCTTAATTGGATATGGTTGTGATGAAATTATTGAAAGTGAAGATTTTGAAATAATTAAATATAAGAATGATATTGATGATTATAATGTTTTATATGTTACCGGAAAAGCACTTTCAAAAATAATTGTTAGAGATTATTTAAAAGCATTCCCTATCGATCTATATAATGCCGAAGATGATTTTAAACCTTATAAACAAGAAGATTTTATCAATTTAAGGAAAATCATTGATCAAGCAGTTCCAAAGACTATTGAATATCTTAAATCTTAACATTAAAAATCTGTTGCATGGTTGAAAGTCTTGCATTTATGATATTATTTATTTCATATTCAAAACTTGATTGCTGACTTAAGGTGATCAAGTTTTTTATTAATAAACTTTCAAG
The DNA here is from genome assembly GCA_900557645.1 of uncultured Eubacteriales bacterium. Taxonomy (GTDB): domain Bacteria; phylum Bacillota; class Clostridia; order Christensenellales; family UBA1242; genus Caccovivens. The sequence goes on from USSZ01000018.1 coordinate 12,081, forward strand.
TCCTACAAATTCCAAAAAGCAACTTGTTTTGTCAGCCATAATAGTGCAATGAATTAATGGTTCGGTATGATCAAAAATAATACGTAATTTTTTAATTTGCCTATCAGTTAAACTATACATCCTAGTTGTATTTAAAAATCCACCCATTTTAAATAAGCAACTTTTTATTTTAGACAGACAATCAAAGGTTTCATTAATAAGTTGTCGATTTTTTTCATTGTCAACTTGGATAATCATAAAACCTTTTTGTTTTAATGCATCAGTATATGCTTTAGCCATTGTTTCATATTCAGAGATATTTAATAATTGTTCATCATTATAATTCATAAACAGCCCTCTAGATTATTTATGATTTATTTTATAATTTTGTAACAAAAAATGAGATAATGAAAGAAAATAAAAAATTTTATTGATAAAAAAAATAATTTATTATATAATTAAATAGTAATTATTAAAATTGTTTTTCTTATTATTTCTACAACAGTATTTAATAATTATTATATTTATTAATCATAATGCGTCTATGGTGAAGTGGATATCACAATCGACTTCGGATCGATTATCGAGGGTTCGAGTCCTTCTAGACGCACCAAAAATAATTTGATTATTGTTTCAGATGAAAAGTTAAACTTTGTTTTTTTTAAAAAAGGTAGAATTAGAATTTAATAGTGAAAAAAGTTGTAGTTTCTGAAAGTGCAAGTTTGCAAACCGAATTAAAAGATTTAGTTGAAAATTTAAAAAATAAATATATTGTTTTAGATTACCCTAAGGCAATAAGTATTGAAATTTTTTAGAATATTTATTAAATAGTGGTAAATTCCCCACTATTTTTTATTTACTAATTTGATTGTTATTTTATTTTAATTATTAACTTTTTTTAATTATTATTGTATAATACTATTTACAGGAGAAAAAATGGAAACTAAAATTTTAAAGCCAAATAAAGAAACGTTTATGTTGGCAAGTGAATTAATTAATCAAGGGGAAGTTGTTGCGTTCCCAACTGAAACGGTCTATGGACTTGGTGCTGATGCTACAAATGCTGTTGCCGTTGAAAAAATTTTTATCGCAAAGGGTAGGCCTAATGATAATCCTTTAATTGTTCATTTAGCGAATAAGGAAGATATTGAAAAATATGTTTTAATGTTAAGTGATTTAGAAAGGGATATAATTAACGTTTTTATGCCAGGTCCTATTAGTTTAGTTTTAAAAAAGAAAGATAATATTCCTTCCGTTGTAACAGCAGGTGGAGATACTGTTGCTATAAGAATTCCAGAGAATGAAGTTGCTAGAAATTTTATTAGATTTTGTAGAAAACCTATTTGTGCACCTAGTGCAAATACATCTAAAAGACCAAGTCCAACCATTGCAATGCATGTTTATGATGATATGAAAGGTAAAATCCCTTTAATTATTGATGGAGGTCAAACAACTGTCGGAATTGAAAGCACTGTTGTTAAAGTTGTAAACAATGAAGTTTACATTTTAAGACCTGGGAAAATTTCTAAAGAAACATTGCAAAACAAATTAAATTGTATTGTTCACGAAAAAGTAATATCAACAAGCACAGTTGTGGAAAGTCCTGGAACAAAGTATACTCATTATAAACCTAATTGTGATATGATTTTGGTTAAAAATAATATTATTGACAATGTAAAACAACTATATTTAGAAAATATTAATAAAGGCAAAAAGGTTATAATTTTTTGTAAACAGGCTGATTTTAATTATTATTCAGGAATGAATGTTGTTTGTTTGGGTGTGGATTCTGATGAAGCAAGTCATAATTTATTTAAGTTTTTAAGGGAATATGAAAAAAATGATTTAATAATTGCAGAATATTTTGATAATGGCAGTATGGTTGAAGGGCTGTTTAATCGTATGAGCAAATCTTGTTCTGGTAATATCATTTAATAAAAATTTTAATTTCTTTTATTGGGTTTTAAATGGAACTTAATTTATTTCTTCATATAAAATATTTGAAATTTTTATATTTCATATCTTTGCAATGTGAAAATTTTTATGTTATAATTTAATTGTCAAATTTTCTATCAAACAAAATTGACCTACAAATTAAAAATAATATTATTTTTAAATGTATGATAATTTGAAAATTACAAGGAGATTGATAAATGATAGTTGCATTGACTGGTATTACTGGCAATATGGGGCAGGCAGTTTTACAACAAATAGTTAAAAATAAACAAATTGAAAAATTTAGATTTTTAGTTTTAGAAGATGATAAAAGAATTAATAAATTATTAAAAAAATATAAAGATTACAAAGATAAATTTGAAATTATTTATGGTAATATTGCAAATAAAGAAAAGTGTAGACAACTTGTAGAAAATAGTGATTATGTAATAAATATGGCTGCAGTTATTCCACCACATTCTGATCAACAGCCTATTAAGGCCATTGAGTGTAATGAAATTGGTGTTAATGTTTTGGTAAGCGAAATTGAAAAGTTAGAAAATAAACAACCTAAATTTATACATATTTCAACGGTTGCTTTATATGGCAATAGAAATTATAAGCATCCATGGGCTAGAGTAGGAGACCCATTGCTTGTTAGCCCATTTGATATTTATTCAGCAACTAAACTCCGAGGAGAGTTTAGAGTTTTAGAATCAAGCATTAAACATTGGGCTATATTAAGACAAACTGCAATGCTTCATAGCAATATGCTTGCTGATAATATGAGCGATGGTCTTATGTTTCATACTTGTTTTAATGCACCTTTAGAGTGGGTAACAGCACATGATAGTGGAGTGCTTATAGCAAACATTTTAAAGAAAGATTTAACTGAAGATTTGTCAAAGGTTTTCTGGAAGAAATGTTTTAATATTTCAGGTGGCGAAAGAAATTGCAGAACAGGTTATGATATTTTAAATGATGGTTTTGGAATTATTGGTGGTGGCGTCAAGGACTTTTTCAGACCTGATTTTAATGCTGTAAGAAATTTCCATGGTCTTTGGTTTTATGATGGAGATGAACTTGAAAAACTTTTTTCATATCAAAGTCAAAGTATTGATGATTTTTGGAAAGAATTTATAAAACAACATACCTATTTTAAGGCAGGTAAAATAGTTCCTAAATCTGTTATTAGAAAACTTATTATTGAAAGATTATTTAAAGATAAAAATTCTCCTAAATATTGGCTTAAACATGAAGATACACCTCGTTTAATTGCTTATTTTGGTAAAAATGGTGCATCAGATTATTTTAAAATTGGTAGCGATTGGAACAATTTTCATCTGTTAGTTGAGAATAAAGATGAAAATGGGGAATTTATTGATTATGAAAAATTGAGAATAAAGCAAAATGCAAAATTGATAGATTATAAATTTGATATAAATAAAAATGTTGAAGATATAAATAAAAAAGATTTAAAAGCAGTTGCAAAAGCCCATGGAGGACAATTATTGTCTAGAGATTATTCTGGTGATATTTATCAAAAACTTAAGTGGGTGAATCAAGATGGTGAAGAATTTGAAGCATCTGCATATTCTGTTTTAATGGCAGGACATTGGATTAATAAGACCTATTCAACAAACTGTTGGGAATTTGATTCTTTGTCAAAAAATGATGAAATTTATGCCCAAATTTGGTATGATTCTCATGATAGTGATGAAAACTTTTTATATTACTTCGACAATGAATTTAACGCACATATTAATAAAAGGGATTAATTACAAATGAAAATTTTAATTTGCTATTTTTCAGGGACGGGCAATACTAAAAAAATTGTTGATAAATATTATGAAACTTTTATAGAAAATAATGTAGAGATAGATATTTATAAGATTGAAAAAAATGATTTTAATTATAATTTAGATGATTATGATATGCTTGGCATTGCATATCCAATTCATGCATTTAATGCACCTTCTATAATTGTTGATTTTGTCAAAAAATTAGAGAAGCAAAATAATAAGAAAAAACTTTTTATTTTGAAAACTTCTGGAGAACCTTTAGCCCTAAACAATATTTCATCAAATAAAATAAAAAAGATTTTAAAGAAGAAAAATTTTGTTTTGACCAATGAATATCATTATGTAATGCCATATAATATAATATTTAGACATTCTGATAATATGGCATATAAGATGTGGGATACTGCAAAGCGAGTTATTCCTGCAGATTGTGAAGAAATTTTGAATAATAAAGAGTCAAAATTAGGTTACTTTTTTATGGGGAGTTTTCTTGCATGGATTTTTAGAATTGAATTTTGGGGTGGAAGATTCAATGGTAAGCGATATGAAGTGAATGATAAGTGTATAAAATGTCAAAGATGTATGAATTTTTGTCCTACGCATAATATACAAATAAAAGACGGACATTTTGAGTTTGGAGATAATTGTATTATGTGTATGAGATGTTCTTTCTTTTGTCCGACTGATGCAATTAAAATTGGGTTGTTCAATGGTTGGAAAGTAAATGGACCTTATAATTTTAATAATTATAATGAAGACGAAACACAGGAACATAAAAAGTTTTGTAAGAAATCTTATCAAAAATATTTTAAAAAATGCAATGAAAAAATAAATAAGTTTGAAATTTCTTTGAAGAGTAAATAAAAACAAGCAAAAATTATTGCTTGTTTTTTTTATTCATTTTTTGTATTCTGGTTAGTTTGTGAATTTGGTTCTATTTCTTGATTTATATTTTGGGTTTGACTTGTATTTTGTGAAATTTGATTTTGGTCTTTAGTTGTCATTTCGGATAAGTTGGATTCAACGATATTTTTATTATTTTGGTCTAATAAAGGGGCAGAAGTGTTTTCTTTATCAATTTTAGTTACCATTATATTTTCTTTATTTTCTGTATATTCAATTAAATTTATTTGTTTTTCTTTCTTTTGTTTTTTATTTGTAAATTTTACTCCCAGACTTACAACAAATTTTTCAATTTGTGGTTGATATTTAAAACTTAAATATAAAATAATTATAGCAAGTATTACTAATATAATCCATACTGGAATTCCCCAACCTGAAAAAGGGATTAGTTGCCCACTACCTAAGAAACAAGTTGTTATTATAGCAATAGGTCTAGTTATTAGGTTGGTTATAATAAAAAATCTATAACTCATGTTTACAGTTCCTGCAACAATACACAAGATATCGTCTGGGAATAAGGGGAATAACATCATCAAGAAAAATACATATTTTCCTTTTTTTAGTTTTTCTTCCCATTTTAAAGTTGTTTTTTCACCAGCAACCCATACAACAAGGCGTCTGCCTATTTTTTTACCTAAAAAGAAAGCAAACAGACTTCCTGAAAGAACTGCTAAAAGACTTATGCCAAAAGTTGTCCATGGACCAAACAAGAGAGTTCCTGCAACTGTAGTTACAGCGGCTGGTATAGGCAAAATGGTTGTTTGAAGAAATTGAATTATGAAAAATATTATATAACTATAAGCACCAAATTCTAATATAACTTCTTTTAATTTTTCTGCACTATCAATTTTTGCAAGAGTTCCAGTTAGTTGGAGTGGGAGGTAAATTGCAAGGGCAAGTATTATAAATACAAAAATAATTATTGATAGTTTGATTATTTTTTGTTTTGTTTCTATTTTTAATTGTTTCATAAAATTATTATACCAAATTCAAAGTTATTTTACAATTTATTTAAAATATTTGTAAATTTAAAAAATTTTGTTTTATAGATTAAGGCTAATATTTTATAATATAAAAAGACAAATGAATGTAATTAATATAAAATATTAGGTTAGTAATAATAAAGATTTTTCTGTTAAAATATAACATTTTTATTTTTGATTATAGAGATTTAATCAACATATCGTAGACTTTTTAAAAGCAAAATTTATAGAGATTTTTAAATTATATGCTAAAATAAAATCAGAAAAGGAGGAAAAAATGAATTCTTTGGGTGAAAAAATAAAAAAATTAAGGCTTCAAAACAATATGACTCAAAATGGACTTGCACAAAAACTTTTTACTTCAAATCGTAGTATAAGTCATTGGGAAAAAGGCATCAGAACACCTGATTTTGAAACTATCCAAAAACTGGCAAAAATTCTTAATGTTTCTATTGATTATTTTACTCAAGATGATGAAAATGATGAAAGTAAATTTTCAGATTTAATAATTGTAAAAAATAAAGAAAACAAACTAGCAATTTATGATAAATCTCAAAGCAGATATCTTACAACGCACAATTATGATATTATCAGACTTTCACCTTATGGTATTCATATCTGTGAAAAATGTAAGATATTAGATGAAAAGGTGCAAGTTGATTTTAATAATTATATGCAAACAAAGGGTTTTAGTTTGAATTATCAAATTATTAAAACTGATTTAGTTGATAACTATGGGCACATAAAATCTTTCAGAAGACCACAATTTATATTTTATGAGCCTTTCAATAGATATGGAGTTGCTCCTATTTTTATAAGAAATGAAGAGAGATTTGCTCTAGTTGATACAAATTTGAATGTTTTAACCAAGCAAAAATATGGTAAAATATGGGATTCTGGTTTAGAAGGGGCTGACTTATTTTTTACTTTTATTTTTAATGATAAAAAGAAAATTGCAAAAGATATTGATGACTATGATTTGTTTGATTATAATATGTTCCCACGCATGGTAATTAACTCAAAAGGAGAGATTGTTTTTGATAATCTTGGATTATCATTTAGTCCATTTCAATCAGACAAATTCCCTCTAGATGATATTGAAAAAGTAGAAAAATATATTTCAAAATTTGGTGATGCATTGTTTTATTTTATAAATGATACTGTTTTTGAAAAAGCAGAAAACATTATTAATATTCTTGATTTGATATTAGATAATATGAAAAAAAATGAAATAGATGTTAAAAAAGATAAAAACGATAGAAAGTTTTATAATGATATTATTGGGCAAATATTACACCGAAAAATTAAATTTTGTAAAAATTTGAATGATAAACTATGTCAGTTGATTTTTGATAGAATTAATAAAATTTTCTGGACAGAAAATCGTATTGAAAGAAGTTTATATAAACAAGATGTTTATAAAATATTACATATTGAAATTTAAAATTGTATAAATTAAAATTTAAGGTTAGATAATATTATCAAATAAATGTGTATATATTGTAATTAATTTGACAATTTATGATTAAAAGTGTTATTTTATTTATAAGGAGAGGGCTATGAAAAAATTGAGATTATCTTTGATTTGTATGTTGGCTTTAGGTGTTGTGGGATATATTCTTGGTGCAGTAATAGCATACCTGAACAACGGACAAGATTTTGTAAAGGCTTTGACTGATACTATTGCATTTATTTGCTTGGCAGTTGGTGCTGGTCTTGGTCTTTTAGTTGGTCTTATTTCTAAAAGTAAAGACGTTAAAAACAAAAATGAAGGAGAAGACGCTGACGGAAATAAAACTGATATTGCATTTGATTCAAAATTTATTTCTCAAGAACGTCTTAAAAATGATCCAGAATTAATTTATACAACATGGAATAATCTTCCTTCACTTAAGAAAACTGGTTTTGTTTTTAGAAATAAGCAAGTTGGGTCTCATTATGAGGTAAATATGAAAGCAGAAACCCATGCACTTGTTTTAGGAACTACTGGAACTGGTAAAACACAGGTTTTGGCGAACCCAACTATTAGAATTTTGGCTCATTCTGCACAAAAGCCAAGTTTGGTTATGACTGACCCTAAAGGAGAACTTTATGATGATAATGCAAGAGTTCTTAGAGAAGAGGGGTATAAAACAATTGTTTTAAACTTAAATGACCCTTATGCTTCTTCAATGTGGAATCCTATGGAAATTGCTTTTAGAGTATATCAAAGGGCTGGGAATCTTGCAAAAGAAGTTAAAAAATTTAGTAATTGCACGCCTGAAGATATGGGATATAAACGTTTTAATGATGATGTTTTAAAGGGTGCAACTTATGGTGATACATGGTATGGTTTTGACGGTAAGGCGTTTCCTAATAATGAACTTTTAAGAATGGAACTTGATTCTAAAAAAGTTCAACTTGAAGATGAGGCAAAAAGTGATTTAAGAAATATTGCATTATCACTTATACCAGAAGATCCTAACTGTAAGGATACTACTTGGCCTAACGGCTGTAGAGACCTTATTACTGGTATTATGTATGCTATGCTTGAGGATTCAAGAGATCCTAGATTAGGAATGACAGTTGATAAGTTTAATTTCTTTAACCTTTATAAAATTTCAATGACAAAAGACCCTGCAGGTGAAAGAGATAGTGCATTAAAAACATTGACAAAATATTCTGAAGGTAGAGATCCTATTCATAGCAATGTTCACAATCTTATGTCAAGCGTATGTCTTGCCAGTCCAACTACACAACGGTCATTCCTTGCTACACTTGGTTCATCTGTAGGTAAAACACTTGGTGATGATGGTATATTGTATATGACAAGTGGGACTGATATTGACTTTGAAAAAATTCCAGAAGAACCTACTGCGTTCTTTATAAGAATTCCTGACCATAAAACTGAAAGACACCCACTTGGTGTGTTGTGTATAAGTCAACTTTATAAAGTTCTTGTAGATGTTGCCAACAGAACAGTTAATCCTAAAAATGGTAAAACAGGTCAATTAAAACGTCCAGTTTACTTCATTTTAGATGAGTTTGGAAATATGCCTGCAGTTCCTAATTTTGGAACAATGGTTACAGTTTCTCGTTCAAGAAATATATTCTTTGAAATTATTCTTCAATCTTATAAACAACTTGATATCAAATATGGTCCAGATGAAGCACAAAATATTCGTGGTAACTTCCAAATGGAGGTATTCTTAGGTTCAGAAGACCCTTCGACAATTCAAGCATTCTCAGAAGCCTGTGGAGAGACTACTGTATTCCATAAAGAAGAATCTACTTCTAAAAATACAAAGGATACTGAACATGGTGAAAATGTTTCAACCTCTACTCAAAGAACAAGAAAACCTCTTATTGATAAGCAGGAACTTAGACAACTTCCTAAATGGACCGTTATTGCGAAATTGTTTAGAAAGGCAATTATGAAAGATGTTATGACTCCTTTCTATGCAACTGCTTGTATGGCAAAGAAACCTTCGGGAGAACCTGTTTCAATTTCTAAAATGCTTAATGTTGAAGATATATATTATGATATAAATAAGAGAAACTCAATTGTTCTTAAACCAAAAAGTCCATTTGATGAATAATGAAAAAATATTAAATATAAAGATAATAAGAGTATTATTACTTATAAAGTCGATGGTAAAAGACATACTCTTACGACTAATTTGATAAGTTATGATGAGAATGTAATGGCTTTATCATTATATTTCTTAGGTTTTTATTTAAAATTAAATGATTCAGATATTAGAAGATGTTTAAATAATTTAAAATCTAAAAAAATAACGATTTCGAAAATGGATGATGGTATTTTAATAAGCAATATTAAGTGTTTGAATAAAGAAAATCATTATGAAGGTTTAAAATTAATAAATGCTTATAAAGGTAATAAAATATTTGTAACAGGTGGTATTAAGAATGCTGATGAAAAAACTAATTTTGAGTTTAGTGATAATTTAGTTAAAAACTTTAAATATATTATTTTACTTAATACTACTTGGATGCCATTAATTTATGAAAAATTGATTGAAGTTGTAGGTGATGCCTCTAAAAAAAATATGGAGCAAGCTGAATTGGTTTCTAAAATTAAAAATTTA
>USSZ01000019.1 GCA_900557645.1 uncultured Eubacteriales bacterium
TATTATTTTTAATTTTTATTTTAAATATTAAAAATTAGGGAATAAATAAAAATATGGATAAATGTGTATACCCATTGGGTAATGGAGTTGGGCTAAAATTAAATAATAAGTTATGTGTAAGTATTATTGACCAAAATGGTAATAAAAAAGTCAGAGGGGTTACCTTAAAAGAAGAGAACAAGATTCTGACATTTCCATTAATTCGAGGACTTGCTTACTTTTTTCAAGGACTATATTTCTATGTGTTATCATTTTTGATGCAAGAAAAACTTGATGATCGTAGAGAAGAAGATAAAAATAAATCATACAAAAGTGCGAAGAAGATTAATTTTGTTTCAGGTTATATTTTTTTAATTTCGGCTTTGATTCTTTCATTTTTAATAGGGTTAGTATTACTCGGTTTTTTACCCAATTATTTATTCAATAGAGCATTTCCTGATTATATGAATTATTATATTAGAAGTTCAATGATTGCACTATTGCGTTTTGCTATTTTATATATTATTTTTTCATTGTTAAGATTTGCACCTTTTATGAGTGGGCTTTATTCATTTAATGGTGCAGGGTGTCTTTTTTTAAGTGGGAAAGATAGGGAAGATGCAATTCGGGCAAGAACTTATCCTTTAAATTTCTTAAATTTCATGTTAAATGTTTTCTTATTTTCTACTTTTGTGATATCATTGATTGCAGTAAATGTTGTTTGGTGGGCAAATTTTTTTATAAATTTAGCAATTTTTTTAGTTTGTATAGTTTTTTGTTATGAATTATTAAGATTTGCTTCTGTAAGTAAATTTCAATGGATTAAAGATGTAACTCTCGTTACAAACTGGCTAGTATGTGCCAAACCTAACATTACGCATGGAGAGGTTTTACAAGTGGCATTAATCGAACTTAATACAAATACTGAATTTGTTGAAACTGGCAAAGATCGAATTTCTATGTCAACTCTTTATGCTGAAATGCAAACAAAACTTAAGCAAAGTGAAAGATTTGAACAAAGTGATATGGAGTGGATTGTTGCAACATTTTTAAATAAAAATAGAGCAGAACTTAAATTAATCCATTCTGTAAGTCCTAAAGAATATAAAGATATTATGCGTGCGTGCTATAGAAGAGCAAAGGGTGAGCCTCTTTCAAGTATATTTGGGTTTGTAGATTTTTATGGATTGAAATTTGATGTTAATAAAAAGGTTTTATCTCCACGTTTAGAAACTGAAATATTAGTTGAAGAGGTTATAAAAAAATCACGTGATATTGATGCAAAGACTATTTTAGATTTATGCACAGGTTCGGGGGCTATTGCAATTACACTTGCTAAATTTTTAGATTGTAAAATAACTGCAACTGATATTTCAAAGCAGGCATTGCAAGTCGCTGAAAGTAATGCATTAAAAAATGATGTTAAGGTCGAATTTTTGCAATCTGACTTATTTAATGATTTGAAAAAAAGCAAAAGATATGATATAATCGTATCGAACCCTCCATATATAAAAAGTGGAGACATAGAAAAATTGGATATCGAAGTAAAAAAATATGACCCTAGGCTTGCACTTGATGGTGGTGATGATGGACTTGATTTTTATCGGGAAATTATCAAAAATGCTGGTAAACATTTAAATAAAAAAGGTTGGCTTTATTTTGAAATAGGTCAAGGTCAAAAAGATGCCGTTTATAATCTTATGCAAGAAGAAGGGTTTGAAGATATTCAAGTTGTTAAAGATTATAATAAAATAGAAAGGATTATTTATGGAAGAGTTGGTAGATGAGATTTTAGATAAAACAGGAAAACTTAAAGAGCGCTTTGATGAACTTACAAAACTTGTTTCAGATCCTAGTATTATCGCTGATAATAGAGAATGGAAAAAACTTGTAAAAGAAAGATCTGCTCTTGAAGATGTTGCAAATGCTCATGATAGACTTCTAAAACTTACTAATGATTTAAAAAGTTGTGAAGATGAGCATTCAAAAGAAACTGACCATGAACTTAAGCAAATGTTTTATGATGAAATAGTTTCTTTAAGAGAGCAAATTGAAAAAGAAATCGAAGAAGTGAAAATTTTGCTTCTTCCTAAAGACCAAAATGATGATAGCAACGTAATTATTGAAATAAGGCAGGCGGCTGGTGGGGAGGAGTCTGGGCTTTTTTGCACAGAACTTTATCGTATGTATTGCATGTATGCTGAAAGCAAACATTGGAAAGTTGAAGTAATGGACATTAACGAAACAGAACTAGGTGGCATTAAAGAGATAACTTTTATGGTTAAAGGAAAGGGGGCTTACAGTAGATTAAAATATGAAAGTGGGGTTCATAGAGTGCAAAGAGTTCCTGAAACTGAAAGTAGTGGAAGAATTCATACATCTACATCTACAGTTGCAGTGTTACCTGAAATTGAAGAAGTTGAACTTGAAATTGAAGATAAAGATATCAAAATAGATACATATCGTTCTTCTGGTGCAGGTGGACAAAATGTAAATAAGACAGAGTCTGCAATTAGAATAACACATCTCCCTACAGGAATAGTTGTAAATTGTCAAGATGAGCGTTCTCAACTAAAAAACAAAGAAAGAGCAATGTCAATCTTAAGATCAAAATTGTATGATTATTATCAAGGTCAAATTGATGATGAGTATAAGCAGGCAAGAAAGAGTCAGGTAGGGACTGGAGATCGTTCTGAACGTGTGAGAACTTATAACTATCCTCAAGGTCGTGTAACTGACCATCGTGTCAACTTAACTTCTTATAATTTGACTGGTGTTTTAAATGGTGATTTAGATGAATTTATTGATGCTCTTACAATAAAAGATAGGGCAGAAAAACTCGCTAATATGTAAATAATAAAAATTTAATCTTTTAGTTAAAAAAAATTAAAATACAAAAAATATTGGTTTATAAATTAATTCTATAAAAAAAGATGAGTTATTTCTCATCTTTTTTATATTTTAAAATTGCATCATTATAAAAATTTTCATAATCTTTTGCAACCATATTCCAATCTTTAGGAATTAGGGTTGAAAGATTATTTTTAACTGAATTATATAGTGTTTCATTTGTCATAATTTCAATAATTCGATTTGCAAATGATTCATGATCATGAGAACTTGTAAATCCATTGTAGTTGTTTTTAATTCTTTCACTTGCACCTGTTTCTTCTAATACTAAACTTGGAATATTGTTAAGCCCTGCTTCGCAAACAACTAATGTATCATTATCAAATATAGATGGGAAGAGAAATAGAGAGGCTGTTTGATAAATTGCATTTAATCTTTTTCTATCTTTTACAAGTCCAACAAAAATTACATTATTTTCCAAATCATATTTTTTCACTAATTTATTTAGTTTTTTACGATAAGGTCCGTCTCCTACGATTAGAAATTTGAAATTTTTATAACCTTTTGATTTTAATATATATAGAGATTTTAAAGTAAATTGTATATTTTTAAATTTTGAAACATGGCCAACATACAAAAAAACCATTTCATCTTTTATATTAAATTCAGTTCTTATATTTGTTACGTCATCTTGAGAACAAATATCTTTTTCTTTTAAAACAACGCCATTTTTTATTACAATAAAATTATCTTTTTTATAGCCATAAGATTTTATATCTGGAATTTGGCATTTCCCAACGACTGAAACCATTTGACATTTTGTTAATTTGTTTGCAATAGATTTTAACATCATGTTTACAATTAATTTACTTTTTATAGAATCAGAAAACGCATCTCTAAATTTTGTATGTATAGTTCCAACTACAGGAATATTTAACGATTTTCCTATTTTAGTAGCCCATTTTGCCATACCAGAACCTGTGCAAAAATGAATTATATCAGGGTTGAAATTTTTTACATCTTTCAATAATTTATTTTTAACAAGTGAAGGAAATGCTGCCATATCATTTTCTGATAATTTTATACTTGGGACTCTAAAAATATCAATTTTATTATTTTCATATTGTCTATGATAATTTGGACAATAGACTTTTACAATATTTCCATTATTTTGAAGGCCATAACACATATTTATTACAGCATTTTCTGTGCCACCAGTTCCTGGCAAAAAACTATCTGTAAAGATAGCAATTCTTAAATTTTTATTCATAAAAAACTCCTTATTTTTTTTATTGCTTAACAGCGAATAACTTAAAAATAAAGAGTTCTTAATCTATAATTAATTATTTCTTTCTTTATATTTGTCAATTAATAATTTAGTTATTTTATCAGGGGCATATCTGCATTGAATTTTACTTATATTATTAATCATTGATTGGTAAACTTGGGGTGTAGTAAAAATATAATCTACAATTTGGGAAACATCTGTTATTTTGTTCATACCAATTCCACAGCCAAGTGAAATAAATAATTTTTTATTAAGTTCTTCATTAAGTATCATTTTTTCACGCATGATAAAAGGGATTTTTAGTGAAATGCATTCTGTTAAGCAAGAACTACCACATTTTGTAATAATTAAATCTGATGCTCGCATATAATTTTCGATATTATTTACAAAGCCTAAATTTAATATGTTTGTGATATTATACTTTTTGATATACTTATTTATTTTATTGTAATTTTTTAAGTTTTTACCATTAATAATAATGCATTTTACCCCCCCCCGCTGACAAAAGTTTTTGAAGAGAGTAGGTTTTTAACCAGTTTTAATGTGTTACCAAGTCCAAAACCTCCACCGATTATAGTAATAACTTTTTGATTTTGAACATTAAGTTTTTCTTTTTCAGAATTTTTATCATAGTCTGCATAAAAAACATCCCTAATAGGCATGCCAGTTGTAAGAATTTGTTTTGATTGAAATCCTTTATTTATTAAATCAGAGGTTGTATTATCAAGTGCTTGCAATACGTAATCAATATTAATTGAGTGTTCCCAATACGGATGAACACAATAATCGGTTAATATTGTGCTTGTTATTATATTATTATCTATTAAATTATTTTTTTTCATATAAGATATAACACTGCTTGCATAATAGTGAGTGCAAACAATAATATCTGGATTAAATATATTTATTTCTTTTATAAAATGTGGCAAACAATGCCTTACGTAACTTGGCAATTTATTAGTATAATGATTTTTAGTCCTTAATTTATTCCATACAAAATTATAAATTTTGGGAATGTGTTTACATGCCCATAGAAACTTTTTATTTTCTTGATTAACACGTTTTTCGTTGTATCCAAATGTTTGCACAATTTTTGTTTCAACATTTTTATTGGTAAAAGAATTATAGATAGATTTAGCAATCATATTATGTCCTTCACCACATGTCATAGTGAATATTAATGCTTTCATGTAAACTCCCTTTTGAGATATAATTTTAGAAAAAGTAGGTAGTTAAGAGACTTTTTTCAACTTATTTGAAATACACATAAGTTAAAATTGTTTTTAGTAAATATTTTTAATAATTTAACAACAAGTTTAAGTTAAATTAGAATTTTTAATGATTATTCTGCAACTATTTCTAAACTAAATTTAGATGATACTTCTGGGTGAAGTTTTGCTGTAATTTCATATATTCCAATTGCCTTGATAGGTTCTTTCAATTCGATTTTTCTCTTATCTATTTCAAAACCCAATTTTTTTAATCCTTCCGAAATTTCTTTAGTTGTTACAGAACCGAAAGTTTTTCCGTTTTCACCACATTTTATTTTAACAACTATTTTTGCACCTTTAAGTTTTGCCCCTAATTTTATTGCTTCTTGTTTTTCCATTTCTTTATGAAATGCCGTTGCACTTTGTTTTGTTTGGCTTTCGCTTATTGCACTGTTATCTGCTTTTCTTGCTTTTCCTGTTTTTATTAAAAAGTTTTGAGCGTAACCATCAGAGACTTCTTTTATTTCGCCTTTCTTTCCTGTTCCTCTAACATCTGTAAGTAATAATACTTTCATAATTTCTCCTTATATTTATTTATTAATTCAATTTTATTTAATTTATGAATAAATGTCAAATGATTGTCAATAAATGAAATAGGAGATAATTATGGATATAAGATGTAGAAAAATTTTATGTAAATATAATGATAGATTTACTTGCAAAGCAAAAGAAATTTTAGTTAATGAAAAGGTTTTGTGTTCAACTTTTGAAAAAGATGAAAATAAAAAAGAAGTGCAAGATGTTACAAAACATTTATTTGATAAAGAACCAGATTTTGCACCCCAAAGAGATAGTAAAGCACTGGATATTAAATGCGAAGCAAATTGTCTTTTCAATCGAAATGGCAAATGTGTATCCAATGGAATCACTTTAAATGCAATAAAAGAAAAACCTTATTGTGTAAGTTTTTTAAAAAAATGAAACATTTAATTGTTTATTATATTTTTAAGTGATAAACAATAAATTAAAAAAGGTAAAACACTTGATATTTTGGCAAGTTTAGTTTATAATTTTTTTATGGGAAAAATGACGAATAAAATGGCAGAAGTAGAACAAAAAAAACCAGATGAAAAAGAAGGAGTTAAGATTGAGCCTTATAAAGTGTTTGGCCGTGATTTTTCGTTAACAGACCCTGATTACATAAAATATTATAAAGTAAGAATGAACATTATGGCAGTTCGTTATCAACTGCTTGGTCGTGTAAATAAAAATGGTGTTTATCAGATTCCTGCAGTTATTAAACAAGAACTTGTTGGAATGTTTAAAGAAATTGAAGATATGGACCATGATTGGTATCGTGCCAGTGCTGTTTATATGAAAAAATATTATTATTTTCATGTTAAACTTACTATGCTTGAAAATAATATGGCAAAAGCATCTTTATATTTATCAGAATTTGTAGATGATTTTTTGGAAGATGAATATATAGTTTCTCACATTGCTGACTTTATTGATGTTTATGATGATAATTTTAGGATAAAGGTAAGACAGGCTTTTAATCTTGTTGATGTTGCTGTCCCTATGTCTGATGTGCAAGTGCCTAATATTGCAGTTGTTATTCAAGATGCGATTGACCTTGAAATGTTGGTTGCTGGACTTTATGACATTGCATCACAAATTTATTTGATGAGAATGCTTAAACTTTTAGAGGGAGCAGGTGAAAAAGGTCAGGCTATAATAAGAAGATATAAAGAATTGATTATTGATAAAGATGAGAATGATATCAATGAAAAACATAGAAATACAAAATTTAAGTCTTTGCTTGATAGGGCGATTGATGAGTTTGGTGGTATAGAAAAATTAGAAGTCAACAAACAGGATTTAAAAGATATTGTTGTTGAAATGAATAATTCTATTAAAGCAATTACAAATATGCAAAAACGTCCTGGTGCTATTGAAATTATGAAAACCGACAAAGGAAAAGAAAAAGATAAAACGGCAGGAAATAAACCGGCTAAAGATGTTTTTGAGAAAATGAAAAAGAAAGAAGAAAGTAAAAAATCTGATAAAAAAGATAGTGCCAAGAAAAAGGATAATAAGGATAGTAAAGATAAAGGAGGAGAAAAGAAAGGCATCTTTGGATATGATTATGGCAAAAAGGAGACAAGTAAAGATTCCGAAAAAACAACGACCAAAATAGCAGGGAAGATTGAAAATAAAGAAGAAAAGAAAGAAGAGCCTATTGAAGAAAAAATAGAAGATGAGAAAATAGATAAAGAAATCCCTGTTGAAGAAGAAAATGAAGATGAGGAAATTGACTTAATTGATGACCCTCCAATTGAAATGACCAGTAGTGAAGAGAACGATAGAGAAAAAGAAGAAAATGAAGAATTAGATAAAAATAAGGACGAAGATGAAGGGGATAGTGTAGAATTTGTTGAAGAAACTGTAAGTATTCAAATAGAGTCCGAAACATCAGAAGAAAAGTTAAATGAAGAACAACTTCAAAATAATCAAGAAAATATAGAAAATGAAAATGATGAAATTGATGAAAATGGATTATAAAAAAATAAGTATGTTTTAAAACATACTTATTTTTTATTTAACAGTTCTTAAAAATCTCCATTTTCAGTTTCGTCTAAATCTTTTTCAAGTTTCTCATTTCTGAAACTTTCTTTAAATTTTTTATTTGATTTTAAATCTTCAACTTGTTTGCAACTTGCTTTATATAGTAAATCACCTTGTGCTGCCGTTATATCTTGAATTTCATATTGACCATATTTATTTTTTTGTATTATAGTATCAATAACAGTCATCATATTTAATCCAACAGGCATTTTAGAATCTTCTTTATAACAAGCCAATGCTGCCTGTAGAGGTGTCTTCCCTTTAAGTTCTTGGGCACAAGTTGTTGCTTGTGAATAATTTAACCAATCAGCATCATAATTTTCTATATTGTTACCTGATGTGATAGTTGAAATTGCTATGTTAAAATAAGAGTTGCAAAATTTCTTTTTATTTTCTTCTTTATCAAGAGCGATAAAGAGTGCTTTAAGTTTTTCTCCCAAATTGTTAGTGTTTAATCCAAGAACATTGTCAGGATTGTAAAGTTTGCCAGAAAGAATTTTTTTCTTGTATGCTGGTCTTACTGAACTTGTTTCACCTTTATTTTTTATAATTGAACTGAGTGCAGTTAAAATATAAATATTATTTTCTTTTAATAATTGTTTTTGATGTTCTGTAATTGGATAGTTATTGTCAATGTAATAAGGATTATTTTTAATATCTTCCATATTTTTCTCCTTTTTGCCTAATTATTAATTATATAATAACACAATTATTTATCTTTGTAAATACTTAAATCGAAATTTTGTATACTTTTTATTGTTTTTCACATTATATTTTCATGAAAGACACTGTTGGAAAGGGGACTTTTGTTCTTACAGTTAGTGGTGTGGTTTGCAAATTTTTTGGTGCATTATTCAGACTTCCATTAACTAATATTATTGGTATTGAAGGCATTGGAATTTTTCAGATGATAATGTCTTTATATTCTCTTTTACTTATATTTGTGTCAAGTGGAGTTACAAATAGTTTATCTAAATTAGTTTCTTCTTCACGAGCGAAGGGAGAAAACTTTAAGTTAGGTCAATATTTTAAATATGCAATAATGTTTAGTGGGGGGATTGGTCTTGGCTTGGGTGTTATATTTGCATTATTTTCAAAACATATTGCTTCGTTACAAGGTATTGTTGCAGGTGGTAATTCTTATCTTCTTTTTATTGTTTTATTACCACTTGGTGGTCTTATTGGTGTTTATAGGGGAGTTATTCAAGGTTATGAAAATATGGTTCCCACTGCTTTCAGTCAAATTATAGAACAGGTGATAAAATTCGTGTTTGGTTTATTATTTGCTTTTATTTTGGGGAGTAAAGGAGCATCTGCAGGTGTTTTTGGTGCTTTTTTAGGGATAACTGTTAGCGAAATTCTTGCTTTTTTATATCTTGCTTCAGTTATGAGTAAAAAGATAAAAATTAAGAAATCCAAAGATAAAGATTATGAGGCGAGGAATGAGTTTTTTAAGGCATCTTTACCATTAAGTTTTTCTAGTGCCGTTGTTCCATTGACTCACGCTATAGAATCAATGATTATTATATCACTTTTGGTTAAGGCTGGTTATTCGTCTTCAGTGGCGACTTCATTATATGGTTTGCAAACAGGGGTGGTTGGTGCTATTTTGAATTTTCCACTTATAATATCAATGGCTGTTGCTGTTGCACTCTTACCAAAGGTTTCTTTCTTGACTGCAACAAAAGAAGAGGGGCAATTAAAGAGTATAATAAACAAATCGTTTAATGTTATGTGGTATTTCTTAATTCCTTTAATTCTTGGGATTGCTTCAATTTCAAAAGAATTGTATCCAATTATTTATCCAAATGTTATTCAAGGTTATTTAAAAATAGCATTACAATTAACTTCGCTTGGGGCTGTAAGTGTTATAATTTCAAGTATAAGCAGTTTTTTGCTTTCAATTTTGCAAGCAAGAGGCTTCTTTTATCATACTTTAATCTTTAATACTATTGGTGGCATTGCAAAAATTGTTATTTTAATAATTCTTGCACAAATTAAAGAAATTGCAGCATATTCAATAGCAATATCAAATATAGTTATGTTTTCTATTATTTGTATCTGTTCGCTTATTAAATTGGGAAGTGTTATCAAAATAAATTTTTTTGAGTTTGTTCTTCCATTATTATCGGGTGTTGTTATGTTTCTTGCTGTTCGACTTTTATTAAATTCTATCACAGGAATTTTAGGTGTTGTTTTGTCAATTATGCTGGGAGGAATAACTTATTTTGTTATGGCTTTCCCTTTGACAAAAGAATATTTTAATTTATTTATTAAAAAAATAAGTAAAAATAAATAATAAATAAAATACAAAATAAAATATTAAATTAATTTTTTTAATATTTTTTATTAAAATATTTTTTTTATTTTTTAATTTATTTATTAATTCCTAATTAATTATAAAAATATTTTTATTTAAAATATCTTTGATAATTTGCAAAATTATTATAAACTTGCTAAAATGATTTTATGAAAATAAGAGATATTGATTTTAACAAAAATCTTTTACTTGCACCAATGGCCGGTGTTAGTGATGTTGGCTTCAGAGAAGTGTGTTCAATGTTTGGGTGTGATGCAACTTATAGTGAAATGCTTTCTTGTAGGGCTATGCTTCATAATCCTAAAAAGACAGAACTTATGACAATTACTTCAGAATATGAAAATATAAAAGTAGGACAAATCTTTGGACATGAGAGTGAAATAATGGCAAAGTCTTTATCATTGCCTATGCTTTCTAAATATCAAATAATTGATATTAATATGGGGTGTCCTGCACCTAAAATTGTAAAAAATGGTGAAGGCAGTGCTTTAATGAAAAATTTGCCACTCGCAAGTAAGATTATAAGTGAATGTGTTAAATCATCTAGCAAACCTATAACTGTAAAGTTTAGACTTGGTTATGACAATGATATATCTGTTGAATTCGGACGTATGTGTGAAGAAAGTGGTGCAAGTGCAGTTACCCTTCATGCAAGAACAACTGTGCAAGGCTATAGTGGCAGAGCAAATTATGAAGCGATAGCAAAATTAAAACAAAATTTAAAAATACCAGTTATTGGTAATGGTGATGTTGTTGATAGTGAAAGTTATAAAAAGATGCTGGAAACTGGTGTCGATGGTGTTATGATTGGAAGGGGAAGTCAAGGCAGACCTTGGATTTTTAGTGAAATTTTAGGAAAACCTTTTGTAGGTGATAAATTTGAAGTAATAAAAAGACATGTTGATGTTTTAAGAAGATATTATGACGAAAGTTGGCTTACCTTATATATGAGAAAACATTTCCTTTGGTATGTTAATGGAATAACGAAAGCAAGTGAGATACGGCTTAAACTTGCAACAAGTCCTTCAATAGACGAAAGTTTACAACTTTTGCAAGAATTATTTAAAAAATAATTTGTTTTTAAAAATAAATATTGTAAAATTTTAATAGGAAAAATTAAGGGGGAAGAAAATGAAAAGAACAGTTAAAGACCTTGTTGGGCTTAAAGGAAAGGTTGTTTTGTTAAGAGTTGATTTCAATGTTCCTATAGATGAAAACGGAAAAATTCTTGATACAACACGAATTGTAAACGCTTTACCTACAATCAAATATCTATCAAAAGAGGGGGCAAGAGTAGTGCTTTTATCTCATCTTGACAGACCAAAGGGTTTTGAACTTCGAAAATCTCTTTGGCCTATCGCTCTTCTTTTAATGAAAAGACTTGATTGTAATGTTGATTTTTGCAATAAAACTATAGGTGATGAAGTTAAAGGAAGAATCAGTCATCTTAAAGATGGCAATGTATTACTTCTTGAAAATACGCGTTTTTATGAAGGTGAAACAAAATGTGATATGGAGTTTGCAAAAGAACTTGCTTCTCTTGGTGATATTTTTGTTAATGATGCATTTGGTGTTGCTCACAGAGAAAATGCTTCAAATTATGGTATTGCAAGAATTCTTCCTAATGCTATTGGTCTTTTAATGGAGAAAGAAATTACAGAACTTGGTCAGGCTATGGAGAATCCTAAAAAACCTTTTGTAGCAGTTCTTGGTGGTTCAAAGGTTGAAACTAAAGTGAAAATTCTTAATAAATTTGTTGATCAAGCAGACGTTATTTTGATTGGTGGTGCAATGGCTTATACTTTTCTGTATGCTATGGGGCTTCCAATAGGTGAATCAATTTATTATCCTGATAGTGTATCAACTGCAAAGGAAATATTGGCAAGAGCAAAACAACTTGGGAAAACTCTTCTACTTCCTGTTGACCATGTATGCATAAGAAAAACAGATAAGAAAGAAAAAGTAATGACAACAAGCGAAATGATTGATGATATGGTTGGGTATGATATTGGACCTAAAACTATAGCACTTTATAAAGAAGAAATTATGAAAGCAGGACAAATTATATGGAATGGTCCTATGGGAATGTATGAAGATGCAAGGTTTAAAAATGGAACTTATCAAATAGCAAAAGCCATATCTGAAACAAAGGGATATACTATTGTTGGTGGTGGCGATAGTGTTGCCGCTGTAAACTCTTTTAATCTTGGTAAAAAAATCGATTATATATCTACAGGTGGTGGAGCAACATTAAAGTTTCTTGAAGATGGAACTCTGCCATGCATTGAGGTTATTCAGGAGAAAATAAAATGAAAATATTTGCAAATTTTAAAATGAATAAAACACCTTCAGAAACGAAGGAATATTTGATGAATTTAGTTCCTAAAAGTAAAGATTTTAAACAGGAAATTACAATTTGCCTGCCTTATACTTCACTTGCTATGGGGAAATTTATGATTGAAGGCACAAATATTAAACTGGGTGCTCAAAATTTAAGTGAAGATGATGAAGGACGCACAACTGGTGAAATAAGTGGAAGAATGCTTAAAGACTTGGGTGTAAGTTATGTTATAGTAGGTCATAGTGAACGCAGAATAAAATTTAAAGAAAATACTAAATTAAATAATAAAAAAATTAAGGCAGCATTGAAAAATGGTCTTAACGTAGTTTTATGTGTAGGAGAAACTTTGGCTGAAAGAAACACATTAAAAACTGCAGACGTATTAAAAGACCAAATAGAAGAGTCTTTAAAAGGACTTTATGAAAATGAACTTGAAAACATCACGATTGCTTATGAGCCAATTTGGGCAATTGGGAGTGGTCAAACTCCTACAGTAAAAGAGATTGATGTTGCAAGTGGAATTATAAGAAAGATTATAACAAACGATTTTTCTCAAAATGCTGGAGAAAATATATGTATTGTTTATGGTGGAAGCATTACAAATAAAAATGCAGGGCAGATGGCAAAGGCTAAAAAGATAAATGGGTTGCTTATTGGTGGTGCTTGTTTAGATGTCAATTCATTTTTGCAAATTTTATCTATAACAAATCATTAAATAAAAATCGGGTTAACCGATTTTTTTTATTGTTAAAAATTAAAATTAAATATTAACAAAATAAATAAAAATAATTAAAATAATTATAAATATATTTATTAAATATTAATAAAAATAAATATTAAATTATTATTAATGATTTTATTTATTTGTCGAATAAAAATAATTAAATAAAATATTTTTTTATTTAGGTTTTCAATGTTAAATTTTGTTTGCAAAAGCATCATTATATTTGTATAATATATTGTAGGAGAAAAAATGGAACATCTTTCATTATACAGGAAATATAGACCTAAAACTTTTGAAGAAGTTGTAGGACAAGAACATATTACTAGGGCACTTCAAAATCAAATTGCAACTGGCAAAGTTGGACATGCCTATCTTTTCACAGGCTCTCGTGGTATAGGAAAAACTTCTGTTGCAAGAATTTTTGCGAAGGCAGTAAATTGTTTAAATAATGAAAATGGTTCTCCTTGTGGGAAATGTGAAGTTTGCAAAAGACTTGAAGGAGCAAATGATATAAATGTAATTGAAATTGATGCTGCTTCAAATAATAGAGTTGATGATGTCCGTGAAATTCGTGAAAAAGTAAAATTTTTGCCTGTTGATGCAAAATATAAAGTTTATATTATTGACGAAGTGCATATGTTGACTGATAGTGCTTTTAATGCATTATTAAAAACTTTGGAAGAGCCACCTTCACACGTTATATTTATTTTGGCAACAACAGAAGCACATAAACTTCCTGCAACAATCCTTTCAAGATGTATTCGATTTGATTTTAGGCTTGTGTCAGTGCAAAATCTTACAAGACTTTTACAAGATATCCTTGATAAGGAAGAAATTTCTTATGATGATGAAGCGTTGAAAATGATTGCTGTGGCAGGAGAAGGCAGTGTCCGAGATACATTATCAATCGCTGATTGCATTATTGCTTTTGCGAATGGGAAGATAACTAAAGAAAGTGTAATGAAAGTTTTAGGGACAACCGATTATCAACTTTTAATTGATTATTTTGACTTACTGGCACAAAAAGACGTAGGAAGACTTTTACAACTTATTAATGATATAGATTCAAGTGGAAAAAATCTTTCTGTATTTGTTAAAGACTTATCAAAACAGGCAAGAAATTTGCTAATATGCACGTCTTGTGAGAAACCTAATGAAATTTTATCGCTCCCACAAGAAGCATTTGATAAAATGAAAGTTCAAGCAGAAAAGTTTAGTGAAAAAGACTTGATTCGATATATGCAAATTTTTGGTGGTGCAGAAAATGAACTTCGTTACACTCTTTCGCCAAGACTGCTTCTTGAAACATTATCTTTATCGGCTTTAACTGGAATGGATAATGATGAAGTAAAAAAAAACTGAAAATTAGTGCATCTATTGGGAAATTATCAGCAAAAAATGTTTGGGGGAAAGTAGTTTTATTCCTTAAAGAGCATAGGCAAGTGGCACTTCATGTTGCTTGTGGAGATATTACAGACGTTGAACTTAAAGATAATATGCTTATTATTAATGTAAATGAAGGAATGCTTGTCAATCTATTAAGTGATGGAAAACGTGAAATTGAAAATGCTTTGCGTTGGCAAGGGCTTGATATTGCTGTTAAAATAAATGTAAAACATATTGAAAAAAGCGAAGAAGAGCAGGATATTGAAAAATTAAAAGAAATTTTTGGAGATTATTTAATTGTTAGAGGAGGAAATAAAAATGGCTTATGGTAATTTTGGAGGATTTGGTGGTGCTAATATAAATCAATTAATGCGTCAAGCACAAAAAATGCAAGAGGAAATGGCTAAAGCAAAAAAAGAACTTGAAGAAAGTGAGTTTTCTTCAAGTGTAGGTGGTGGAATGGTTGAAGCAAAGATGATGGGAGATCGAACTTTAAAATCTATTTCTATTAAACCTGAAGTTGTTGATCCAGATGATGTTGAAATGCTTGAAGATTTAATTGTTTCAGCAGTAAATGATTGTTTAGGTCAAATAAACAGAAAAGAAAAAGAATCTTTACCAAATGTTCCAGGAATGATGTAAAATGCAAGATGATGTTATTGAAAAATTAATTGAACAGTTTAGAACTTTGCCTGGCGTTGGCTATAAAACAGCACAACGCTATGCTTTTTCTATTATAGAAGGTAAAAGCGAAAGAGCAAAAAGGTTTGCTGACGCAATTATTGAAGCAAAAGAAAAAATTGGATTTTGTAAAATTTGTGGCAATTTTACTGATAAAGAAATTTGTCCTATTTGTCAGTCAAGGGATAGAAAAATTATTTGTGTCGTAAAAGAACCTAAAGATATTCTTGCAATGGAAAAAGTTAAAACATATAATGGTGTTTATCATGTTTTATTTGGGACTATTAGTCCACTTGAACATAGAGGACCAAATGATATTAAAATTAAAGAATTGCTTCAAAGAGTGTCTCAAGATAAAGTACAAGAGGTTATTATGGCAACAAATCCAGATGTAGAAGGCGATGCAACGGCAATGTATATTGCAAAGTTATTACGTCCTTTAGGGGTAAGAGTTACAAGAATTGCTCAAGGAATTGCAATGGGAAGCGATCTTGAATTTGCTGACGAGTTTACTCTTGCAAAAGCACTTGAAGGAAGAAGAGATATTGATTAATATTAGGAGAAATAATGGTTATACAGGAAATAGAAGATCTTTTAAACGAAGGTAGAGAAAAGGCAGGTTATAGTGAAAAATTATCTATAACTTTTTCTAATATGCCAAAACTTTGTGATTTTCAATGTAATGGGTGTTTTTCTCTTGCAAAAAAAATTGGTGGAAACCCTTTTGATGTTGCAGAAAAAATAGTGAAAAACATTCCACAAAACGATGATTTTATTTTTGAAGTTGCAAAACCTGCATTCATTAATATTAAACTAACTGATAAAAAACTTGAAAATCTTGGCAATGAATTTTTAAATGATGAAATGGGTGGAGTTCAAAAACATCAAAAAAGTCAAAAAGTTATTTTAGATTATGGTGGTGCAAATGTTGCAAAAGCATTACATATTGGGCATTTGCGTTCCCCTATAATTGGCGAAAGTTTAAAAAGACTTTATAAATTTTTAGGCGATGAAGTTATCTCTGATGCTCATCTTGGTGATTGGGGACTTCAAATGGGGCTTACTGAACTTCAATTATATAATGATGGAATTTTAGATTATTATTTTACAGGGAAAGGAAAAGAGCCAATTATTACTTTGGATTTATTAAATGAAGCATATCCAAAGGCAAGTCTAAGAAAAAATAATGACGAGGACTTTAAAAATCAAGCCGATGATTGGACTTTAAAAATACAAAATAAAGAAGAACCTTATTTTACTATTTATAAAAAAATCAGACAAGTTTCGGTTGAACAAATTAAAAAACATTATAGCGAACTTGGCGCTGAATTTGATTTATGGTATGGTGAAAGTGATGCTGATGCTTATATAGATAAGGCACTTAAAATAATTGAAGATAAGGGACTTACTAGAGTTAGTGATGGTGCTGTAATTGTTGATGTTGCAGAAGAAGGAGAAAACATTCCTTTGCCAAAGTCTAGTCCTGATGAAGTTCAAAGATATAAAAACCCTATGCCTCCTGCTATTTTGAAAAAATATAATGGAGGGGTATTGTATGCTACAACAGATATTGCGACTATCTTGATGAGAAATGAAACAATCAAAAATGTCGACAGAATTGAATATATTGTTGACGGAAGACAAAAAAATCATTTTACTCAAGTTTTTAGAGTTTGCAAGAAAGCAGGTATATCTCCAGAGAATCAACAACTTATTCATATAGGTTTTGGAACTATGACTGGGAAAGATGGAAAACCTTTCAAAACTCGTAGTGGTGATACGATAAAACTTGAAGATATTATCAATTTGTTAATTGATAAGGCTAGCGAAAAGTTAAAGGCAAATAATGCACCAGTGTCAAGGGAAACAGCATTAAAGATAGGTGTTGCTGCAATGAAGTTTGGTGATTTATCAAATAGCGTTGTAAAAGATTATGTTTTTGACATTGATAAGTTTTTATCTTTTGAAGGCAAAACTGGACCATATCTACAATACACAGTTGTCCGAATTAATTCGATATTAAATAGATGCAATGATAAAGCAGGTAAATTTTTTATCAATTCAGATGAAGAACGAGAGATAATAAAATCTATTTTGAAACTAAATTCTGCTTATGAAATTTGCTATCAAGAAAAATCTTTAAATGCTTTATGTTCTGCGACTTATGATCTTGCAAGTAACTTTTCTACTTTTTATAATAATCATAATGTTATAAACGAAAGTAATTCACAAATAAAACAAAGTTATATTTCTTTATTAAACCTTGTTAAAAAAGAATTAAGCACAGCACTTTATGTGCTAGGAATTGACATTCCAGAAAAAATGTAAAAATTTTTAAAAAGGGTATTTACATTTTGAAAAAAATGTGCTATTATAAAACCAAGTTAATGGAGGGCTAATATGACAAAATTGAATGTCAGTGTAGAAGGATTACTTAAAGGTAGAATAATTGCTAAAAAAAGCCAAATAAACAAAGGACCAAAAACTCTTGATGTAAACTTTGGAAAGTTTAAGGAGCAAGAACCTGAATTATAATGAAAAAAGGGGATATCCCCTTTTATTTTTTTTTGTCTTATTATACTTGATTTTCATCTTCAAAGTTGACATAGTTTCGCAATTCTGTATTTTTAATTAAATAATCAAAAGCATCTTCTAGAAGTTTTCTATTAGGTGCTTTTTCTTTTATTATATCAAAGCATTTCAAAGTGATTTTATTTATTAATTCATTTAAAATGCCAAATTGATCATTTTTACTAACTTTTTTTAGTTTATCAATATAATAGTCAATTTGTTTTGCTTTTGTTTTGAAGATTTTAAATGAATTTTCATCAATTATTGGTTTTAATAATGTGAATAAAAGCATTTCAAATGAATGTAAAGTTCCTTTAAAAGAATGCCTTGGAGGTAACTCTGTGTAAGTAGTGCTATTTATTTTCTTCTTTATTTTGACTATTTGACCGTCATCTTTACGACATAAATAATTTTTATAGTATATTTTATCTTCATAAGTAACATAAGTTTTGATTATCTCATAATGATTAGTATTTTTTGCCATTTTTATTTCTCCATAACATATTCTAATCAAAATAAAATAAATAATCAATTTAATTTTTATTATATAAATATTATTTTCAAAGTTTTGTATTATTTTGTTTTTAAATGATAATTTTAGTCAATAAAAAATGTATGTGAATCAATGTTTTAAGCATTTTATTTGAAGAAATTTCCACAACGGGTGCTAGAGTATCATAGAAAAGTGAAAAAAAAGGATAAAAAAGGTTAAAAAAGATATAAAAAAGTGTTGACATAGGTAGAGGGAATGTGTTAATATATAAACGCTAACTTGGAGACGAGTTAGGGAACAATGGCAATTAAATAATATATATGATAAGTACAAGAATTGAAACGAAGTCAATTTACTTAAAGTTATTGAGCCGAAGCGCTATAGTGTAAGTAGCGTGGAAAAAATCAAACCCAGAAACCGAAAAGGTTTAGAAATATATATTTAGAGTTTGATCCTGGCTCAGGACGAACGCTGGCGGCGTGCTTCAAACATGCAAGTCGAACGGAGTTAATTTTGAAGCTTGCTTTAGAATTAACTTAGTGGCGGACTGGTGAGTAACGCGTGAGTAATCTGCCTATCACAGGGGGATAACAGAGGGAAACTTCTGCTAATACCGCATAAGACCACAGGATGGCATCATCAAGGGGTCAAAGGTTAGATCTGGTGATAGATGAGCTTGCGTATCATTAGCTAGTTGGTGAGGGTAAAGGCCCACCAAGGCGACGATGATTAGCCGATCTGAGAGGATGACCGGCCACACTGGGACTGAGATACGGCCCAGACTCCTACGGGAGGCAGCAGTTAGGAATATTGGGCAATGGAGGAAACTCTGACCCAGCAACGCCGCGTGAAGGATGAAGGTCTTCGGATTGT